>NZ_JBXWRP010000004.1:0-397324 GCF_059612945.1 Ruegeria sp. BHSC276 | reverse complement strand
TGTGATCGTGACCCATTCGATGCAGCAGGCCGCCCGCGTCAGCCAGAAAACCGCGTTTTTCCACCTGGGCAGCCTTGTCGAATACGGTGACACCGGCCAGATCTTCACCAACCCCGAAGATCCCCGCACCGAATCCTATATCACCGGGAGGATCGGATGACCGACGAAGCCATGAAGGAAAAGCACATCGTCCGGTCCTTCGACACGGAATTGGAGGCCGTCCAGGCACACCTGATGCGCATGGGTGGGCTGGTCGAAACCGGGCTGTCCGATGCAATCAACGCGTTGCGCGATCGGGATATGGATCTGGCCCAACGGACGGTCAAGGCCGACCGCAGCATCGACGAGTTGGAAGAGCTGGTGAAGACCGAGGCCGCCAACATCATAGCGCGCCGTGCCCCCACCGCCGTCGATCTGCGCGTGGTTCTGGCCACCTTCACCATCGCCAATCAACTGGAACGCAGCGGCGACCACGCCAAGAACATCGCCAAGCGCGCCATCACCATCGCGGCATCGTCCAGCCTGGACGAGGTGACCGCGGCGATCGCACGCCAGGCCCAGTTGGTCCAGGCCATGCTGGCCGACGCACTGGATGCGTTTATGCAGCGTGATCTGGACGCGGCGCAAAGCATCCGTGAACGCGATGCCGAGGTGGATTCGATCTACAACAACGTGTTCCGGACCCTGCTGACGCACATGATGGAGAAACCGGCCAATATCACCGTCGGTATGCATTTGCACTTTGTCGCAAAAAATCTTGAGCGGATCGGCGACCACGCCACCGGCATCGCCGAGCAGACGATCTATTTGGTCACCGGCGAGTTACCGGATGATGATCGTCCACGTCAGGATCAGACACCAACGGAAATGACCGAGGTCCGGTGATGCCCACCCCTACGATCCTTGTCGTCGAAGACGAGCCGTCCCAGCGCGAGATCATCCGCTACAATCTTGAGGCCGAGGGGTTCACGGTCGTACAGGCCGAGAACGGCGACGAAGCCCTGCTGCAGATCAAAGAGGCCCCGCCCGACCTTATCTTGCTGGACTGGATGCTGCCCGGCGTTTCCGGGATCGAGATCTGCCGGCAGCTAAAGATGACCGCGGCCACCCGTGCGATCCCCGTGATCATGCTGTCGGCCCGGTCCGACGAGGTCGACAAGGTGCGGGGGCTGGAAACCGGTGCCGACGACTATGTCACCAAGCCTTATTCGGTGATCGAGCTGATGGCCCGGGTCAAATCCCAGTTCCGGCGGACCCGCCCCGCTGCCGTGGGCGAGCGGTTGGAATACGATGACATCGTTCTGGATGGCGAAACGCACCGTGTGACCCGCGCGGGCGAGGACATCAAGCTGGGTCCGACCGAGTTCCGGCTGCTGTCGACCTTCATGGAAAAGCCGGGCCGGGTCTGGAGCCGCGAACAATTGCTCGACCGGGTCTGGGGGCGCGATATCTACGTGGATACCCGGACCGTCGATGTGCATATCGGGCGTTTGCGAAAAGCTTTGACGGTGCGTGGGGGGGATGACCCGATCCGCACCGTGCGCGGGGCCGGTTACGCGCTCGGCTGAGCCCGGACCTCTGCCATTTCGCGCAGGTGGCACCCCAGCATCAGCAGCGCGGGCCAGAGCAGATAGGCCTCGATCTCGATGTTTTCGCCGAAGGTCAGCAGCAGAAGGGTCGTCAATAGGCCCAGCGGCAGCCGTCCCCGCGCTGAGCGGACCGCGTCGGTGATCACCACGCCGAAATGCACGGCGAAGGGGACAAGAAACGCTACGAAACCGGTGATGCCTTTAACGAACAGAAGGCCGTACCAGGTGTGGTGGCTTCCGATGGGCATGTATTCGACCAAATGCGCACCGGGCTGAACCGTTCCGTGACCAAACAGCACCGCGTCGGACTGCCAGCGTTCATAGGCGATGCGTTGCAGGGTTTCGCGCACGCGTGTGCTGTCGGCGCGCGCCGATTTGAAATTCTGCAGCGCCTGATTGCCGAGATCGATCGCGGCGGCCCCCCACGCAGCGGACGCCGTCGCCACGGCCGACACCAGAAACCATCCGACGCTGCGCGCCACCAGCGGCAAAAGGCGCGGCCCCAGCGTGCAGGCCACCAGCCCGACCAGCCCCATGCGGGATTTCGACGCAAAGATCATGAGAATACCCGCGCTCAGCCCGACGGCCATCCATCCCCGGTGCCGTTCTTCGAGTGCGAACAGGACCATGCATACCCCCAGCAGGGCGGCAAATGGCGACCAGGGCGCGAAGAACTGCCACCGGGGCGTCCAACTGGCCGGGTCGATCGTGTAGAGATAGACTGAGAAATACTCGGGCCCCGGCCCACCTACCGCCTTGAGCGGTGAGGTGAAGATCTGGCTGGGCAGGCCCAGATAAGGTGCCGCCAACAGCGGGGGCGCAAGGCACAGGGTCCACAGCCCCAGTCTGCACTGGCCCCGCACCAGAACCTCGCGCCGGATCGGCAGCACGGCCCCGGCCAGGATGAACAATGGAATAAGCGCCCAGCCCTTGGCCCAGCCGATCGAGGACTTGATGGTCTTGCTCAGCCCCAGCCCCCAATCCAGATGGCCGGCCCACAGTGCAAACAGCATCAACAGCATGCCGGCCATCCATAGCCAAGCCAGCGCCGGAACCGGCCCGGTGGCCCGCAAATCCGGACGGATCGCCGGCCCCAGATACAAGGCCAGCGCCGCCAACCCCGCCAAGCACCATCCCAGCACCGGCCCCACGACATAGAGCGCGCCGATGGCATAGAACGGCCATGTCCAGACCAGCGCGCACCAGACAAGCCGCTCGGCCGGGTTCTGCGGCTCGGCCCGGGTCATGCCTTGTTCTCGCCTGTGGTTTTCAACAGCCGCGAGATCAGCGGGTTACGGACCCATGCCAGCGTCAGCCCGATCAGAAGCATCAACGTGGCGGCAATCCCGGCCGCGATCGACAGCTTCTTGTTGGGTGAAGACGGCCGGTCCGGCAGCGACGGATTTTCCAGCACCTGGATCAGCGGGTACGAGGCATAGACATCGGTCTTTTTAGATTCCGACCGGGCGATGGCCGAGGCAAAAACGGCTTCGGCCACGGCAAAATCCCTTTGACGGTCTTCAAGTTCGGCGGCCACCGGCGCCAGCGCGGACAGGCGCGAAGTTTCGGCCGCGACCTGTGCGGCGAGGGTTTTTACATGCTTCTCCTGCCCCGCGCGCAGGGCGTTTTCGCGGACAAGCTCGCTGAGCAACTGCGCGCGCTCTCCCTCGGGGGCGCGGTCCAGACCCGAGAGCTGCTCGACCGACAGGCCGGTCACCTCGGCCGCGCGTTGGACGGCAACCTTTCGTGCGCCTTCATATTCCTCCCGCGCTGTGCGATAGACCGGATGGCGCGGCCCGTAATTGGCATCGGCCTGCGCCAGCTTGGCCGCGCCGGTCGAGACATCCTTGAGCAGCGACATGTATTGCGCGTCGGCGTACAGCTTTAGCGTCACCGCAGCGGCATCCGGAGGCAGATCCAGCGCGACCTCAAGCGCCGCGACGCGCTCGGCCTGGCGGGCCAGCGTGCTTTCCTCGGCCCGCAGCGTTTGGCGCGCACGGTCAGTGGCGGCCACCTGCTCACGGTATTGGGCGGCAGAGAGCAGCCCACTCTGCCGCTGCAACTGCTCGATCGCAGCGCGGGTTTCACGAACCGAGCGCTGATAGTCTTCGATTGCGCCGCTGTTGCTGGCTTCGCGCGTGGCGATTTCGTCCGCGCGCAAGGCGTCGATCTCGGCAAAAAACGCAGCGACAAGGGCATCGCCGTGGCGTTGCGCGTCCCCCGGGCTGGCGGCCTCCATTTCGATATGGATCAGGCTGGTCTGGTCCACCAGGCGGATGCGCGGCTTGCCGAACGCATCGCGTTCCGCGCCGACGGCGCGCGCCGCCGCATCCAGGATGCGATCCGCAGACAGCAGGCGCTTGTAGGTTTCGGTGGGGCTGATCGACCCGTTGGCAAAGGCTGAATTGGCGTAGGACGAGGCCTGCCCGATATTTGCCAGATTGACCGAGGCCGACGCGCCCGATCCCGGCAGGATCAACGAGGCGTGGGATGCGTATTTGACCGGCGCGGTTGCCAGATACCCGCTGATCGGGGCCCAGATGCAGCTGGACCCCAGAAGAAAAAGCGCAACATATCGCGGCAATCGTCCGGCATCGGTCAACCGCCCACCCTTGAGGACGCGCCGCCAACCCAGAGACCGGATGTCGCTGCGGCTTATACGCGCCCAGTCCCAGCAACGGTTGGGCGCAAGGGGCTGATGGTTGTCGGAAATCTGGTTCGGCATATCACATCCTCTCTCAAAGAAGTGATAGACCGGGACGGCATGGGCTGTCCGCTGCGCAATGGGTTAGACTGGGGCGGGTTGGGACAGGCCCACTATCCGAAAGGATGGGCGTGGGTCAGAACAGGCCCGCCTCGCGCGCGGCCATTGCGGCCTGGGTACGGTTGCTGACACCCACTTTGCGGTACAGCGTTTTCACATGCAGCTTGATCGTCGGCTCGGACAAGTCCAGATCGCGGGCGATCTCCTTGTTCGACTTGCCCTCGGTCAGACCCTTGAGGACCTGGCGCTCGCGCTCGGTCAGTTTTTTGGCCATCGGATGGGTGTCGTTCGGCTGCTCGGCGCTCATGAAACCGACGGGCAGATATTGCTCACCCATGGCCATGAAACGGATGGCGTTTACCAGCGACTTGGCCGGAAGGGTCTTGGGCACGAACCCGGCGGCCCCCAGTTCGAGCGCACGTTCGGCCAGACCGCGCGAGGCATCGCCGGTGAACAGCGCCACATGCCGCGCCCGATCCATGCCAATGCAGGTTTCCAGCCCGCTCAGCCCGTTCATGCCCGGCATATTCAGATCCAGCAGAACCAGATCAAACGGACCCTCGGATTCGATCTTGGCCTTTGCGGTCGCAAAATCCGGCGCGGTGGTGGGTTCGATCCCGCCCGTGGCCTCAATGAAGGCGACAAGCGTGTCCAGAACCAGATCGTGATCGTCGGCGATAAGAACTTTCATCAATGAACTCCATGTGCCTCCACCCAGACCTGAAAAGGTTAATAAAGCATTGATGATCGGCGGTGAAGCCTACCGAACGGACAGGCAGATACCCGATCGGATAGGAGCAACTGGCCGGATTTCCGGGCGGTGCCGCATCCGGGCCGTGCCGATCAGCCGATTTCTCCGCCAACTCTCCTGATGCTCGTCTGTACCGGTGCCGACACCGCGGACAGGTTTAGGGCAACAGTTCAATTCATGTTCGGAGAGTTCCATGCACTTCCAAGCCGCAAACGCCCTTTTCGAAGGCGCACACACCACGCCCGGCACCGCGCTGCCGATCACCGAAATCCTTGGGCAGCCGGTGGTGAATGCAGAATCCGGGCCGGTCATCAACACGCTTTTGGACGGTCACCGCCGAACCGTTTTTTTCCTGAATGCGCATTGCGCGAATGTCCGGGCAAAGAATGACCAATATCGAGCAGCCCTGACGCAAGCCGACCTCGTCCTGCCCGACGGGATCGGGGTCGAGCTTGCCGCCTCGATGCAGGGCGAACGCATGGCCGAGAACCTGAACGGAACCGACTTTGTCCCGCGCCTGGTCCGGCGCGCGGCCAAACTGGGCCAGTCGGTCTATCTGCTGGGCGGAACGCCCGGCACCGCACAGGCCGCAGCAGCGCGCCTGCAAGACATGGCGCCCGGCCTTAGGATTGCCGGTTCCCGCGACGGGTTTGGGGGCATCGAACGGGCGGACGTAGCCTTGGACGAGATCAACCAGTCCGGCGCAGATATCCTGCTGGTGGCGATGGGCGTTCCGCTGCAAGAACTGTGGATTACGCGGCACCGCGCACGGCTGAACCCAAACCTGGTGCTGGGTGTCGGCGCGTTGTTCGACTTTCTGGCGGGCAACGTCCGGCGGGCCCCCGGGATCGTGCGGCGGGCCCGGATGGAATGGGCGTGGCGGCTGGCGATGGAGCCGCGCCGCATGGCCCGCCGCTATCTGATCGGAAATTTCGAATTTCTGGGACGGTGCGTCGCCCAGGCTCTCGGCGGGCTGACGCCCAGCCGTAGTCTTGACCTGACCGTTGCGCTGGCGGCCATGACGGTTCTGGCCCTTCCAATGCTGGCCATTGCCGCGCTTGTCCGGTTGGACAGCCGCGGCCCGGCCCTGTTCCGGCAGACGCGGGTGGGCAGGAACGGGGTTCCCTTCACCGTCTACAAGTTCCGCTCGATGACCACCGACGCCGAAGCACAACGGGCCAGCCTGCTGGCGCAGTCCGACCGCGCAGGCGTGTGCTTCAAGGCCCGTCACGATCCGCGTGTGACACGGGTGGGCAAGCTTCTGCGCCGCTTCTCGCTGGATGAGCTGCCGCAGATCCTCAACGTCCTCCAGGGCGACATGTCGATCGTCGGACCGCGCCCTGCCCTGCCTGAGGAGGTCGCCAAATACCCGCCGCGCGCGCTTGAACGCCTGGCCGTCCGCCCCGGGATCACCGGCCTGTGGCAGGTGTCGGGCCGGGCCGCCATCGACTTCGACCGGATGATTGACCTGGACACGGCCTATGTGCGGTCCCGCTCGGCCCTTCTGGATCTGATGCTGATTGCCATGACCGTGCGGGCCGTCGTGTCCGGCCGCGGCGCCTACTGAGAAAACCCAAGGAGAATTGATATGACCAAGATTCGCAAAGCCGTCTTTCCCGTCGCCGGACTGGGCACAAGGTTTCTGCCCGCGACCAAGACCGTGGCCAAGGAAATGCTGCCGCTGATCGACCGCCCGCTGATCCAATATGCCGTCGACGAGGCGCGCGCGGCCGGGATTGAAGAGTTCATCTTCATTACGTCGCCCGAGAAAACCGCGCTGGAGGCCTATTTTGGGCGGAATACGGCGCTTGAACGCAAGTTGAAGGATGGTGGTAAAACCGAGTTGTTGAACAACCTGCGCTGCGCCGATCTGGAGGATGGCAAATACTGCTTTGTCCGGCAGGACGCGCCCCGTGGATTGGGCCATGCTGTGTCGCTGGCGCGCGAATGTGTGGGCAACGAGCCGTTTGTCGTGATCCTACCCGATGACGTCATCAGCGCCCGACGCCCAGCCTTGGCACAGATGGTCCAAAGCTATTGTGACCAAAACGGCCACATGGTTGCGACCCAATCCGTGCCGTCCGACAGGATCGGGTCCTACGGGGTGGTCGATATCGCTCTGCAGGCCGGGCGTGTGCAGAGCCTGCGCGGCTTGGTTGAAAAGCCCAACCCCGAGCAGGCGCCGTCAAATTTCGGCATCGTCGGGCGGTATATCCTACAGCCGTCGATCTTTGGTCGTCTGGCCGGCCAGGCACCGGGTGCGGGAAATGAAATTCAGCTGACCGACGCCATCGCTGCGGATATCAAAACCGCTGGCTGCTCGGGCTATGCCTTCGCGGGTGAACGCTTCGACTGCGGCTCGGTCGCCGGGTATCTTGAGGCCACCGCGGTCTTTGCCCTGCAGCGGTCAGAGCTGCGCCAAGAGTTTGAGCGGATCATGGCGCAGCGCATGGGCCACCTGCGCCCGGCCGCGTAACGAAGGGCACCTATCCGTTCGGATAGGTGCTTATCCCGATGCCCGTCTGTTGCCCTGCTAAGCTTTCTGATCTTGTGCAGATGGACACTAGGAGAATGACATGCGGATTTTACTTGCAGCTCTGGCAATGGTTCTGACCTTGGACCAGGCACAGGCTAAGGATCTGGCCGAACCCACCGGAGAGGTGGTTCTGACGATCACCGGCAACCTGACTCGGCCCGGAGCCGAGGACGGAGCGCGGTTCGACATGGACATGTTGAAAGCCCTGCCCGCGCGGACTTTTGCGACCTCGACGATCTGGACCGAAGGTGAGAACACCTTTGTCGGCGTGCCGTTGTCGGTCCTGCTGGAGGCTGTCGGTGCAGATGGCCGCATGATCCGCGCCACGGCGATCAACGACTATGCGGTTGAAATCCCGATAGACTCAGTTACTGAAAGCGACCCGATCGTGGCTTATGAGATGGACGGCGCCGAGATGTCGCGCCGGCAGAAGGGCCCGCTGTGGATCGTCTACCCCTATGACAGCGACCCGAAATACCAGACCGAGGTGACCTATTCGCGCAGCATTTGGCAACTCGATCGCCTCGAGGTCGTTAAATAGCTTGCAACCGGACCGAGTGCAGTAATGAGTAAAGCGCAGTGAACTATCGATGGGGCTCGGATTGAGCGGTACCGGCACGCACATTTTGCGACGCCGATGGGTCTTCGGGCTCATCGGCTTTGGCGTTTTATTAGGTCTGGTCGCGGTAGCGTGGCTGTCGGCGCAGGTGTTTACAGATTTCAACGACCGGCGGGCGGCGCTTTCGGACAATGTCCAATGGACGCTGTCGCAGGTCGAGGTTGACTATCTGTCCTACCTGAACGCTCTGGAAACTGCGTCGGCGGCCCAGGACGCGGAACATGGCACATTGGATCTGGTGCGCCGGCGGTTCGACCTGTTCTACAGCCGTGTCGATACGCTGGCACAATCCCGTGTGTTTCAACCGTTGCGCCAGGATGACCGGTTCCGCTTGCCGTTGGAGCGGGTGACCCAGCACCTGAACGCCGCAATCCCGTTGATCGACGGGCCGGATGCGGAGCTGGCCGAACAACTGGACGATCTGAAACGCGCCGCCTTTGAGATCGGTCCGCATGTCCGCACGTTGGCCGTTTCGGGCATCTCGTATTTTGCCACCGAGTCGGACCAGCAGCGCACCCAGACCGCCGCAAATCTTCTGCGATTGGCGATTCTGTCGGGAGCCTTGCTTCTGACCTTGGGTGCCGTCAGCGCCTATCTTCTGGTGGTCAACCAGCGCGCCACGCGCCGCGGCAGGGCGCTGCGGCAGGCGAATGAACGGATGAACACGATCCTCTCCACCTCGTTGGACGCGGTGATCGTGGTCGATTCCAAGGGCGACGTGATCGAGTTCAACCCAGCTGCCGAGGCAATATTCGGCTATACGGCAGATCAGGCACGGGGTCGCGCGATTGGTGACCTGATCGTGCCGCCGCATCTGCGCGCGGCTCATCGTGCCGGCATGGAACGTATGCAGGCTGGTGGAGAACGGCATGTCGTCGGTAAGGGGCGGGTCCAGTTGGAGGCGATGCGCGCGGATGGCGAGCAGTTCCAGGTCGAACTGGCGCTGCAATCGGCCCGGGCGGGTGATCAGGAAATCATCATTGGCTTTGTCCGTGACATCTCGCAGCGGGTGGCGGCGCAGCAGGAACTGATCCATGCCCGCGACCAAGCCCTGGCCGGTGAAAAGGCCAAGGCCGATTTCCTGACCGTGATGAGCCACGAAATCCGCACGCCGCTGAACGGGCTGCTGGGCAACCTCACGCTGTTGAAGAACACCCGCACCACCCGCGAACAGGCGCGGTTCGTCGAGACCATGGAAATCTCGGGCCAGATCCTCCTAAGCCACGTCGACTCCGTTCTGGACATCGCCCGGTTCGAGGCCGGGAAACTGTCGGTCGCGTTGCAGCCCACCGACCTGAACGACATCCTGCAAGAGATTGTGGACGGTCAAAGCGGCAACGCCGCATCGCGGGGGAACTCTATCTCTTGGCAATGGGTGGGCGAGGCGCGCCCCTGCGTCGCCGCCGATGCCCAAAGGTTGCGGCAGATTCTTCTGAACCTTGTCGGCAATGCCATCAAGTTCACCGAAAACGGCCGGATCTCGATCGAGGTCGAAGTGACCGAGCCTGGCCCCTCTGCGGGGGTCAACATCTTTGAATTCCGCATCATCGACACTGGCAACGGTATTGGCTCGGATGAGGTCGACGTGATCTTTGATGATTTCCACACCAGTGATCCAACCATCGGTCGAGCCACCGGGGGCAGCGGTCTGGGACTGGGCATCGCACGTCGGTTTGCTCAGGCCATGGGCGGAGAGATCGGCGTCGAAAGCACGCCCGGCGAGGGCAGCGTGTTCTGGGTTCGCCTGCCGCTGCAGGACGCGGAATTGGACGCCAACGTTGACAGCGACCAGCCAGAGGTTCAGCACGCCCAGCCGTTGGACGTGCTGGTGGTCGAGGACAACGAGATCAACCGCGAGGTGATCTGCAACATGCTGAAACTGGACGGCCACCGGGTGACGGTTGCCCAGAACGGTCAACTGGGCGTGGACGCGGCGGCAGCGCATCGATTCGACGTGATCCTGATGGATATCAGTATGCCGGTCATGGACGGCCCGACTGCGACGCGCCACATCCGCAGCGGGGGAGGGCCTTCGGCGGACATACCGATCATTGCCGTTTCGGCCAACGTGCTGCCTGATGCGGTCGACGAGTTTAGCTCCGCCGGGATGACGGCCTTTGTCGGCAAACCGATTGCCCTGGATGCCTTGCGCAAGGCCCTGAGGGCGGTCACCGAACCCGACGCTTTGATCCAGCCCGAGGACGAAGCGGATCACATCGGCGATCTGCGCGCCAGCCTTGGCGCCGACGTGTTTGATAAGCTGCTTGCCAAATACCTGTCCGAAGGGGATGCCATCGTCGCGCAACTTGCCCAGTTGGAGGCCGGTGAAGCCGATCTGCACCAGGTCGCGCAGGAGTGTCACAGGCTGGCGGGAAGCGCGGCGACCTTTGGTGCGGTTGGGTTCCGTGATGCGCTGATTGCAGTCGAGATGGCCGCAAAATCCGCAGACCGTCAGCAAGTCACTGACCTGTTGTGCGGTCTGCCCACAGTATGGGAGCGGGCAAAAGCTGCGCTGCCCGCCCCCGGTGCGGTCAAGGGCTGAGCAGAACCGCGGCCCCGACGATGCCCAGCGACCGGGCGATTTCGGTAACTCCGGTGACCTTGCTGTCGTAACAGGCAACGGCATCACCCGGCAGAACATAGGGATCGTAGTCGTCGCGGTCTCCGCGACGCAGCAGCTTTTCGATATTGCGCTCGATCACGACCGAGGATCCGGTCACGGGGTTGCGCGTGAACAGCACTGCGCTGCGGTTGGCGTTTGTCGTCTTCGACCCGCCGACGCAGTTGCTGTCGACCACGGCTTGCAGGAACCGGGTGCCATACGGCACCTCGCGCACGTCGCGCCCGATGGCGGACTGGGCGTTGCCCGCGGCCGGTTGGGTCAGGTTCGACATGTAAAGCGTCACGCCGGGCGGGCTGATCGGGCTGGGGCGCATCAGCGCGTCCTGGAAGCACCCGCGACTGTTGACCACGATCTGGTCGCCGGTCAGCAGCATGATGTCGGTCGGGTCCGATCCTTCGAACACGCCGCGCAGATCCATGCGATAGATGCGCCCCTGACGGTGCAGCTCGACCGCCGAAAGATAGGCATCCGGCCGCACCCCGCCCGCGGCCCGCAGCGCCACCGACAGGTTGCGCCCTTCGGTCGAGGCCCCCAGCGCGCCCTGGCGCCGACGGTCGAGGGAATCGCCCGGAACACCGCCGATCTCGACCGAGTGCGGCTCGAACACCGCGCCGCGCACACCCACGGTCACCGAGGCAAAATCGCTGACCCTCACGGTTACGCGGGGTTCGGCGTCATAGAACTGGGCCGCAACCAGAACGCGGGCCACCTCTTGTTCGACCTGCTCGGTGGTGCGGCCCTGGGCGCGCACGGGTGGCAGGTAGGGCAGCTTGAGGTCTCCGTCACGCGAAACGACATATGCGTCGCTCAGCAGATCATCCCCTTCGATGGTGATCTGGACCATGTCGTTGCGCGAGAGTTTCTCGCCCAACAAGGGGCTGAGCGCTGGTTGAGACCATTTCGCATAGGCACGTGCGCCCTGGTCGCCGGCCTGCGGCATGCAGGTCTGGCCGTTCATCGCGGCGGCTTGCAACAATGGCGTGTCGCCCCGCCGACGTCCGGGTTCGCGGTATTGCGCCTGATAGCTTTCGCCGCGTGATACGGCTTCGATGTTGCGGGGGGTCTGCATGCTGCTGCACCCCAGCAGGGTCGAGGCGCTGACCGCCGTAATAAGGAAAATCTTGAAACTCATGGTCATTTTCATCTCCTGATCTGTCACAGAAGATAAACCCCGCCGCGCGGCCTGCGTCAGTCCGGCATCGGGATGACGGCTTGTCCCATTCGGATAGGTCCCTCTCCGAACGGTCCTCTGCCCCGTCCGACCGCGTCCGGGACACAGACCTTGGCCACCCGTAAAACGGAACCAACAACTGTTTTACGGGATCACGGCGTCATGACGCACAGCTTTGCACATTCCGGTTTTCTGCGGCACCTGTTGGCTTATACCGCCTCCGAAGTGGCGGCCAAGGCGTCGCGGCTGGTCGTCGTGGTGGCCGTTGCCCGTACCCTGAGCCCCGAAGCGATCGGTCTGGCCGCAGCGGCTCTGGCGGCGGGCGACATCCTCAAGGCGCTGACCGAGACTGGGGTGAACCAGCGTATCATTCAGGCCCCGCCCGAGGAGCTGGCGCAGCGGTGCAACACGGCGCACCGCATCTTCTGGGTCTGGTGCGCGGGGCTGTGCCTGCTGCAACTGGCTGTCGCGGCGGCGCTGTTCGTCATGGGGCACGCAATGCTGGCGATGCTGCTGGCGGTGCTGGCCGGGGAGTACCTGTTCATGCCGGCGGGCCTGGTTCAGGCCGCATTGGCAATGCGCGAGGGCAAGCTGCAGCAGACCGCCGCGATCGCCGGCGGGCAAGTCGTGGGGGCCAATGCCCTGACGGCGCTGCTTGCGGTAGTCTGGGCCTCGCCTCTGGCATTGGTTCTGCCGCGCTTGCTGACTGCACCTGTCTGGCTGGTGCTGATGCGCCGCCTGCGTCGGTGGTCGCCTGATCGTCGGGCCGGGTTTGCAGCCTTGAAACCTTTCGCGGTCTACGGCTGGGCCGTTCTGGGCGTCGAACTGGTCAAGGTTCTGCGCCTGCAGGCAGACAAGCTGGTGGTGGGCGCAATGATGGGCGCCGAGGCACTTGGCATTTATTTCATGGCCTTCAATGCGGGCCTTGGGCTGGCCACTTCGTTCACGCAAGCCTTCTCGGTCGTTCTGTTCCCGCATCTGTGCGCGGCCGAGGACAAGCACGGGGCGCTGCGCCACGGGCTGGGCCTGTCGCTGCTGATCCTGACGCCGCTGGTTTTGCTGCAGGCGGCACTGGCCCCGGTCTATGTGCCGCTGCTGCTGGGACAGGGCTGGGCCGAAATCGCCCCGGTGGTATCGGTTCTGTGCCTTGCGGCCCTGCCGACGGTGATCTGGTCGGCGGTCGCCGGGTGGCTGCGGTCGGAAAACCGCCCCGTCACCGAATTACGGGTCAGCACGGTTCTGGCCGTGGGCCTGATCGCCAACACTACCCTGATGGCGCCGCTCGGCCTGATGCCCGTCGCCGTCGGGTACGTCTGCACCTGCAGCGCCATCATGCTGGCCGCTTCCTGGGCGCTGCTGCCGCGGGGTTCTGCTATCATTCAGGAGGCGCGCGCCCAATGACCCGGTTTTCCATCATCGTTCCCTTCCACAATGACGCGGCAACCATTGCCGCCACCCTGAATAGCCTGCTGGGGCAGAGCTTTGCGGATTTCGAACTCATCTGCGTGGGCGACAAGCCCTCGCGCCAGACGACCGAAGTTGTCCGGCAATTTTGCGCGCGCGACGCCCGGGTGCGGGTTGAGGCCAACCCCAATCGCGGCCCCAGCTCTGCGCGCAACCATGGTGCGGCAGTGGCCACCGGCGACATCCTCGCGTTCTGCGACGCGGATGACCTGTGGGTCACCGACAAGCTGGCCCAATTGGACCGGTTGTTTGCAGATACCAGCATTGATGCGGCCTTTGGCCAGATCGGGTTCTTTTCCGAAACCCCCGGCGATTGTCCGACGCGCTCAACGGTTCCCACCGATCCCCTGACCATTCCAGACCTGCTGGCGGAAAATGCGGTGTGCACGATGTCGAACCTTGCAGTGCGCCGCCAGGTGTTCGCTGCTGTCGGCGGACTGAACCCGGCTGCGGTCCACAACGAGGATCTCGAGCTGCTGATCCGCTTGGCAGGCGAAGGCCACGTGATCATCGGCGTCGATCGCCTGCAGGTCTGGTACCGGACCAGCGGCAGCGGTCTGTCTTCGGACCTCGAGGCGATGCGGGCCGGGCGCGCAAGGGCGGTTGCAACAGCGGCCCGCTATGGCGTTTCACCATCGCCTGCATCTGAGGCGATTTACATGCGGTATCTGGCCCGCCGCGCGCTGCGTCTGGGGGCAGAACCGTCGATGGCCCGCGCCTATGCCCGCGCCGGTCTGGCGCTGAGTGCGCGCAGCTTTCTCAACCCCATTCGGCGCGGTGTGCCCACTGCACTTGGCGCGGCACTGGCCCCCGCCCTGCCCCGCCCGATCCGTCAGGCGCTGTTTGCCCGCTGATCCCAACCAGGAGACCCAAAATGCCCAAGGCATCCATTATCGTTCCCGCCTACAACACCGCCGCGACCCTCGCCGAGACTCTGGCCTCGCTTCTGTCGCAGACCCATGACGATTTCGAGATCATCATCGTGGATGACGGTTCGCAAGACGAAACCCGGGCCATTGCCCGCGCCCATGCGACCGACCCAAAAGTGCGGGTGATCCGGCAGGAAAACCGTGGCTTGGCCGGGGCGCGCAATACCGGCATCGCGGCCGCGCGGGGAGAGTTCGTTGGCTTCTGCGACGCCGACGACTTGTGGCTGCCCGAAAAGCTGGCCACCCATGTGCGCCACCTGCAGGCCGAACCCGACCTTGCGATCAGCTATTCCGGCAGTGCCATGATTGACGAGGGTGGTCGGCTGATGCGCGTCCGCCAGTCGCCGCGCCTGCGGGACGTAACGGCGGCACATGTCCTGAAACGCAACCCGATCGGCAATGGATCGGCAGCGGTGATGCGCAAATCCGCCTTGCTCGATCTGGCCTACCGTCCGGCGTTCGAGTCCAAGCGCGACTGGGTCTTCGACGAAACCTTCCGCCAATCCGAAGACATCGAATGCTGGCTGCGGCTGATGCTGACGACGGATTGGCAAATCGCAGGCGTACCAGGGTTGCTGACCCGCTACCGGATCCACGCGACCGGCCTGTCGGCGGCTTTGGACCGGCAGTTGCAGGCGTGGGAGCGGATGGTCGACAAGCTGCGTCCGCTGAACCCCGAATTCTTTGCCCGGCACGAGGCGGCGGCGCGCGCCTATCAGCTGCGCTATCTTGCGCGCCGCGCAGTCAGCAATCTGGATCCGCACAAGGCTTGGGAGCTTGCGCAGCGGTCGGTTTCAACCAGCGCCCGACCCCTGATCGAAGAACCCGCCAAAACGTTGACCACCATCATCGCAGCCGCAGCCCTGCGCGCGGTCGGGCCAGCGCCTGTTGTTCAAGCCGGTCGCCTCATGCGCCGCCAGACTTCCATCTGAACCGAGGTTTTCAAATGTCCAAGATCACCGTTCTTCACCTTGTTGATGACACCACGGCCGGCGGAGTCATGCGTATGCTCGACCATCTTGCGCAGCTGCCCGAACTGGCCGGCGAAGTCCACCAAGAGGTTCGCCCGGTCAAGCGGACCGCCTTCAGCTGGGGCAGTTTCGACGCCAATGTCATCGTGTGCCACATCGCCCCCGGCTGGCGCTGCCTGCCGGCCTTCTCGGCCTTGCGGGCGATGCATCCCACCACGCGGCTGGTGCATGTCGAGCACAGCTATACCCGGTCTTTCACCGCCTTGAACGTGCCGCACAAGCGGCGGTTCTTTGCGATGCTGCGCGTGACCTATTCGTTGTTCGATCAGGTCATCGCCGTCAGCAAGGCGCAGGCCGGTTGGATGGCTGAACGGCGGTTGACCCCCGCATCCAAGCTGAGTGTGATTTCGCCCCAGGTTGACCTAAGCGCGGTTGCCCGCGCAGCCGGGCCGGTCGAGGTGGCCCGGGTCATCGGTGCGATCGGACGGCTCGAGCCGCAGAAAGGCTTCGATCTTCTGATCGAAGGGTTTCGTATGTGCCCCAACCCCGATGCGCGGCTTGTGATCTTTGGTGAGGGCAGCCAGCGCGACCGCCTTGTGGCCTTGGCCGCAGGCGACCAGCGGATTGAGTTTCGTGGCCACGCCGACGACCCAGCCGAAGCCTATCGGACCGTGGACGTGGTGGCGATGCCCTCGCGGTGGGAGGCCTATGGGCTGGTGGCGGATGAGGCGCGCGCGGCGCGGCGTCCGGTCATCGTCAGCATGGTCGACGGTCTGCGAGACCGGATCGGGGCAAGCGGTGTGATTCCGTGCGGATCCGATCCCAAGGCGTGGCGCAAATCGATCGAGGCAGTTCTGGCGGGTACGCCTCCGGTGGTTCCCGCCCTTGCGCCTAAGGCTGATAAATCCCGCTATGCACAGCGGTGGCAACAGGTGTTCGATCCGGCAAAACGGTTGTGAGGGCGGCGTGGCCACGGCTACGGCAAGGCGCGCCACAAGAACCAACGGCAATGTCCGGGCGGGCTTTGCGTGGGCGTGTTGGTCAGGCGACCAAAGGGCTCGAATCCCGAAGCCTCATAGAACCGCGCGGCGGCCGGGTTGGATGTGTCCAGCCATGCAGAATGACACCCGATCTGGCGCGCCTCGGCGAAGGCTTGGTCTATCAACTGCCGGCCCAAACCGCGGCGTCGGTGGGACGGATCGATCCATAAGGTCTTGATCAGCAGCCACCCATAGGAGGCTGCGCCATGCAGGCCGCCCACCCGTTTGGAGCCGTCCTGCGCAATCAGCGTGACGCTGTCATTGACCCCTTGCGGCGCGGTTGTCCGCAATTCCGCAAGAAGGGCTTGCTCTACCCAGTCCTCCTGCCCGGGGGCGGAAACAATGGACGGGCCCACCATCGGTCAGGCCCATGCCCGTTGGGTGGGGACCGGTGGCGCGCCGCTCATGCCGGGGTGGTTTCCGCGTTCAGGATCTCGATCACCATCGCGGCCGTCCAGGTAAAGCTGCTGCCGCCGCAGGGTTCGGCGGTGACCGGGTCGTAATACTCGGCAAAGCCGCTTTGCTCGATCAGGCGCAGGCTGTCGTCGACGATCCGCTGCACGATCCGGGTCTGGCCCGCGCGTTTGAGCCCATCGGCGATCATGTAGTTCACGATCAGCCAGACCGGGCCTCGCCAGTACCTCAGACCGTCGAACTCCGGGGCCGCCGGGTCGTGGCTGGGCACCAGAAACGGGACTGTGGCACCGATGGCGTCCAACCGCTGGGCGATGGCCTGCGCGCGGTGCTCGGGGACGGGGCAGAACGCCGCCAACAAGCCGCCGATCGAAGGGCTGTCAATCAGCTCCCCGGTGACACGGTCAAAGCACAGATATTGCCCGCGGGTCTCACTCCACAGGGCGTCCATCGCCGCGATGCCCGCTTGCGCATAGGCGCGCGAAGCGTTTGCGATCTCGGCCTCGCCCAGGTCGTCGGCCAGCGCCGCCAAGTCCAGGCACGAGCGGATCAGGATCGCGTTGAATCCCGGATCAACAACCCGGAACGGCGAGGCGTCATGCAGCTTGGAATTATCCCAGCCAAGGTCGCGGAAATGTTGTACCAGCCAGATATAGCGGCGGTATTCTTCATCAGTCGGCCTGTGCGCCGGGTTGGCGTGGGCCACATCACGACGCTGGAACGGGGCCACGCCCTCGGTCGGGACCCGGGCCAGCGCCGCGTCCCAATCGACCGAATTGTCGCGCCCCGATTCCCACGGGTGGATGATGGCGACCAGTCCGGTGCCCTGCGGGTCGCGGTTCGTGTAGAACCATTGGTGCCAGGCATGAATCTTGGGCAGTAGGGCGCGGGCCTGCGCATCGGCCAGCGCCCGGTTCTTCGCCCGCGCATGGATCCGCCGCACGGCGAACCCAGCCACCGCCGGTTGCGTGATGCCCGAGGTGGGAACCGCGTGGCCCGTGGCCCAGACGTCCGGCCCCGGGAAATAGCCGTCATTCATCTCGTGAAAGATGATGTGCGGCACCATGCCGTCATCCCACTGATGCCGGAACAAGGTCTCGATCTCGCGCCAGGCGCGGGCTTCGTCGAAATGCGAGAACCCAAGGGCGCTGAGCGCGCTGTCCCAGTTCCACTGGAACGGATAGAGGCCGTGGGTGGGCACCGTGTAGTCGCCCCGGTCATTACGGGCCAGAACGGCGCGGGCCTGTTCGATCAGATCCTGTTTCATTTCGCGCTCCTCAGGCTACGGCCAGGGTTGTTTCGGGGTCGAACCAGCGCACCCGGTCTGGCTGCGGGGCCAGGGTCAGGGTGTCGCCGCGGCGGACTTTCAGATCGCTGTCCAGAACCGCGCGGAACAAGGCGCCATCCACGCTGCAGGTGACCAGAAGGTGCGCGCCCAACGGTTCGACCACCTTGACCGTGGCGGCCAGGCCCGTGTCGGCCGGGCGCAGATCCTCGGGGCGGATGGCGAAATGCAGCGGCGTGGTCCGGGACGGCCCGTCGAGGATCTGGCCCGCGACTGTCCATTTACCGTCTCCGGTCGGAGTGGCGGGCAAGAAGTTCATCGGCGGATTGCCGATGAACCCGGCCACGAACTCGGCCGCCGGGTTGCGGTAGACTTCGATCGGCGAGGCCGCCTGAACGATCTTGCCCTGATGCATCACGCTGATCCGGTCGGCCATGCTCATGGCTTCGACCTGGTCGTGGGTGACATAGATGGCGGTGGTGTTGCTTTCGGCCAGAACGCCTTTGAGCTCGGCCCGCATCTCCATCCGCAGCAGCGCGTCCAGGTTCGACAGGGGCTCGTCCATCAGGATCACGTCGGGCTCCATCGCCAGGGCGCGGGCCACGGCGACGCGCTGGCGCTGACCGCCGGACAGCTCGCCCGAATAGCGCCCCAGCAGCTGGTCGATATGCATCAGGCCCGCAGTGCGCTCGACCCGGCGCTTGACCTCGTCATTGGGCAGTTTCTGCATCCGCAAGCCGAACCCGATGTTTTCGAACACGGTCAGGTGCGGGAATACGGCATAGTTCTGGAACACCATGGCGATGCCCCGATCCTTGGGCGGCTGGTGATCCACCCGGCGCCCGCCGATCCAAACCTCGCCCTCGGTCGCGGTTTCCAGCCCGGCGATGATCCGTAGCAAAGTGGTCTTGCCGCAGCCCGAGGCCCCCAGCAGAACCATGAATTCCTGGTCTTTGATGGTCAGGTTGATGTCGTGCAGCGCCTGATAGCTGCCAAAGCGTTTCGCGACATTTTTTATTTGAATTTCTGCCATTATTCCAACTCCTTGGGGCTGTCAGCGGTTGGCGATGCCCCACATGGCGAACAGGTATTTGCGCACGGCGAAGATGAAGATCAGTGCCGGCACGACCAAGATGAAACCACCCGCGAATTTCAGATGCAGCGGGGAGGTGTCGAGGTTCTGAAGCAGAAAGGCCGTCAGGGTCCGGTTCTCGATCGTCAGGACGGCGGCGGCAAACACCTCGTTCCAAGAGATCACGAAGGCGAAGATGGCCGAGGCCGTGATCCCCGGCAGGATCAGCGGCAGCACCACCTTGGTGAAGGCGGTCAGCCGGGTGCAACCCAGCGTCCAAGCGGCCTCTTCCAGTTCCAGCGGGATGCCGGAAAACAGCGAAAAGGTGATCAGCACCGCAAATGGGAGCGCCAGCGTGGTGTGCACAAGGGACAGGCCGAATACCGTGTCATCCAGCCCCGTCTGGATGAACATCACCGCCAAGGGCAGCGCCAGCAGCGGCAGCGGAAAGGCACGGGTCAGCAGGATCAGCAGGCGGAACGCCTCTTTCCCGCGAAAGTCGAACCGCGACAGGGCATAGCCTGCCGGCGCGCCGATCAGGATCGACATGATCATCGTCAGCCCGGCCACCAGGATCGAGTTTTTGAGCGCGGTCAGGATGCCCGCGAAACCCGCAAAGAACCCCAGGCTGCCCAAGTCGAATTCGGGGATGAAGGGCTTGGGGAAACTGTTCACCGTTTCCGGCGAGGACAGCGTGTTGATCAGCAGGAAATATAGCGGCACCAGCACCCAGGCGCACAGCAGCACCACCGCGGCGATGTAGACATAGCGTCCGGCCCGGCGCGTATCGGGCGCGGAGACATCGGTCGTGACGGTCGTCATATCGTGGCTCCTTTCGGGACACGCAGGGCGCGCAGGATGATCAGGGTGAACCCGATCGAGATGGCGAGGATGATCAGCGCCATCGCCGCCGCCGCGCCGCTGTCAAGCAGGTCGAACTGATAGGCGTAGGTTTCGCTCATGAGGACGGGGAACAGGGTGCCGCCCAGGGCCAGCACCACGGCGAACACCTCGAAGGCCAGGATCACGCGCAGCACCAGTGCCGTCTGCAACGACGGGCGCAGCAGCGGCAGGGTGATGCGGGTGAAGCGTTTCCAGGGTGAGGCGCCAAAGACCTCGGCCGCCTCGTAATATTCCTTGGGGATCAGACCGATCCCGGCCACCAGGATCACCAGCATGATCGCGGTGGCGCGCCAGATCTCGGCCAGGGCGATGGCCAGGAACACCACGCCGGGGTGCTGATAGCTGAGGAAATTCACCGGCCGGTCCACCACGCCCAGCCCAGCAAGCATGGAGTTCAAAAAACCCGACTGTTCGAAGATTGCCAGCCAGATGATGCCCGCTGCCAGATCCGAGATACCCAGCGGGATGGTCCACACATACAGCACCAGATCGCGCCCGCGCTGCATCTTGTTGACCATGGTGGCCATCAGCAACGCCAGCGCCAGTTGCACTGGAACCACCGCCGCCGCCAGCAGCAGCGTGTTCTGCAACGAGATCGGGAATTTCCAGTACCCGACCACCTGCCGGAAATTGTCCAGCGTGAATCCGTCCCCGGTGTTGAAGGCCTGTTTGGCGACCAGAACGAAAGGATACAGGAAGAACAGACACAGAAACGCCGTCACGGGCAGGATCAGCACATAGGGCAACACACGAGCGTTCATCTGATCGCTCCTTTCCTTGCGGAAGTTCCGGTGGTTTCGGGCAGAGAGTTCGGGGGACACCGGGCCCGCGTCAAGCCCGGTGTCGGGATCAGGTCAGACCCTTATTCGACGGGGCATGGACCGTCCGAAGGCGCATCCGGAGCCCAGCAGGGCGCGCCGGTTTCCTGCATGATCGCCTCCAGCGCGCCTTTCTGATCGTCCAGCACGGTGCGGATGTCCTGACCGGCCAGCACGATCCGCTCGAACGCATCGGTATAGACACGGTTGAAGTCACCGCCCTTGTCGCCCAGTCCCGCGGGCAGCAGACCGGGGTTGGCATCGGCCGAGCCGCTCATCTTGGCAACCGCGTCGCCTGCGGCCTTGACGGCCGGCGGCAGGTCCGCGGGCAGGTCAACCGCGACGACCGGAAAAAAGTTCGTCGCACGCAGTGTGGCGATCTGGGTTTCCGGCTTCATCATGTAGGCGACCAGAGCTTTGGACGCTTCCATGTCCGGTGCGGTTTTGGGGATCGCAACACCAGCCAGAACCGGCATGAAGCCGCGCCCGGTCGGGCCCGCCGGGGCCGGGAAGGCCACGAAGTCATCAGGCCGCTCGTTGAAGGCCTGCGCCAGACGCGAGGTGTGGTCGAACACGATCCAGGCATCGCCCGAAAGCAGCTGTTCCTGCATGAACGAGAAATTGGTCGAGGCCGGGTTGGTATGTGCCCAAAGCTCGCGGAATTTTTCCCACGCGGTTACGGCTTCATCGCTGGCAAAGGTCCGCACCACGCCGTTCGTATAGGACGGGTACAGATAACCCTGGAAGAAGCGGTGCTTCAGGCCCTTGGGTCCGGCCGGAAAGCCGAATTTCGGCTCGCCCGCAGCCTCATGCGCGTTGGCGGCCCATTCGATCAACTGGTCATAGGTCAGCGCATTGATGTCGGCACCTTCGGGCAGGTACTGCAGCGCCTCCTTGTTGGCCGCCATGATATAGCTGGCCTGCATCCAGGGGATGTATTGCAGGCTGTTAGTACCCAGCTTGGCCAGTTCGTTGAACGTGTCCGAGGCCGAAGCGATACCCAGATTATCCAGATCGACCAGATCATCGGGGTTCATTGCCGAGAAGTCGCCATGCAGCGCGCCCAGCACGCCGATCGTGCCCGAGCCGGCCTGCAATTCGGCCTGCAGACGCGTCAGCCAGGGGCCGCCGTCATTGGGCTGGTAGTCCACGCCACCCTCGAAGCCTGAAAGAACCTGTTCGCGCATGGCCTGCGCCTCTTCGACCGGCTTGGCCTGCGTCGACCAGAACAGAACCTCGGCCTGCGCCACGTTTGTGGCCAGGGCCAGAACAAGGCCGGATGCGGCACCGACCAGCTTGGATTGAATTGACATGGACTCCTCCCAGAGTTTCGATTGGGCCTTTCGCCCGTTCTGCCTGGTGGGGTCGGTTTGCTGTGCGTGTCGAGCAGCGACTCACCCCAAGCGATGCAGTCAGCATGGTATAACGATATATCTTACGTCAACGAATTTTTTCCAATCGGTTGACCCGATGTTTTGAAGTTCGCAGGAATTGCACGTTGCAATACCCATGCGGGTTGGGCATTTTGATGATGCAACGTTATACCCGAAGTCCGAGAAATGCCCGCCAAACCTACCCTCGCCAGTGTCGCCAAAGCTGCCGGAGTTTCGATTCCGACAGTCAGCCAGGTGATGCGCGGCACCGGACGGATTTCCGAGCAGACCCGCAAGAAAGTGCTGCAGGCGGCCGAGGCCTTGCACTATGTCACTGACTCGCGCGCGGCGTCGATGCGGTCGGGCGAGAACCGGGAAATCGGGTTCGTTCTGAACCAGTTCGCAAACCCGTTCAACGCCGAAGTGGTCAGTGGTGCGGTCGAGTTGCTGGAGGCCGAGGGGTATCTGGTTTCTATCCTGGATACACGCGACGACGCGGACCGTCAGGGCAGGCAACTTCGGGATTTCATCCGCAACGGGCGCGGCGCCCTGCTGTGGGTACCTGCGCTGGAAACCAGCGCGCAGACGCTGGACCTGCTGCGCACCCATCGGGTTCCCACGGTGACCTTTCTGCGTCACATCAGCCCCGATTTCGACCATGTCGGCATCCGCAATGCTGAGGCGACCGAAACGGCCACGCATCATCTGGCCGACCTGGGCCACAGGCACATCGCGTTTTTCGGCGGCACCGGCATGAACCCGGTCCGCAAGGACCGGATCGCCGGGTATCAACGCGCCGTTCAGGCCAGATCGCTGGCCGCGCCTGTCATCTGGCCCTCGCCCGATACTAAGCGCGCGGGGATGGAGCAGATGCTGAAGCTGCGCGACGCCCATCCCGAGGTGACCGCCATCGTCTGCAACGGCGACATGGTCGCCCTAGGTGCCTGTTACGGGTTGATGCGCGCCGGCCTGGAGCCCGGGCGCGACGTGTCGATCATCGGATTTGACGATACCGAGGATGCCTCGGTCGCGATCCCGGCCCTCAGCACCATGGCGGTTTCGCCCAAAAAGCTGGGCCGCAGACTGGCACGAACCTTGCTGGACCGGATCAATGATCCGGACATGCCTGCCACCGTTTCCGAGGTCTCGGCCCGCTTCATCGCCCGCGAAACCACCGGGCCGGTCGCCTAGAAGCATTAGACCGATCCGAACGCGAACACTTCCCGGCTTTGAACTGCAGCAATGATCGAGACATCCGCAGCCTTCAGGTCGCCTTACACCAGATCCCGAGGGGTTTTGCCGGCAAAGAAAGCGTCCAGATTGTCGAGAGCACGAAACCCCATCGCATCGCGCGTCGTGGTCGTGGCGCTTCCGATATGCGGGAGCATGAAGATGTTTTCGTACGGCGCAAAACCCGGGTTTCCGCACGGTTCGGTTGCAAAGCAATCAAGTCCGGCCGCCGCCAGCTTGCCGCTTTTGATCGCGTTCAGCAGGGCATCCTCATCCACCAGCGCGCCGCGCGCCGAATTCACAAGCACGGCGCCATCCGGCAAAGCGGCAACCCGCTCGGCGTTCATCAGGTTCGTGGTGTCCGGCGTCGCGGGGCAATGCAAGGACAGGAAATCCGCAACAGGTAGCAAGCTGTCGAGGCTGGCATGATAGATTGCGCCCTGCTCCAGGTCCGGTGACAAGCGCGTGCGGTTGAAATAGTGGATTTGCATGTCGAATCCGCGGGCCTTGGCTGCAAAAGCCCGCCCAACGCGCCCCATACCGATGATCCCCAGGCGGGCCCCGGTCACCTGTTTGCCCACCATGAACGACGGGCTCCAGTTGTTCCATCCGCCGCTACGAACCAACCGGTCCCCCTCTACCGCACGGCGGGCAGCCCCAAGCATCAACAGCATCGCCAGCTCGGCCGTGGCGTCCGAGAGAACGTCCGGGGTGTTGGTCACCACGATTCCACGGGCGGCCAGCGCTGCCAGATCGCAATGATCGACACCCACCGAGTGGTTGGCGATGATCTTCAGCCGCGGATCCAACTGGGCCACTACCTCGGCAGTGAAATGCTCGGAATGGCAGGGCATCATCGCATCGACCTGCGCACTCATCCTGATGATATCGTCGGCTGTGCCGGGTGTGTCCGCGTCGTTCAGCACCACCTCATAGTCGCGTCGCGCCCGAGCGATCGTTGCATCAGACACACGGCGCGGAAGCCACAGGACGGGTTTGTCGCTCATGGCGTCAGTCCTTCTTGATGGCATCTTCCCAGAAGTTGTACAGCGCCAGCGCGATCACGAAGATCGCGATCACCAGAAACGGAAACCCGCCCCAAAACCCGGCAAACCCGGTCGAGATGCTGTGGGCAAGGCCCAGAACAAAGGCCATCATCAACCCGGTTCCGATCACGGCCATGATTATGTTCGTCAAGCGCGACATGATTTCATACTCCTGTTTCTGGCCCGGCGGCGAGTTGGCGCTGCAACCAAGCGGCTGTGCGCAGAAGCCTGTCATCCTCTTCGGCGGCCCCAACCAACTGGACCCCGACCGGGAGGTCATTTTCACCAACCAGCAAGGGAAGGCTCAGACAGGGCAGGCCGGCCAGCGTCCACGTCAGGCAAAACACGGAATCGCCGGTATGGCCGGCGCTGAGCAGGGGCGCCTGCCCCGTTGCCGCCGGTGCGATGACCGCATCGTAATCGTTGAAAAAGTTTGCGAAAAACTCCTGAGCCGAGGCCATGATGCCCAAGGCATCTTCGTATTGCGCCGCACTGATCTTCTGGCCCCGGATGATGGCCTCGTGCATCTCGGCGCTGATCCTGTCGGGATCGCTTGCGGCAATCTCGGCCATGTTCTGGCTGATCTCATGGTCGTAGATCACTTTATGAACGTTTACCAGATCAGCCAGCTGTGCCGAGGCCGAAATGCGTTCGACGCGCCCGTCGAGGGCGTCGACGACGGCGTTCAGGCCTTCGGCCGCATCTTCGTCAAGACGGTCGTTGAAGGGAAAGTCCAGCCACACAAAATCAGGCTCGACCGGGGCTTCGGCCCTCGCGCCGGCCAGCATCTCGCCGCGCGGTCGGGCAAAGCTGGCGGGGTCGGTCTGGTCATAGCCGGACACCGCGTCGATCAACAGCGCTGCATCTTCGAGCGAGTTGGCAAAGCCGCCGATCTGATCGAGCGAGACCGAGGTGCGGAACACACCGCTACGCGAGATCGTGCCACGGGTGGGCTTGATGCCGAAGACCCCGCAGAACGAGGCGGGACGAATCACCGATCCACCTGTCTGCGTTCCAATCGCCAGCGGCACATGCCGCGCAGCCACGGCGGCGGCCGAACCGCTGGATGAACCGCCCGGTGAACGGGTGGGATCAAACGGGTTGGTCGTGTCGGTCGGGTGCATGAAGGCAAATTCAGTGGTTTTTGTTTTGCCCAAGATCACCGCACCGGAGTCGCGCAGACGTTCGACCAACCGCGCGTCGGCATCAGGTTGGCGACCGGCGAACACCGCGCTGCCCCGTTGGGTCGGCATGTCGCGGGTGTCCACGATATCCTTCAGGCCAACCGGAACGCCATGCAGTTTTCCAGTCGGTCGCCCGGCTTTGCGAATGCGGTCCAATTCCCGCGCCTGATCCAGCGCCGATCCCGCATCCAGATAAGCCCAGGCGCGGATCGCCGGCTCAGTCTGTTCGATCCTTTCAAGGCAGGCCTCGACCAATGCCTGTGACGTGATCCGGCCTGCTCGGATGGCATCGGCGGCGTGAACCGCCGAAAGCAGGGTCAGGTCGTGTTTCGTCATGGCACCCACACACCGAACAGATAGTCCGGGAACCACAACGCAATGCCCGGAAACTGGTACATCAGCACCATGCACAGGATCACGATCGCCAGATAGGGCATCAGCCCGCGGAAGATCTCCATCAGTTCGATCTGCGACTTCAGAACCCCCTTCAGGTAATAGGCTGACATCGCCATTGGCGGGGTCAAGAAAGAGGTTTGAAGGTTCAGGGCAACGAGCATCGCAAAGAAATACGGGTTCACCCCAAAGGTCTCGAGCATCGGCAGGAAAATCGGCACGAAGATGATCAGGATCTCGGACCACTCCAGCGGCCAGCCGAGCAGAAAGATGATCAACTGCGCCAGAACCAGGAACTGCCAAGGCTGCAGGTTCATGCCAACGACCCAGTGTTCGATGACGTCATGCCCCCCGAGATAGGAAAACACGGACGCGAAAGTCCACGATCCGACGAACAGCCAACAGACCATCGCCGTCGCCTTGGCGGTCAGAAAGACGCTTTGCTTGACTTTATCCCAGGTCAGGGACCGATAGATCATGGCCAGAACCAACCCGCCGAGCGCACCCATCGCAGCCGCCTCGGCTGGAGTTGCAAGCCCGCCCAGGATCGAGCCGAGGACCAGCAATATCAGCACGGTCAGCGGCACGAAGGAAACCAAGAGATCCATATAGATCTGACGTTTGGGCGGGATGTCCCTCTCGGCCGGCTTTGGGGCCAGCGACGGGTTCAGCCATACCCGCACCATCACGTAAACGATGTACAATCCTGCCAGCATCAGGCCGGGAAATACGGCGGCGGCATAGAGGCGCAGTGGTGACAACTCTGCGATTGCCGCATAGACGATCAACATGATCGATGGCGGGATCAGAATTCCGAGCGTTCCGCCGGCACAAATGACGCCGGCCGCAAAGCTGCGCTGGTATCCGGCATTGGCCATCGCCGGATAGGCCAAAAGACCCATCAGCGTGACCACTGCCCCAACGATCCCCGACGCGGTCGAAAACACCGCGCAAGTCATCAGAGCAGCGATTGCCAGCGACCCCGGCAGGTTTCGAGCCGCCATATACAGCGAGAAGAACAATCGGTCGACGATATTGGCCCGTTCAACCACGTATCCCATGAACAGGAACAAAGGGATGGCGACCAGCGTGTCATTTTCCATCACCGAATAGGTGTTCTGGTTCAGCAAGTAGAATATGTTGTTGTTGAAGATGTCCGAAATGGTTTCGGGGGCGGATTGGTAGTATGCATAGTACCCAAAACCCACGCCCATCGCCAAAAGCGTGAACGCGATCGGAAAGCCCAGCAGTACCAGTACGATGAACAGGCTGAGCATCAGGATGGCGACTTGAGGATCAGTCATCGCTGCGCCCTCCTTTCTCGGTACGGGTCGCATTCAGACGGTCGATGGTTTCGTCCATCAGCATGTCTTCGGTTTCACGGACATCATCCAGACGCGGCAGCCATTCGCCATCGCGCATGGCCAACCAACACCGGCCCATCTCGGCCAGGCCCTGGACCATCAGCAAAAAGCCCGCAAGCGGGATCAGGGTTTTGAAGAAATAGATCTGAATCCGCGCGGGGCTGTTCCAGCTCACTTCCTTGTAGCGCCAGCTGTCGGCTGCGATTTCCCAGCCGTACCAGAACAGGGCAAACATACCCGGGAAAAAGAACAGGATGTACAGAACGAAATCGACCCGCGCCTGCCAGCGGACGGAAAACAGTCTGTAAAGGACGTCGCCCCGGACATGCGCGTCCTGGGCCAACGCATAGGCGCCTGCCATCAGAAACAGCGCGCCATACATCTGTACCATCATGTCGAACGCCCATACGGTCGGGCTGTTGAGCACATAGCGCACGAAGACTTCGTACGATACAGAAAGCGTCAATATCAGAATGCACCACCCGAAGGCCTTGCCGACCCATTGGCTCAGCCCTTCGATGGCGTGGATTGTCTTGATCAAGGTCCGTCCCTCGCCTGTTCTACCCCGTATTAGGATGCCGCGCGCGGGGCGCGACCTCCTTTGGTGCTACTGACGTCGTTGGTCAGCTGAAGTAGTGCTTGTAGGCCAGCTTGTAGTCGGGCTGGTTCAGGTTCAGATAGTTCATGACCGTCTTGGCATAGGCCTTCTGGCTTTCGATGACCTTGGCAAAGAACGGGTCCTCGCCTGAAATCCGCTCGACCACCACGTCCCACGCATCCAGCTGCGCCTGCATGACGCTGTCGGGCGTACGATAGACGTTCACGCCCTGCTCTTCGGCCAGCTTTACCAGATCTTCCGAGTAGCGCTTGGTGTTGTGCCAATAGAAGTTCGAGTTCTCGGCCTCGGAGGCGTATTTCAGAATTGCCTGAAGCTCGGGCGACAGGGCGTTGTACTTGTCCTTGTTGAACGTGACCTCAAAGAATTCCTGGCTCTGGTGGAACGAGGCCAGATGGTAATGCTTCGAGACGTCCTGCATGCCAAAGTCGCGGTCTGATGTCGGGTTGTTGAACTCGGCCGCGTCGATCAGGCCCGACTTCATCGCAGGCTGAATCTCGCCACCCGGCAACTGCACCACAGACATGCCCATTTCCAACAGAACATCCGCCGCCAATCCGACGGTCCGGTATTTCAGACCGTTCATCTGGTCGGCGCTGGTGATCTGCTCTTTGAACCACCCCAGCGGCTGCGCCGGCATGGGCGAGTTGAAGAACGACACGACGTTCAGACCCAAGTTGGCCATCAATTCGTCGAACAGTTCCTGACCGCCGCCGTAATAGACCCAGCCCAGAACTTCTTGGCTGGACCAGCCAAAACAGGGGCCAGTCCCAAACAGCGAGGCCGTTTTGGATTTCGAATACCAATAGGCCGGCACGTAATGGGCCGCGTCCAGAACACCGCGGTGAACCGCGTCCTGCATCTGGCTGGTCTTCACGACCGAGTTCACGGGCAGCAGTTCGATTGTCAGGCGGCCTCCCGTCATCTCGTTGACACGGTTCACATAGGATTGAGCATTTTCAAGAAAGATACCGCCGCCCCAGGCCGCCTGCATCTTGAGTGTGGTTCCCTCCTGCGCGTGTACGGCGGGTGCCGCAAGCGCACCTGCGCCCACAACGGCCGACCCGCGCAGAAAATTTCTGCGGTTCAAAGATTTTGTCATGTTTCCTCCCTTGGTTGGGCACTGACCGTTTGCGCGGTGCTGGCTCCGATCCGCCCTCCTGCGGATGCCTCAACGATAAGCCAGAATCCCATTTTTTCAAAAGATTTTGGAAATACCTGAAAAAAAGGCAGAAAAAATCGCATAACATTATGTTTTTGAACACTATTATATTTTTCATTTTTTTAATGTGCTCTGGCCGCTAAGTTAAAGGGACACGAATTTGACGAATTGATGCTTGGATTTCCATGACCGAACAAACGCCCGCCGCGCGCCGAGGACGTCCGCGCAGGAAATCTCCGATGGAAACGAACGATGTCTCGCCGGTGATGGCGCTGGACCGCGGACTGCGTATCTTTTCGTGTTTGGCGGACATGCGCCGGGCGTCGCTTTCGGCGATTTCGACCGAGACCGGAATTCCGGCGCCAACTGTGCACAGGGCTTTGGCAACACTCCAAAATCGGGGTTTGGTGTCCCAGGACGGGACAGACGGAATGTGGCGCATCGGGCCACAGGCATACCGGATCGGCAACGCGTTTGAGCCCGGCTCGAACCTTCTTGAAATCGCACCGCCCGTCATGCGCACCCTCGCGGCGGAGACAGGCGAAACCGCCAATCTGGCCATCGAGAACGGAGGAGCGTTGCTGTACCTGGTTCAAGTCGAATCGGACAACCCGATCCGCGCCTCGATAAAGAACGGTACCACCACCAAGTTTCACACATCGGGTGTTGGCAAAATAATAATGGCACACATGGACCCCGGTCGTCTTGAGACCCTACTGCGCAAGTCGAAACTCGAGGCCCAGACACCGAAATCAATCACCGATGTCGCGCAATTGAAGCACGAACTGCAAAGATGCAGGGCACAAGGCTGGGCGATTGACGATGAAGAGCGCTTTCTGGGTATGCGTTGTATTGCGGCACCCATTTTCGATGTTTTGGGGCGCGTGATTGCCGGCCTGTCCATTTCCGGGCCCACAACCCGTTTTTCGGACGCCCAGCTTGAGGCGATGGCTGCTCGCGTCACGCGCGCCGCAGCCCAGATCTCCAACGGTTTGCAACAATCCCCCGAGGCATAGCGCCAGTCAGGTTTCACCGCCTGGTAATGTTTCGGTCCATTTCCGCAGCTCGTCTAGAAAACCGAGTGCAGTGCGCCCCAAATCCGTAACGGAATATTGCACCGAAACCGGCGAGGTTTCGAGCACTTGGCGGTGAACCAGCCCTTGTTGCTCCAATTGCCGCAGGCGTTCGGCGATCATCTTTTTGCTGGCCCCACCGATCATCCGCGAAAGGTCATTGAACCGCACCGGCTCGTCTTTGAGGTGCCATAAGATTGACCCGGTCCACTTGCCGCCGATGATCCGCATGCCGCGTTCGATGGGGCATGGTTCGCGGCACGCATCCACCGCTTGCCGCTTGCCTTGGTCATCCTGTTCGATACGGGCACGCATCGCCTCCTCCAATCCAGTAGGTTACAAAAAGTAAACTGGTTGCAATTCCTCACTACCGTTCTCAAGTTCGGTTTCACCCCGGCCGAAGTCAAGGGGCAAGCAGTTTCAAAACCAAGGATATGAAGATGAGCAAGATCCTGATCGTGAACGGTACGCAGCCTTACGAGTTCGCACCTGGCCGCCTGAATGCGTCGCTGGTGCAACGGGCGCAGGACGCACTGGCCGGTATGGGCCACGAGGTGCGTATGACCACGGTTGCCGAAGGGTACGACATCAACACCGAGATCGACGCGCATGTCTGGGCGGATGTGGTCATCATGCAGTTTCCGGTGAACTGGATGGGTGTACCGTGGGTGTTCAAGAAATACATCGACGAGGTCTACACCGCGGGCATGGACGGCCGGTTGCTGGCCGGCGACGGCCGGACCGCCGAGGCGCCCAAGGCCAACTATGGCACCGGTGGCCTGCTGCACGGAACGAAATACATGCTGTCGGTCACCTTCAACGCCCCGCGTGAGGCGTTCGACAAACCGGCCGAGCCGTTCTTTGCCGGGGCCAGCGTCGACGACCTGCTGTGGCCCATGCACCTGAACGCCAAGTTTCTGGCGATGCAGCCTTTGCCCACCTTCGCGGCCTTCGACGTGATGAAGAACCCCCGGATAGAACAGGATTTCCAGAGGTTCGACGCGCATCTGAAAGAGCATTTCGAGGAGATTGCGCATGTCGCGGCCTGACATTCACCTGTACACCGCGGCCACGATGAATGGCTACAAACCGGTGATCTTCTTGGAAGAGGCAGGCGTGCCCTACGACCTAACCCCCATCGACTTTTCCAAACAGGAACAAAAGACGCCGGCGTTCTTGTCGCTGAACCCCAACGGCAAGATTCCTGTGATCGAGGACCGAGAAGAAGGACGGGCGATTTTCGAAAGCGGCGCAATCCTGTGGCACCTCGCGCAGAAATACGGTCGATTCCTGCCCTCTGACCCCGTGCAGCAGTCCGAGGTGATGCAATGGATGCTGTTCCAGGTCGGACATGTGGGTCCGATGATGGGCCAGGCGATGTATTTCCAGCATATTGCCGCCCCCAACGGCCATACCGAACCGTTCTCGATCCGCCGCTACGTGGACGAAAGCCGCCGCCTGATGGAGGTGATGAATGATCGCCTGAATGGGCGCGACTGGATCGCGGCGGGGCAATATACGATCGCGGACATGATGCTGTACCCCTGGGCGCGGGCCTATGTCTGGGCAAGGGTTCAGGTCGATGACCTTCCGCATCTGAACGCATGGTTCGACCGCATCGACGCCCGGCCCGCAGTTCAGAAGGCGCTGACCATTCCCAAGGCCAATCCTCAGTTCTGGGATGCCTCGGCTGATGCCAGTGCCTTTGCGCGGGAAAACGCCGCGCGGTTTGCTGGCGACGTGAAAAAAGACTGAGGCCGCGGCCCGGGCGCCCCAGCCTGGGCCCGCACCACGGCGCGTTAGGCCCGCACCGCCCGAGCGCAGCTCGATGGCTGCGTGGACGCTTTACTCGGTTGTCAAAAGCGGTCAGTCTGAACCATCGGCGCGCCGGGTGATCCCCGCGGATCGCGCTGTCACGTCATTGTCGTCATTAACGTTCAGATGATGCGTCGACCAATTTATTTCGAGAGGTGCTTCATGACCCTATCCAGCAAATTCGCGATGTCGCGGCGTCAATTCCTGGCCACCACCACGGCTGGCGTCGCCATGGTTTCCCTGCACCCGTTTTCCGCCGCCGCCGCAAGCAATCAGGCGCATCTGCGGATCATGGAAACGACCGACATTCACGTTCACGTCTTTCCCTATGACTACTACGCCGACAAGCCGCGCGATACGGTAGGTCTGTCGCGCGCGGCCTCGATCATCAACCAGATCCGGGCCGAGGCCACAAACTCGATGCTGGTCGACAATGGCGACTTTCTTCAGGGCAACCCGATGGGCGACTACATCGCCTACGAGCGTGGCATGAACGATGGCGACACCCACCCGATCATCAACGCGTTCAACACGTTGGGTTATGATGCCGCGACGCTGGGCAACCACGAGTTCAACTATGGCCTGAGCTTTCTGGAAAAATCGCTGGCCGGGGCGCAGTTCCCGATCGTGCTGGCAAATATCGCCAAGGAACAGGGTGCAAATCCGCGCGCAGACAAGACGCTGGTGCAGCCCTATGTCATCCTCGACCGCGAGATCGAGCTGGGCGATGGCAGCAAGCAGCCGATCCGCATCGGCGTCATCGGCTTCACCCCGCCGCAGGTCATGAACTGGGACCGCCGCCACCTGGAAGGCAACGTGCAGGCCCGCGACATCGTCGAGACCGCCAAAGCCTTTGTGCCCGAGATGAAAGAGCAGGGCTGCGATCTGATCCTGGCCCTGTCGCATTCGGGCATCGGCGCGGCCGATCACGCGGACGGGATGGAGAACGCCTCGGTCCCGCTGGCCGGCGTCGATGGCATCGATGCGCTGGTGACCGGGCACAACCACCTGGTCTTCCCCTCGCCCACCTTCGCCGACCGTGCCGGCGTTGACGTGGACAAGGGCACGCTGATGGGCAAGCCGGCCGTCATGGGCGGGTTCTGGGGGTCGCATCTGGGCGTGCTTGACCTGCTGCTGCAACGCGACGGAAACGAATGGCGCGTGGTCACCACCACCTCCGAGGCCCGGCCGATTTCGAAGCGCAACGAAGACCGCTCGATCACCGCGCTGGTCAAGGACGACCCCAAGGTGCTGGCCTCGGTCGCGCAGGATCACGATGAAACGCTGGCCTATGTGCGCCGCGCGGTGGGCAAGACCTCGGCCCCGCTGCACAGCTATTTCGCGCTGGTGGCCGACGACCCCTCGGTCCAGATCGTGTCGATCGCGCAAAAATGGTATATCGAAGAGATGCTGAAAGGCACCGAGCATGAGGGCCTGCCGATCCTGTCGGCCGCGGCACCTTTCAAGGCCGGTGGCCGGGGCGGCCCCGAATACTATACCGACGTCCCGGTGGGCGATGTGGCGATCAAGAACGTGGCCGATCTGTATCTCTATCCCAACACCGTGCGCGCGGTTCGCGTGAACGGCGCGCAATTGCGCGGCTGGCTGGAGCGTTCGGCCGGGATGTTCAACCAGATCGAGCCGGGTGCCAAGGATGCGCTGCTGCTGAACCCCGAATTCCCGTCCTACAATTTCGACGTGATCGACGGTGTGACCTATCAGATCGACCTGTCTCAGCCCTCGCGCTTTGGCCCAAAGGGCGAAGAGGTCAACCCCGACGCAGCGCGCGTCGTGAACTTGCAGTTCAACGGTGCTCCGGTGACCGACGACATGGAGTTCATCATTGCCACCAACAACTACCGCGCTTCGGGCGGCGGATCCTTCCCGGGCGCGATGGGCGACACCATCGTGTTCGAGGCCCCCGACACCAACCGCGACGTGATCGTGCGCTATATCGTCGAGCAAGGCACGATCGACCCCAAGGCCGACGGCAACTGGTCCTTCGCACCGCTGGGCGACACCACAGTTCTGTTTGAAACCGGCCCCAAAGCGCGTGATTACATCAGCGACGTCAAAGGGTTGGCGCTGGAAGACGCAGGCGACGGGGCCGACGGTTTCGCGGCCTTCCGCATCACGCTCTGACCGGCGACAGACACCGGATCGGGCGGCCAAACTGGCCGCCCTTTTCTTTTGGTTTGAGGCCGAGGACCGGATTATCACCCGCATTGGCGAAGTGATTATTCTTCGGGCGACAGGGGAAATAGTGCCCAGAAAATGGGCTAACGAGTATTCTGGCCCAATTGCCTCTGCCGGGCTGCGCTGACTCGAGGAAATGGCTGTGGTGCTTTCGCATCCGACAGTCCTCTCGCCCGGAGTTTCCAATTACTTCTTTGTCCGCAATAACGCCCGCGCAAGCGATCGCCGCGCCTCCCCGTGCCGTCGGGCGGGGCGTGGTGTCCGTGGTTGGGCGCGCTGGCCGGACCGAGTTGCAGGACCTGCGCCAGCAAGGGTCGCTGAAGTTGCTGTTTCCACGGCGCGATGGCGCTGACATGCAGGCCGTGCTGGTCAATACCGCCGGCGGCGTCACCGGCGGAGACAGATTTGACCTGTCTGCCACCGCAGGGGCAGGTTCGCGTCTGACCATAACCACGCAGGCGGCCGAGCGCGCTTATCGCGCGTCCGGAGCAGCTCCGGGCCAGATTCGGACACATCTGACCGTGGCTACGGGCGGCCAGTTGAACTGGCTGCCGCAGGAAACCATCCTGTTCGATGGTTGCGCGATCGACCGCCGCCTGCGTGTCGATCTGGCCCCCGATGCCAGCATACTGCTGGTGGAATCCCTGATCTTCGGCCGCGCGGCGATGGGCGAGCAGGTCACATCGGCCCACTTCCAAGACCGCATCGAAATCTGGCGCGCGGGCCGACTGGCGCATCTGGACGCGCTGCGTTTGACCGGTGATCTGGCGGCGGAAATGGCCCGGCCGGGCGTTGGCGACGGCGCCGGCGCACTCAGCAGCCTGATACTGATCCGCCCGGATGCCGCTGCGCATCTGGACCCGATCCGCGCGGCCTTGCCTGACACCGGCGGCGTCAGCCTCGTGGGTGATGACATGCTGTTGATGCGCCTGCTGGCGCCCGACGGTTTCGCGCTGCGCCAGACCCTTGTGCCGATCCTGAACCGCCTGACCCGCAATTCCCTGCCAAGACCCTGGATGATCTGACATGCAACTCTCGCCGCGTGAAAAAGACAAACTGCTGATCGCCATGGCCGCCGAGGTGGCGCGCAAGCGCCTGGCCCGGGGCGTGCGTCTGAACTACCCCGAGGCCATCGCGCTGATCACCGATGCCGTGGTCGAGGGCGCCCGCGACGGCCGCTCGGTCGCCGACATGATGGAGGCCGGCGCGCAGGTCCTCACCCGCGACCAGTGCATGGACGGCATCCCCGAGATGATCCACGAGGTGCAGGTCGAGGCGACGTTTCCCGACGGCACCAAGCTGGTCACCGTGCACAACCCCATCCGCTGAAGGAGATGACGATGAAATACCTGGGTTTCCTGCCCTTCGCCCTGATGGCCGCACCCGCGCTGGCGCATGACGGGCCGCACCTGCACCCGCATGACTCGGGCACTTGGCTGGTGCTGGTCCTGCTGCTGGCGATCGGCGGCGTCGCATTCTGGCTGAAGGCGCGCAAATGATCCCCGGTGAGGTCATCACTGCCCCCGGCGAAATCGAGCTGAACGCGGGCGCGACGGCGATCACACTGATGGTGGCCAATACCGGTGACCGGCCTGTACAGGTGGGCTCGCACTATCATTTCGCCGAAACCAATCCGGCGCTGGACTTCGACCGGGCCGCTGCCCACGGCATGCGGCTGGACATCGCCGCCGGAACCGCCGTGCGTTTCGAACCCGGCCAGCGGCGCGAAGTGCAGCTGATCCCGATCGGCGGCGCGCGGCGCGTGTTCGGGTTCAACGGCGCAGTCATGGGAGACCTCTGATGCCAGCCCAGATCAAACGTTCCGACTATGCCGCCATGTACGGCCCCACCAAGGGCGACAAGGTGCGGCTGGCGGATACCGACCTGATCATCGAGGTCGAGCGCGACCTGACCACATATGGCGAAGAGGTAAAGTTCGGCGGCGGCAAGGTGATCCGCGATGGCATGGGCCAGTCTCAGGCAACCCGCGCCGAAGGGGCGGTGGACACCGTGATCACCAATGCGCTGATCGTTGACTGGACGGGCATCTACAAGGCGGATGTGGGCCTGAAGGACGGACGCATCGCCCGGATCGGGAAGGCGGGCAACCCCGACACGCAGCCCGGCGTCGATATCATCGTCGGCCCCGGCACCGAGGCCATCGCCGGCGAGGGCCGCATCCTGACCGCCGGCGGGTTCGACAGCCACATTCATTTCATCTGCCCGCAACAGATCGAGGATGCGCTGCATTCCGGCCTGACCACCATGCTGGGCGGCGGCACCGGCCCGGCGCATGGCACGCTGGCCACCACCTGCACACCCGGCCCCTGGCATATCGGACGCATGTTGCAGGCGGCCGATGCTTTTCCGATGAACCTGGCCTTTGCGGGCAAGGGCAACGCCTCGCAGCCGGCTGCTCTGCGCGAACAGGTCCTGGCCGGGGCCTGCGCCCTGAAGCTGCACGAGGACTGGGGCACCACCCCTGCGGCCATCGATTGCTGCCTGTCGGTGGCCGACGAGATGGACGTGCAGGTGATGATCCACACCGATACGCTGAACGAAAGCGGATTCGTCGAAAACACCGTGGCCGCCATGAAAGGCCGCACGATCCACGCCTTCCACACCGAGGGCGCGGGCGGTGGCCACGCCCCCGACATCATCAAGATCTGCGGCGAAACGCATGTGCTGCCCTCCTCGACCAACCCGACCCGGCCCTTTACGGTGAACACGGTCGAAGAGCATTTGGACATGCTGATGGTCTGCCATCACCTCGACAAATCCATCCCCGAGGACGTGGCCTTTGCCGAGAGCCGCATCCGGCGCGAGACCATCGCGGCCGAGGACATTCTGCACGACATGGGCGCCTTCAGCATCATCGCGTCCGACAGTCAGGCGATGGGCCGCGTGGGTGAGGTGCTGATCCGCACATGGCAGACCGCCGACAAGATGAAGAAACAACGCGGGCGCCTGCCTGAAGAAACGGGCGAAAACGACAATTTCCGCGTGCGCCGCTATATCGCGAAATACACGATCAACCCGGCCATCGCGCACGGGCTGGGTACCCATATCGGCAGCATCGAGGAGGGCAAACGCGCCGATCTGGTGCTGTGGAACCCCGCCTTTTTCGGCGTGAAGCCCGAGATGGTTTTGCTGGGCGGCACCATCGCCTGTGCGCAGATGGGCGATCCGAACGCCTCGATCCCCACGCCTCAGCCGGTCTATTCCCGGCCGATGTGGGGGGCTTATGGCCGCTCGGTCGAGCAGGGCGCGGTGACCTTCGTGTCGGAAGCCGCGCAAGAGGACGGCATCGCCGCGCGTCTGGGCCTAGCCAAGCAGACCGTCGCCGTGCGCAACACCCGCGCGATCGGCAAGCGCGATCTGCGACTGAACGATGCCTTGCCCGAAATCGACGTGAACCCCGAAACCTACGAGGTACGCGCCGACGGTGAATTGCTGACTTGCCAACCCGCCGAAACCCTGCCCATGGCGCAACGCTATTTCCTGTTCTGAAAAGGGATGCCCTCGATGCTTGCCACATCACAGAAAATCCGCCGCAACGGTCAGTGGGACGAAACCCATGGCACCGTGACGCTGAACTACGAAGACCGCTTTCTGCGCCGCCGGATGCTACGCACCACCCAGAACGAGGAGTTCCTGGTGGATCTGTCGCAGACGACCTCGCTGGACGGGGGGGACGCGTTCGAACTGGCCGATGGCCGCCTGATCGAGGTGGTTGCCGCCGAAGAGGACCTGTTCGCCGTCACCGGCCCCGATCTGACTCGGCTTGCCTGGCATATCGGTAACCGCCACACCCCTTGCCAGATCGAGCCCGACCGCCTCATGATCCGCCGCGACCACGTGATCCGCGACATGCTGCTGAAGCTTGGCGCGACGGTCCAGGACATCCGCGCACCCTTCAGCCCCGAAGGCGGCGCATATGGGCACGGGCGGACGCATGGCCACAGCCACTGACCTTGATCTGCTGACGCTGACGCAGTGGCTGTCACCCGCCTACCCAGTCGGGGCTTTTGCCTATTCGCACGGTCTGGAACGTCTGGTTCAATCGGGCGCGGTGCACGATGCGGCCAGCCTGCGGGATTGGCTGCACGACGTGCTGGAATACGGTGCCGGATGGTCGGATGCCCTGTTTCTGACCGCCGCTTGGCGCGCCAAATCCGAGCTGGCCGTGGCCGAACTTGACGATATGGCCCGCGCCTTCGCCGGCCCCTTCGAGCGCAGGTTCGAGACCGCGCAACAGGGCGCTGCCTTCTGCGGTGTGACGGCAGCGGTCTGGGACATCGAACTGACGGATCTGACCTATCCCGTCGCCGTCGGCTGCGCCGCGCGCTACGCCGGTTTGCCGGTGGAACCGACCGCGCGGCTGTATTTGCATGCGTTCATCAGCAATCTTGTTTCGGCCGCGCAGCGGCTGATGCCCCTCGGCCAGACCGCTGCGCAAGGGGTAGTCCGAGACATGGCGCCCTTGTGCGCACATCAGGCGCACGCGGCGATGGAGGCCGATCTGTCCGCCCTGTCCGGCACCGCCTTTCTGGCCGAGATCGCGGCCATGCAACATGAAACTCAACAACCGAGGATATTCCGCACATGAGCAGCATGAACGGCCCTCTGCGGGTGGGCATCGGCGGCCCGGTCGGTGCGGGCAAGACCAGCCTGACCGCCGCCCTCGCCCGCGCGCTGCGCGACACCCACTCGATCGGGGTGATCACCAATGACATCTACACGCAAGAAGACGCCGAGGCGCTGATGCGCATGCAGATCCTGCCGCAGGACCGGGTGATCGGGGTGGAAACCGGAGGCTGCCCGCATACGGCGATCCGCGAGGATGCCTCGATCAATCTGGCCGCGGTGTCCGAGATGGTGCGCCGTCACCCCGAGGTCGAGATCGTCCTGATCGAATCCGGCGGTGACAACCTGTCGGCCACCTTCAGCCCGGAACTGGCCGATGTGACGATCTATGTGATCGATGTGGCCGCGGGCGAAGAGATCCCCCGCAAGGGTGGCCCCGCGATCACCCGGTCGGACATCCTGATCATCAACAAGATCGACCTTGCCCCGCATGTCGGAGCGGATCTGTCGGTGATGCAGCGCGATGCGGCCCGGATGCGCGGTGATCGGCCATTCGTATTCACCAACCTGCGGAGCGGTAGCGGAACGAGTGAAATCATCGACCTGTTGGACAAGATCGCCGGCATCGACGCCGGACGGCGTGCAACGGCTTAAGACCAGCAACGCGCCTTTGGACTCTTGCTGTTCCAGACTTAGGAACCTTGCGCGCGAAGGCCAATCCGATGTAACCGGAATCGACCACCGGCGCGGCCCCGCTGACAGCCCGGTGGGAGAAAGTTGCAGCCGGGCCGATCCTGCTTGGGGCCGCCCCATCACCTGAGGACCGCCGGTGAGCCCATTCGTCGTTGCAATCATTCTGTCGGCTGCCATCCTGCACGCCGTCTGGAACGCCATCGTCAAAACCGCGGGCGACCGGACGACCACGCTGGGCCTTGTGGCCTTCGGGCATGTGATCCCGGCCAGCGTCATGATCCTTATCCTGCCCTTTCCGGGCGGCGAAAGCTTTGTCTACATCCTTTTGTCCACGGTGGTGCATTTCGGCTATTACTACATGCTGGGCAAAGCCTATCAGCATGGGGACCTCAGCGTCGTCTACCCGATCGCGCGGGGCATCGTTCCTGCGTTGGTGGCGCTGTGGGCCTATCTTTTGCTGGATGAGGTTCTGCCCCTGCAAGCCTGGATCGGCATCGGCCTGATCGCGGTCGGCATCCAGCTCAGCAGTTGGAGCTCGCTCCGGCAAGGGGTCGGCGGCGCAGCGCTGGGGTTTGCGGTGGGTACCGGACTTTGCATCTCGGTCTATTCGGTTGTGGATGGCATCGGGGTGCGGCTGTCTGGAAACACGCTCAGCTACTGGGCTTGGGGAGCGTTTTTTCATCTGTTCATCGCCGGATTTGTGGGCCTTCGACGGCGCCAGGTTCTGGCACAGCTTCCGGTGCGCACCTGGGCGATCGGCATCCTGGGCGGTTTCGTATCGATGCTGGCCTATGGGCTGGTGCTCTATGCCAAGAATTTCGCACCGCTGGGGGCGGTCTCGGCGTTGCGGGAAACCTCGGTGATTTTTGCGGCCCTGATCGGCTTCGTCTTCCTGCACGAAGGCTATTGGGTGCGCAGGCTGGGGGCCGCAGTTCTGATGGCGGGCGGTGTGGCGCTGGTTGGGCTGTCGGGTTGAGCCGATCCGTCAGGTGCCGTACCGCGCCATGAACATCTCGACCGCGTTCCTGGCCACTTCGTCGATTTCCTCGTCCGAGAACCGGGTCTGGATCCCCAAGGCCGCCAGCGTCCACAGGCGCACCTTGCACAGTTCGGCGAATTGTTCGGCGGCAAAATGCACGTCATCAATCGCCAGTTCGCCCTTGGCCACGGCTTTTTCCAGGTATTCGGCCATCTGGCGCTGGCCGTTGGCGGGGCCTGCCTCGTAGAACGCCTTGCCCAGTTCGGGAAACCGGTCGCGCTCGGCCACGCAGATGCGGAACACCTGCTGCGCGAAATCCGACACCAGAAACCGGGTCAGATGGGTTGCCGTGATCATCAACGCCTCGCGCACGGGCTTGGTCTCATCGATCATGGCCAACACGTTTTCAGCCATACGGCAGCACTCGGTCTGCGCCACCTCGGAAAACAGAAGCCGCTTGTCGGGGAAATAGCTGTAGAGCGTGGCCTTCGATACGCCCGCCGCGCGTGCGATGTCATCGACGCTGGCGCCTTCGAACCCGTCCGCCATGAAAACCTCACGGGCGCCTTTCAGAACCTGGTCGAATTTCCGTCCGGTACGCACGATGGTGGCGGCTTGGGTCATGGTGTCTCCTTGGCTGGGTGGTGCTGCAAATCTATAAACCGTACAGTTCAGTTTCAACGGTTTTCGACAAGGGTTGAATGCCCGATCGCACCGGATATATTAGAACCATTCTAAAAATGGGGCAGAGATGCGGTTTTTCACCCAACGCAAACACTTCAAGGATCTGACCGAGCAGGAAATCCTCGCGCTTGCGATTTCGTCCGAAGAGGACGACGCGCGAATCTATCGGTCCTATGCGGAAATGCTGCGCCAGGACTATCCGGCGACGGCGAAGATCTTCGACGGCATGGCCGCCGAAGAGGACGAGCACCGCCGTCGCCTGATCGCGTTGCATGAAAAGCGATTCGGCCCGGTCATTCCCCTGATCCGTCGCGAACACGTCGCCGGGTTCTATGCCCGCCGCCCCATATGGCTGGTCGAGAACCTCGGTATCGAGCGCATCCGCGAAGAGGCCGAGATGATGGAGCGCGACGCCGAGCGGTTCTATCTGGCCGCCGCCGCGCGCACGACCGACGCCGCGACCCGTCAGTTGCTGGGCGATCTGGCGGCGGCCGAGGCCGGGCATCAGGCCACGGCAAACGAATTGGAACAGGCCCATCTGGGCCATGACGAGAAAGAGGCCGAGAAGGCCATCGCGCATCGGCAATTCATTCTGACCTGGGTGCAGCCGGGGCTGGCGGGGCTGATGGACGGATCGGTGTCGACCCTGGCGCCAATCTTTGCCACCGCCTTTGCCACCCATGATCCGTGGACGACCTTTCTGGTGGGTCTTGCCGCCTCGGTCGGGGCGGGCATCTCGATGGGCTTCACCGAGGCCGCCTCGGACGATGGCGAGTTGTCGGGCCGTGGCTCGCCGGTCAAGCGCGGGCTGGCCTCGGGGGTGATGACCACGCTGGGCGGGCTGGGCCATGCCCTGCCCTATCTGATTCCGGACTTCTGGACCGCGACGATCATCGCCTTCTTCATCGTGTTCGTCGAATTGTGGGCCATCGCATGGATTCAGAACCGGTACATGGAAACGCCGTTCTTCCGTGCGGCCTTCCAAGTGGTTCTAGGCGGGGCGATGGTACTGGCGGCGGGGATATTGATCGGCAGCGGGTGACACGCGACTTGCGAAGCGGTCAAATCATGTTACCACTTCGCCCATGGTCGATATCTTTCTGCGCACCCTGCCCTTCTTTGCGATCATCGGCCTGGGATACTGGGCCGGGCGAAGCCGGTTCTTCACCGAGGACGCCACGGCCTATCTGACCAAGTTCGTGTTCTACTTCGCGCTGTCGGCGATGCTGTTCCGCTTTGCCGCCACGCTGCCCTTTGCCGAAATCTTCAATGCGCGGCTGATGCTGGGCTATCTGATAGGCACGGCGGGCGTTTACGCGCTGGCGACGCTGGTGGCCTGGCTGCGCGGGCTCGACATCCCCACCGCGGCGGTCGAAGCGCAATGCGCGGCCATCGGCAATGTGGGCTTTCTGGGTCTGCCGATGCTGGCCATGCTGTTTTCCGAGGCCGCCATCGGGCCGGTCATGCTGGTTCTGACGGTCGATCTGGTGGTGTTTTCCTCGCTGATCGTGATCCTGATCAATGGCGGGCGGGATGGTCGGCTGAGCGTCGGGACATTGCGATTGATCGGGCTCGGTTTGCTGAAGAACCCCATGATCGTCTCGATCTCGGCCGGGTTGATCTGGTCGGCCCTGCAGATGCCGGTGCCGGCCCCATTGAACGATTTTCTGACCATTCTGGGCGGCGCCGCCACGCCGGGCGCGCTGTTCGCCATCGGCGCCTCGCTGGCCACCAAATCGGCCGAGCGGGTTCAAATCGCGTTATGGCTCAGCGTTTGCAAACTGGCCGTGCATCCGGCCTGTGTGGCCGTGGTGCTGCTGTGGCTGCTGCCGACCGATCCTTTTGCCGCCGCCGTGGCCATTTCCGCTGCCGCCCTGCCCGTGGCCGGGAACGTCTACATGCTGGCAGCGCACTACGGGGTGGCGCCGCACCGGGCCTCGGCGGCAATCTTCTTGTCGACCCTGGTCAGCATTTTGACCATTCCCTTGGTGATCGCCTGGGTCGGGACCCCCTGAAGCAGGACAAAAAAGCCGCGTTCCCGGCCCGCTGCACTTTACGCGGCGTCCCTTGCCCGTTAGCCATGGCGCAAAGCCAACGTAAGGATGATGCCAGATGGAAACCCTTTCCGAAAACGCCTGTTTCGGTGGCGTGCAGGGTGTGTACCGCCACGCCTCAGCGGCGTGCCAGTGCGACATGACTTTTGGCCTGTTCCTACCGGCCGAGGCCAAGGACGGCCCGGTTCCGGTCCTGTGGTATCTGTCGGGCCTGACCTGCACCCATGAAAACGCGATGGTCAAGGCGGGCGCGCAGGGCTGGGCCGCAGAACAGGGCATCGCACTGGTCTTCCCCGACACCTCGCCGCGCGGCGAGGGGGTCGCCGACCACGAGGATTACGATCTGGGCCAGGGTGCCGGGTTCTATGTGAACGCCACCCAGACCCCCTGGGCCCCGCATTTCAACATGTGGGGCTATGTGGCCGAAGAGTTGCCCGCGCTGCTGGTCGAAAACTTCGCCATAGACGGCGACCGCCAGGCCATCACCGGACATTCCATGGGCGGCCACGGCGCGCTGACGCTGGCGATGAACCTGCCGGGCCGGTTTCGGTCGGTCTCGGCCTTCGCGCCGATCTCGAACCCCACGGCCAGCGACTGGGGCCGCAAGCAGTTGAGCGCCTATCTGGGCGACGACCCGGCCGCCTGGGCCAAACATGACGCGGCGCTGATGATGAAGGAAAAGGGCTTTGACGGCCCAATCCTGATCGACACCGGCACCCACGACCAGTTCATCGACCTGCTGCGCCCCGAGGCCCTGGCCCAAGCCATCGCCGAACGCCGTCAACAGGCGACGGTCCGGCTGCAGCCGGGCTATGATCATTCCTACTTTTTCGTGTCCACCTTCATGGAGGACCACGTCACCTTCCACGCCGAAGCCCTGTACGGAGACTAAGGGATGAGCGAATACGACTATGATCTGATCATCATCGGCTCGGGCCCATCGGGCCGCGCGGCGGCGATTCAGGCGGGCAAGCTGAAACGCAAGGTTCTGGTGGTTGACCGTCGTGACCGTTTGGGCGGCGTGTCGGTTCACACGGGCACGATCCCGTCGAAGACACTCCGCGAAACGGTACTGAACCTGTCTGGCTGGCGCGAGCGCAGCTTTTACGGCCGTTCGTACCGGGTCAAGGACCAGATCCGCGCCGAGGACCTCAAGGCCCGGCTGCACATGACGTTGGACTACGAGGTTGACGTGCTGGAACACCAGTTCAACCGCAACCACGTTGAAACCATGGACGGCGTGGCCCGTTTTGTCGGCCCGCACGAGATCGAGGTCACCGCCGATGCGGGCGACACCACCCGCCTGACGGCCGCGAAATTCCTGATCGCCACCGGCACCAAGACCTATCGCCCCGATTACGTGCCCTTCAACGGCAAGACCATCGTTGATGGCGACGAGTTCCTGGAAATGGCCGAGATCCCGCGCTCGCTCTGCGTGATCGGCGCAGGCGTCATCGGGGTGGAATACGCCACGATGTTCTCGGCGCTCGACGTGCGGGTGACGTTGATCGAACCGCGCGAGACCTTCCTGGATTTCATCGACAAGACCCTCATCCAAGAATTCACCCACCAGATCCGCGAAAACGGGGTGGACCTGCGCCTGGGCTCGGCCGTGGAGAAGATCGAGGACGCCGGCAAGCATGTCGAGGTCACCATGGCCAATGGCCGCCATGTCCGGGCCGAGATGCTGCTGTTTGCGGCGGGCCGCATGGGCAACACCTCAGCGCTGAACCTCGAAGCGGTTGGAATCGAGACCGATCACCGCAACCGCATTTCGGTCGACCGCAAGACCTATCAGACCTCGGTGCCGCATATCTATGCCACCGGTGACGTGATCGGCCATCCCTCGCTGGCCTCGACCTCGATGCAGCAGGGCCGCGTGGCCGCATGCCACGCGCTGGACACCCCCACCCTGCCCGAAAGCCCGTGGTTCCCCTATGGCATCTACTCGGTGCCCGAAATCTCGACCTGCGGCATGTCCGAGGAAGAGCTGCAGGAACGCGGCATTCCCTACGAGGTGGGCGTCGCCCGATTCCGCGAAACCTCGCGCGGGCATATCATGGGGCTCGAGCACGGGATGCTGAAGATGCTGTTCTCGCTGAAAACCCGCCGGGTGCTGGGCGTGCAGATCGTCGGCGAGGGCGCGACCGAGCTGATCCACATCGCCCAAGCGGTGCTGAACCTGAAGGGCACGGTGGACTATTTCGTGCAGAACACCTTCAACTATCCGACCCTGGCCGAGGCCTACAAGATCGCCGGGCTCGACGCCTTCAACCGGATGCCGATCCCGGACGAGTTCAAGGTCCGCAAATCGGACACGCCCGAACCCGCAAAGTTGGCGCCCAAAAAGGCCAAGCAGGCGTGACGACCTTGTATGTCGATGGCGACGCCTGCCCGGTGAAGGCCGAGGCCGAGCGCGTCGCTACGCGGCACAAGGTGCCGATGGTCGTGGTTGCGAATGGCGGGCTGCGCCCGTCGGCCAACCCGCTGATTCAGATCGTCACCGTGGCGCAAGGCGCGGACGAGGCCGACAAGTGGATCGCCGAGCGGTGCGGCGCGGGCGACATCGTCATCACCTCGGACATCCCGTTGGCCGCCAAATGCGTCGAGGCCGGCGCGCGGGTGCTGCGCCCCAATGGCGAAGCCTTCACCGCCGCCAATATCGGCCAGCAACTGGCGATGCGCGATCTGATGGCGGATCTGCGCGCCGCCAACCCGCTGGGGGCCGGGGGCGGTGGCAAACCGTTTTCCAAAACCGACCGGTCGCGGTTTCTGGACGCACTCGAGCGCGAGATGCGCGCCGCCCTGCGCGGCTGAGTTTGGCCTTGCATCCCGCCCGGCGGGTTGGTTCAGTCGGCCGAAAGCGCAACACAAGCGAACAGGAAATCCCATGCCCGTAGAAGCGGTCGTTTTTGACATCGGCAACGTTCTGATCGAATGGCAGCCCGAGCGGTATTATGACCGCGTGATCGGCGAGGACCGGCGCCGCGAGATGTTCTCGGCCGTCGACCTGCACGAGATGAACGACCTGGTCGATCAGGGGCATCATTTCACCGAAACGATCTATGCCTGGGCCGAGAAACACCCAGAATGGCGCGACGAGATCCGCATGTGGCACGACAACTGGATCGAACTGGCCGCGCCCGAGATCCCGCATTCGGTCCGGCTGCAGCGCGCGCTGCGGGCCAAAGGCGTGCCGGTCTTTGCGCTGACCAATTTCGGGGTGCAGAATTTCGACTATGCCACCACCGTCTATCCGTTCCTGAACGAGTTCGACCGGCACTATGTCTCGGGGCGGATGAAGATGGTGAAACCGCATGTCCCGATCTACCAGATGGTCGAACAGGATTGCGGCCTGCCGCCCGAGACGCTGCTGTTCACGGACGACCGGATTGACAACATCGAAACCGCCCGTGGCCGTGGATGGCAGACCCACCATTTCAACGGCCCGCAGGGCTGGGCCGAAAGGCTGGTGGCCGAAGGTCTGCTGACCCCGGACGAGGCCGCCTGATCCTAGGCGGCCGCGGGCTGCGCGGGGCGGTTTTCGCGGATCGGCAGGTGCACGATCGCGCTGAAGGCGCCGACCGCGACCCCGATCCACCAGACGACGGTGTAATCGCCGTAGATGTCATACATCCGGCCGCCCAGCCACACGCCCAGGAAGCCTCCGATCTGATGGCTGAGGAACACCACGCCGTAAAGCGTGCCCATGTAACGCAGGCCGTAAAGATGCGCCACCAGCCCCGATGTCAGCGGCACCGTCGCCAGCCAAAGCGAGCCCATCACGATCGAGAACACGATCACCGACATGGGCGTGATCGGCAGCAGGATGAAAGCAGCGGCCGCGACGGTACGCGCCGAATAGATCGCAGCCAGCAGGTATTTCTTGGGGAAGTGGTTACCCGCCCACCCGGCCAACAGGGTGCCGCCGATATTGGCCAACCCGACCAGCGAGATCGCCACCGCCCCCAACGCCGAGGTGGTGGTGATGCCCATCGAATGCAGCACGCCACCGGGCTGGATCGGGCCGCACATCTCGGTCACGAAGGCCGGGAAATGCGCGGTGATGAAGGCCAGCTGATACCCGCAGCTGAAAAAACCCAGGAATATCAGCGCATAGGACGGATCGCGGAAGGCACGGCCCAGGATCTGGCCCATGCTTTCTTCCAATTCGGCCTTGCTGACCTGCGCGGGCGCGCGCATGAAAGGCAGCGTCAGCACAAGGGCCAGAATTGCAATGGCAAAGATGATGAACACCTGCTGCCAGGGCAGGAAGGTCAGCATCCATTCAGCCGTGGGCGCGCCGATCACCTGCCCGAAGCTGCCCGCCGCGGTCACGATCGCCAGCGACATCGAGCGGTTCTGGTCCGTCGAGGCCCGCCCGACCACCGCCAGCACGACGCCAAAGCCTGTGCCCGCGATACCGAAGCCCACCAGCCAGGCATAGAGTTGATGCCCGAAGGGCGTGACGGACCAGGCCGACAGGACCATCCCCGCCGCATAGGTCAGCGCACCAAGAATGATCGCCCGCCGGTCGCCAGTCTTCTCTGCGATGGCGGCAAAAATCGGCTGGCCGATGCCCCAGGCCAGGTTCTGGATCGCGATGGCCAGCGAGAAATCGGTGCGCAGCCAGCCGAACTCCTCGGCGATCGGAATCTGGAACACGCCGAACGAAGCGCGCACGGCAAAGCTGACCGTGATGATCACGCATCCGACGATCAGCACCGGGTTGAGCAGACGGGCGGTTGGGGTCATGGGGCCTCCGGGTTCAACCCGCCGACAGTATCCGCTTGGGCCCGCTCGTCAATTCAGGAGTTTTGCGGTCACGATAAACCAAAATTGATGCGTGCCGGAGGATGCCTTCTTTTCAACGGCGCGGGCGGGCGCTATGGCTCGGGCCATGACCGACATGATCTCGTTGTACGAGGCCCGCGTTGCCGATGGCACCCTGAATCGCGACGACGCGCAAGAGGCCGTTCTGCCTCAGTTCGAGCGTATCCGGGCAGCACTGGCCGCGCCGGTGAAACGCGGGCTGTTCCGCAAGGCACTGCCGGCGCCCAAGGGCTTGTACCTGTGGGGCGGGGTGGGGCGCGGCAAGTCCATGTTGATGGACATGTTCGTCGAAACGCTGGGCGATGTTCCGGCCCGGCGCGTCCATTTCCATGCCTTCATGCAGGAAATCCACGCCGGCATGCACCAGGCGCGCGAAACCGGCGTGCAGGATGCGCTGGCGCCGGTGGCGGCTTCGGTCGTGAAATCCGTGCGGCTGCTGGCCTTTGACGAGATGCAGATCACCGACATCACCGACGCGATGATCGTCGGGCGGCTGTTCGACCTGCTGCATGCGGGGGGCGTCGTCGTTGTGACCACCTCGAACCGTCATCCCGACGATCTGTACAAGGATGGCCTGAACCGGCAGCTGTTCCTGCCTTTCATCCACCACATCAAGCAGCAGCTCGAAGTGTGGGAGCTGACGTCGCCCACGGATTACCGGCAAAACCGGCTCGAAGGCTCGCCGGTCTATTTCACACCCATCGGACCCGAGGCGCGGGAGAAGATCCGGGCCGTATGGGCCGACCTGTCAGGTGGACCGGCCGAACCATTGACCCTGCACGTCAAGGGGCGCGAGGTGGTGTTGCCCGCGTTTCGCAATGGTGTGGCACGCGCCTCATTCTATGATCTGTGCGGTCGGATGCTGGGGCCGGGGGATTACCTGGCAGTTGCCGAGGCGGTCAAGGTGCTGGTGCTCGAGGACATTCCACGCCTGTCGCGCAACAATTTCAACGAGGCCAAGCGGTTCGTGACGCTGATCGACGCGCTGTACGAGGCGGAAGTGCGGTTGATCTGTTCCGCGGCGGCGGAGCCCGAGATGCTGTACGTCGAGGGCGAGGGAACGTTCGAGTTCGAGCGCACGGCTTCGCGTCTGCGGGAAATGCAAGACAAGGATTGGGGGAAATAGGGGCGCTGCCCCCGTCGCGGCGGGGCCGCGACTCCCCCGGGATATTTTCAGCCAGATGAAGCCTTAGCCGTTTTCGCGCAGGATGTTCCCCGCGAGATAGAGCGAGCCGCAGATCAAAACCCGGGCCTGTGGATCGCGGGCGGTGATCGCGGCCAGCGCCTCGGCCACGCTGTCGGCGGTGGTGGCGGGCAGGTTCACGGCAGTCGCGGCGGCGGCGGTTTCCGCGGCAGGGAGCGTATTGGCTTCGCCGGGGATGGACACGGCCGTCAGGGAGCTTGCCCTTTCGGCCAGAGGCGCGAGGTAGCCGGTTACGTCCTTGGTGTTGAGCATGCCGCAGATCAGGTGCGTCGGGCGCGGCGGCAGTTTGGCCAGGACATCCGCCAGCGCTTGCCCGGCGGCGGCGTTATGGCCGCCGTCTAGCCAGAGTTCGGCCCGGGGCGCCTGTTCCACCAGCGGGCCGGTCTTCAGGCGCTGCATCCGGGCCGGCCATTCGGCCCGGGTGACCGCTGCCTCGTAGGCCTCGTCGCCCAGGTCGAGGTGGCGCAGGACCGCCAGTGCGGCGCCGGCGTTCTGGATCTGGTGGGCACCCAGCAGGTTCGGCAGCGGCAGGTCGCGCAGCCCGGTTTCGTCCTGATAGATCAGGCGGCCATGTTCCTCGTGAGCGTGCCAGTGCTGTCCGTAAGCCAGAAGCGGTGCGCCGAGGCGGGCGGCAGTAGCCTCGATGACCTCCATCGCTTCGTCCGGCTGCGGGCCGACGATGCAGGGCACGCCACGTTTGATGATGCCGGCCTTTTCGGCGGCGATCTTGGCCAGCGTGTTGCCCAGGAACTGTTCGTGGTCGATCGAGACTGGGGTGATGACCGTGACGGCGGGATTTTCGATCACGTTGGTGGCGTCGAGCCGTCCGCCAAGCCCGACTTCGAGCAGCGTGTAGTCGGCGGGTACGCGGGAAAACGCCAGCAGGGCTGCGCAGGTGGTGATCTCGAAATAGGTGATGTTCTCGCCGCCATTCGCGGTGTAGCACTCATCCAGAACGGCGGTCAGGTCGGGCTCCGAGATCAGCTCGCCCGCCAAGCGGATGCGCTCGTGAAAGCGCGCCAAGTGCGGCGAGGTATAGGCATGGGCCGTCAGCCCGGCCCCTTCCAGCCCGGCGCGTATCATCGCCTGGGTCGAGCCCTTGCCGTTGGTGCCGGCGATGTGGATCACCGGCGGCAGCCTGTCCTGCGGGTTGCCCAAGGCCTCGAGCAGACGCCAGACGCGGTCCAGGGTCAGGTCGATGATCTTGGGGTGCAGCGCCATCATCCGGTCGAGGATGACGTCGGATGTGGGCGCGGTCATTTCTTGGGCTTGTCTTCGGCAGGCTTTGCCTGCGCATCGGGCTGTTCGGTTGCGCCCTCTTTCGGTGCGGGCAGATCGCCTTTGACCGCCGGGGGAAGCCCCATCAGCATCCGGGTGATCGTGATCAGCTCGTCCCGCAGCTCGGTCCGTTTGGTGACGCGGTCCAGCATGCCGTGATCCAGCAGGTATTCGGCGCGCTGGAAGCCTTCGGGCAGTTTCTCGCGGATCGTCTGCTCGATCACGCGGGGGCCGGCGAAACAGATCAACGCGTTCGGCTCGGCAATATGCACGTCACCCAGCATCGCGTAGGAGGCCGTCACGCCGCCGGTGGTGGGATGGGTCAGAACCACGATGTAGGGCAGGTCGGCTTCTTTCAGCATCTCTACCGCGACCGTGGTGCGCGGCATCTGCATCAGGCTGAGGATGCCCTCCTGCATCCGGGCGCCGCCGGCGGCGGAAAACAGGATCAGCGGGCGCTTGAGCTTTACCGCCTCTTGCGCGGCAGCGATGATGGCGTTGCCGACATACATCCCCATCGACCCGCCCATGAACGAGAAATCCTGCGCCGCGGCCACGATGGGGGTGCGGCCGATCTCGCCGGTGGCGACCAGCATCGCTTCTTTCTCGCCGGTCTTTTTCTGCGCCGCCTTCATGCGGTCGGGGTATTTCTTCTGATCGCGGAACTGCAGCGGGTCATCCTTGGGCGCGGGCACCGCGACCTCGGAGAAAATGCCACCGTCGAACAGATGCTTGAACCGTTCGCGCGGGGTGATCAGCATATGGTGTCCACACTGGGTACAGACATTCTGGTTGTCCGCCAGTTCGCGGTGGAACAGCATCGTTCCGCACTCGTCGCATTTGTGCCAGAGATTCTCGGGCACCTCACGGCGGGAGAAAATCGAGTTGATCCGGGGGCGGACGTAGTTCGTGATCCAGTTCATGTCGGAACCTTGCTGATGCGGGTTGCAGTCAAATAAGACGCTACGGAAGGAAATGCAATCAGCGCCTGAGCGCAAGTCGAGCCGTCAGCCACCCGACGATCATCACGCCGAAGTCGACAAACAGCCATTGCCGGAGAAACCCGGTATCGGACATGTCGAACGGCAGGTGAAACAACGCCAGCCCCCCAAGGCTGTCGGGCAGGGACACGATCAGCAATGCCGTGACATTGTTGGCGAAATGCAGGGCGATGGCCGGCCCCAAGGTTCCGGCGCGGGCGGTCAGATCGGCGCTGAGCACACCGAACACGCAGGCCCAGACCGCAACCAGCGCCGCGTTTTCGCCGGCGGCATTGGGCGCATAGTGGCCGGCCGCGAACAGAACCGCGGGAACGCCGATCCAGATCACGGGTGAACGAAACCGTGCCGCCAATGACTGTTGCAGGTAGCCGCGGAACAGAATCTCCTCGGCGCTGGTCTGGATCAGTACTGCGGCCAGAGACAGCGGCAGCAGACCCAGCCACAGACCGACCGGCAGGTTGGGTTCGAACGAAACGCCCATGCCATAGGGTGGCAGCAGGAACAGCACGACCCCCAGGACCAGCAGCGCGCGCAGAACGCGCCAGAACTGCGCCACCGCCTTGCGCCGGGGCCCGATGACGGACCACAGGCTGCGATTCTGGAACTGGCGGACGGCAAGCGCCACGGCCAGCGTGACAAAGCCGAAACTGAACAGCAGGATCAACACCGCCATCGGCGACGCGCCGCTTTGGAACCCGGCCACCTGGTCTGGCGGGGCCAGGCCGACCACGGCGGCGAACAGCACTAGGTTCAACGCGACGACGGTCGCGACCACCAGGGCCACCCCGCCGAACAGCCGCCACAAGGCCGCATGGGCGCGCACCGGGGCGACCAGCGCCTCGTGTGCCGCATAGGCGCGTGTCACTTCGCCGGGCTCGGTCATCCGCCAGCCCCGGTTTCGACCTCGGGGGGAAGCTCGATATTCGCCGCCAGGAACCGTTCGGATACCGAGGTCAGATAGCCCGCAACCGTTTCCAGCAGGCTGACCGCAACCGTGGGATCGCTTTCGATGACAGCCCTCAGTTCCTCGGCGCCGATGCGCAGGAACGAACAATCGGTCAGGGCGACAAGATCCAGTTGCCGAGGCGCGCCGGTAATGATCGACAGATCTCCAATCAGGCGGCCGGGCTCGACGGTCGAGATGCGGCGCTTTTCGCCGTCGGGCATCGACCATTCCAGGCTGGCCTGGCCGGACACGCACAGATAGGCCGCATCGGGCGTCTGCCCGCGCGAGAAGATGACCTGCCCGGCCGCCGCGTCGTACCATTTTGCCGAAAAGGCCAAGAGCCGCTGGTTGCGGCCATCCAGCCGTGAGAACAGTTCGGTGGCGGCAATCACCTTCAGCTTGCGGGTGAAGTCATCCGAAGCGCCTTCCTCGACCGGCAGGGCCGCCCGAGAAACCCCGTCAATGCGCCCGTCCTTGATCTCGAGATACAGGTCATAGGCCTCGGGGTGGGAAAAATGATCCTCCATAAAGATCATGATCGAATCGGGCAACAGCTGCCGCAGTTTCATACGGGTCTGATGCCGGCTTTCGGAATCGTGACTGGCCAGCACCTTATCCAGGATCAGAATATCCGGCCGCTTGATCGCGGCGCGGGAAAAGGCCGCCCTTTCCTGGAACACCGTCGGCAAGTTGGCCCCGCCCAGACCGGTGGACAGATCATAGATGATGGCCGCCAGCCGCCGTCGTAGCCCGGCCTCGTTCAACACCTCGGCGACCACGTCCTCGATGTCCCGGTCGTGACTACCCGCGGTCAGCGACACGCGGCCGTAGATGGCATTTTCCATCACCGTCAGGCGCGGGACGTAGACATCCGGCCCGACCTTGACGAACAGCCCGTCGAACGACTGGTGCAGGCTGTCGGCGTGGGTCTTGCGGATCTTCAGGATCTTGTCCTTGTATTCCTCGGGAAAGCTCGGCCCGATCTGTTCGGCCGTCAACATGAACGGCACCGTCAACAGCAAGGCCTTCTCGCCCTCCGACAGGCTGTCTTCGCCCTGGCTGCGGCGGCGCTCCTCGATGTCGAGCAGCCGGTGATACAGGTCCTTGGACAGCCCCAGGCGCAGGAACAGAGGATGATCGGCGCCTTCGCGGCCGAAGGTCTGGTTCAGCGTGTCCAGAACGGCGCTGGCGATGCTCAGCGCATCGCGATCCAGCTCATGCGCCCGAAGCATTTCCAGAAACCGGGCATCCCCGGCCAGTAGGTCTGCGGAAATGTCATTCAGAGGCGACGCAAACAACAGGTTTCCCCCCAGCGGAACCGCCGGGTTGAACTGGTCTGGGTCGAACCGAAAGATATATTTGTCCAGCCCCTTTTCCCTAAGCCGTTCGGCGACCTTGGGCCGCAGCCGGACAATTTCGTCGGCTAGGGCCGGATGCTGCCGGGGGTCGAACTGCGACCGCAGCGTGCGGCGCAGCATGAATTCGTCGATCCCCATCGCCTCGACCAATTGGAACCACCAATCCCGGATGTCTTCAACGCTGTCCAGACCCGCCAGGTTGGGATCAACCCAGTCATCGGACAGTGAATCGGGCAGATTGCCCGACCGGGCCGCTTCGATCGCGAAGCGCGATGGCACTTTGCCATCCTCGGTTTCGTACTGGGGATGCGTGCGCAGGGGCATCAGCAGGTTGTCGCCCAAGGTCCCGCTGAACAGGTAGGGCCGCGAATGCGCGTATCCGATCCGGGCGGCGATCACGGCCTGGTGCAGCTCGTCCAGCTTGTGTCCCGACAGGGTGACCTCGCCCTGGGCGGGCAAGACCTCACGCGTGAGCAGCTCGGCCAGGGCGCGCCGCTCAGATTCGTGCGAGGCCTTGATCGCCACACGCGCCTTGCTGGGAATGGTCAGGTCGATATCTTCCAGAACGATCTTTCCGTCCTCGTCCCGCACGGTGACGTTCTTCAGTTCGATGTCGCCATGCAGATGCGGGATGGCGTCGGGTTCACCTTCGAACAGCTCCTCGGGGATCATGTTGTCGGGGTTGAAGCGTTCGGTCACGACCTGCCAGCGCAGCGACATGTCCTGAACCTGGTTGTAATAGGTCAGAAGATCGCGCCAGGGGCCGCTGAGGTCCTTGTAGGCGCCCAGTGCCGCAACCAGCGCCCCCACCGTGACCTTGCCGGTGATCGCCAGATACCCGCCGATCGAATAGAACAGGAAGGGTGTGATCTGGGTGATCAAGTTGTTGAGGAATTTCATGAAGAACTTCTTGTTGTAGATCTTCACGCGAATCTCGAACAGGGTTCCCAGCCGATGGCTGAACTGGGCCAGCCGATACCGCCAGCCGCCATTCACCCGCAGATCGCTGATACCGGCTGCGGTCTCGCCGATCTCGGTGCTCAGGTGCCGGATTTCCTGGATGCGCTCCTTGTTCAACAAGTTGATCTGGCGCTGCAGGCGCGGGATCAGCCAGGCCTGCAACGGAATGAGCGCAATCGCGGCCAGCCCGAACCACACGCTCTGCATGAACAGGAAGGTCACGATGGTCATCATCTGGCCGAACTGGAAGACCGGCTGGGCGATGGCATCGCCCATCAGCCCGCCCAGCGGCTCGGCCTCGGCGGTGATCATCGACACCAGCTCGCCCTGGCTGGTCGAAGAGAAATAGGGTTTCGGAAACTTCAGCATCCGCCGGATCAGGGTGAACCTTAGGCGGCGCAACATGCGTTCGGCCACGATGCCCTTCATCGTGTTGATCCGCATCTTCATGATGCCGCCGGCGATCACCGTTCCCAGAAACGCAAGGCACAGGATCATAAGGTACTGAACTTGCGTCACCGTCACGCCGAAAAACGTCACCGTGTTGCCCGTGGCACCAATTGCGTCGTTGATGATCCGCTTGGGCAGCTCGAGTGAGGCGTAAAGGAATGGGAAGGAAATCACGGTCAGAAACAGAAGGATGAACTGCTGTTTCTTCGAATGCTTCCAAATAAATGCAAAGAGGGTGGGTTCCATGCCCGGCCTTGTCTTGAAGTTTTGGACTGCGGCCCGTTGCAAAGGTTCCACTGCGGCCGGGTGCCTGACGGTAAGCTTTGGCCGGAGCCATTTCAAGAACACCCGAAAAATTGTTCCGCCCACCCCGCGTCACCGCGAATTTTGCCGCACCCCGCACGAAGGCGGGTTTATCCTGCCCCGGCAAATCGACTAAAGAGGTGGCGTTTCTCGATGCAAGGGCTCATGCGCAAGCTTCTGACACGCTATTTCAACCGAAAGGTGCTGGACCGATGGCGCCGGGCGGCCGCGACCGCCGGCACGGCCAGCCTGCCGCAACTGCGCCAGCAGCGCGATCAGGCGCGCCTGCTGCGGTTCGAGCTCAATCGCCTGATTCATGAGGCTGACAGCCGCCTGATGCGGCCCCGGATCGGTTCACGACAATTCCCCAAACCGCTGGGCACAGACTGGTCGTGGCGACCCGACTTGTGGCGCGGGCCGATGCCCGGACGGGGCGTCTGTCCGGTCGCGCGGCAGGAGCGGCTGGATGAACAGACGACCATCTTCCACGATTGCCCGCAGGCCGAGATCGGCATGCGGCAGGTGCGCAACAGCGACGATCGCGATCTGGCCCCGTTCGGTCTGGCTCTGGATGTGTTCGATTTCCGCGGTTCGTTCCTGTCAGTGTCCGTCGAATTGCCGTCCGAGGCCCGGACTGCCCTCAGCCGCCAGCACATGTTCCGCGCCAGCGTCCAGTCGGAACAGGAGCGGCAGGCGCGGATGTTCGCGCGTCTGAATATCCAGCACGGCCCAAACACCGAACAGGTCCTTCGGGAACTGCCGCCCGGGTCCGAGGTTTCGACGGTGGATTTCGATCTGGCCCACCTGGAACTGAACGAACGTCGGGTCCAGAAAATCTGGTTGGATCTGATCCTTGACGGGCCGGCCATGAACCAGGTGGTCATTCGCGACCTGACCCTGTGCCGCTATCATCGCGCAGATCTGTGAAGGACACCGACATGACCCATGCAAAGCTTGTACCGATCCGGTTCGAAAACGCCCTCTGGGAGGGGCAACTGACCGCCGCATCGGAACCCCGGGTCGAGGCCCGGTATCTGGGCGAGGTGCTGCCGGGCGTCGAGGTCACTCCGAACGACGCGGGCTGGATGCTAAGGGTTCCCGTACCGCCGGCCCTGCTGTCGGACGGGGTGCATTGCGTCACCATCTGGGATTGCGAGCGCCAGTCGAAACTGGGCGACTTTTCGGTGATATCCGGGGCGCCGGCCTCGGGCGACATCCGGACCGAGCTTGAACTGCTGCGGGCCGAGTTGGACATGCTGAAACGCGTCGTGCGCAGAATGAACCAGGGTTAGCGCCACCCCGATCCGCCGGGCCGCACGGGCCGACTCCAACTGCGACCTGTCAATTTGACGGGATCTGTGGCTTGATGGGGCATTCGAAACGGCCGGGATGCGTCATGGAACGCGACAGCATCATCAAGGTCATCGCGTTGATGGTGACCGCCTTCGGCATCGGGATCGACTTCACCGGTGCTCTGATGCTGGTGCCCGCGATCGAGAATTCCTTCGACGCCGACATCACCAGCACCCAATGGGTTCTGAACATCTATGCCCTGTTCTTTGCCATGACCATGGTCGCGGGCGGGCGGCTGGGAGACCTGTACGGCCACCGCAAGGTCATGCTGATAGGTCTGTCGGTGTTTCTGTTTTCGTCGATTCTGTGCCTCGTCGCACCGAACCTGGATTTTCTGATCGGTGCCCGGGCGTTGCAGGGGGTGGGTGCCGGGTGCGTCTGGCCATGCACCCTGGCCCTAGGCGCCACCAAGGTCTCGCGAGACGAACACCGCGCGCTGGTGATGGGCCTGATCCTGGCCGGCGTCACCAGCGGCAATGTCTTTGGCCCGATGATCAGCGGGTTCGTCGTCAATCTGGGGGACTGGCGCCTGTTCTTCCTCGCCAATGTGGTGTTTTCGACCGTCTCGATGGGCACCACGCTGACGCTGATCCCGCGCGAGACCGATCACAAGAACGGCGAACACATCGACTTTGCCGGAATGGGCATTTTGTCGATGGCGGTTCTGCTGTTGCTGTACGGGTTGGATGTCGGGGCCGACTGGGGGTGGCTCTCGGTTCCGTTGCTGGCGGTGTTTTTCGTCAGCGCGGTGCTGTTGGGGCTGTTTTCGAGGGTCGAAAATCGTGTGCGCCAACCGCTGCTGCTGCCGCAGATGATGCACAACCCGCAATTCCGGATCACGCTGGGGCTGAACATGTTCAATGTCTCGGCCGCCTTTGTGGGGCTGCTGTATTTCCCGCAATACATGCAAAAAGTCCTAGGCTGGTCGACTTTCGAATCCGCCTTGGGCCTGGCGCCTCTGACGGTCCTGCTGGCCGTCGGTTCGATCGTGTCGGGCACGCTGTACAACGACTTTGGCCCCAAGCGGCTCATGTTCTGGGGCTACCTGTCGGCCACGACCGGCGCCGCCAGCATCGTCATCCTGCCGATGAGCCTGGGATACCTGCAGATCCTGCCGGGCATGGCCCTGATCGGGTTGGGGGCCACGCTGACGGTCGGGCCTTCTGGTACGGCCGCCGTGTGTGCTGTCCGGCCCGAGCGCGCCGGGATGGTCGGGGGCCTGAGCTTCATGGCACATCTGGTCTATGGCGCGGTCTCGGTCGCGGTTGCCACCGCGATCATGTACACGACCAGCCTGTCCAGCCTCGGCAGTCAGCTCGCCAAGGCGGGCATCGACATGCCGGCCGCCGATCAGAAGGCGATCAATGGCGGCACCCTGACGACCCGGACGGCACAGGCCATCATGGGCAAGCTGGATGCAGACCAGGCCGAGACGGTCAAATCCGCCATTGCCACGGCATTCGATACGGGAATGAACATGGCTTTCGTGTTTGCCACCCTATCGGTTTCGATGGGCATCATCCTTGCCCTGTTGCTGGACGAAAAGAAACTGCACAAGGTTGAAAGCTGACGACACGAAAACGGGCCGCGCCCGGCGCGACCCGTGCTGTTCGATGCCCGGTCGTTACTGCGAGGCGCGGGCGGTCGGGTTGAACGCGGACAAACCCTTCAGGATGTCGATGGCATAGGCCAGTTGATAATCCTGCTTGCGCAGTTCCGCGGTCGCCTCGGCCTTGGCGCGGTCTTCTTCGATCTGGCGGTTCTCGTCCTCGGTCAGGCTGTCATTATTCAGGCTTCCGCGCAGATCGGCCTCGGACCGGGTGCGGGCGGCCGCCTCTTCGTCCTCGTCCTCTTCGGGTCGGTTGCGCGGCTGTTCCACGATGATGTCCGGGCTGACACCCAGCGCCTGGATCGAGCGGCCCGACGGCGTGTAGTACCGCGACGTGGTCAGGCGCATCGCGCCATCCCCCCGCAGCGGCATCACCGTCTGGACAGACCCCTTGCCGAAGCTCTTGGTGCCGACGACGATGGCCCGGCGATGATCCTGCAGGGCGCCCGCGACGATTTCCGACGCCGAGGCCGAACCGCCATTGATCAGCACGACGATCGGCTTGCCCTCGGCCAGGTCACCGGGCGTGGCGTTGAACCGTTCCCCATCCTCGGGGTTGCGGCCACGCGTCGAGACTATCTCACCTTCGTTCAGGAACGCGTCCGAGACCTTGATCGCCTGGGTCAGCAGGCCGCCCGGGTTGTTGCGCAGGTCCAGCACGACGCCGTTGATCTTGTCGATGCCGCCGGCCTCGGCGATCTGTTTCTCCAGACCCTCCTTCAGGTTCGGATAGGTCTGGTCGTTGAAGGTGGTCACGCGCAGGACCACGCTTTGACCTTCGGTGCGCGCGCGGACGGCGGTCAGCTTGATCGTGTCGCGGATGATGGTCACGTCGAACGGATCGGGCTCGCCTTCGCGCACCACGGTGATCACGATCTCCGACCCCACCGGGCCGCGCATCAGATCGACCGCCTTGTCCAGCGTCAGGCCCAGGATGCTTTCGCCATCGACATGGGTGATGAAATCGCCGGCCTCGATGCCCGCCTCATCCGCCGGGGTGCCGTCGATGGGCGAGACAACCTTGACGAACCCGTCCTCCTGCGTGACCTCGATGCCCAGCCCGCCGAACTCGCCGCGGGTTTGCACGCGCATCTGTTCGGCGTCGTCGGGCGACAGATAGCTGGAATGCGGATCAAGCGAGGTCAGCATCCCGTCGATCGCCGCCTCGATCAGGTCTTCGGGCGCGACCTCTTCGACATACTGGGCACGGATGCGCTCGAAAATGTCACCGAACAGGTCCAGCTGCTCGTACACGCTGGCCTTGTTTGCGGCCTCCTGCGCCAGCAGCGGCCCGGCGATCTGGGTTGTGGCGATGATCCCTGCCAGGGTTCCGGCCAGACCGGCCATCACGAATCGTTTCATGCGCGTCTATCCATCCTTGTGCGTCCGGAACCATGTTTCCGGATCAACGGGCCTGTTGTTCTCTCTGACCTCTATATAGAGCGTTTCTGACCGATCAGTTCCAGTGCCATCACCGCTTGTTGACAAAATCGCGCCGATTTCCGGCAGATTCCCTGGCATCAACCCCACCGGAGAGCCCTCGGGGATCACCTGCCCGGGTTCGCCATAAACCTCCTGAAGGCCCGAGAACACGAAAAGAAGCCCCGGCTGCGGTTCCAGGATGATCAGGTTGCCGAGGTCCAGCAGCGGCCCGCGATAGCGAATCGTGGCGGCCGTGGGCGACACTACCAAGGCACGCGGCCGGGTGGCCAGAACAAGGCCGGGCCGGGTGACGCCGGCCGCATCGGTTTCCCCCGACCGGTGCACCAGAACGCCCTGCGTCGGCAGCGGGATCCGGCCCTTGCGATCCGAAATATCAGCATCGGTTTCGGCAATTTCACCGGCCGAGATCTCGGCCAGACCGCTGGCGAACCCGTCCAATGTTTCGGTGGACGAGATCAGAATCGCGGTGCGCACCGGATCTTCGACAAAACGGCGCGGCAGGTTGGTACGGTCGGCGATGGCTTCGCTCAGCCGCGTGCGGGCATCCTGCACCTGCTCCAACCCTTCGGTCAAAGTTTGCGCCGCGCTTTGCTGCAGTCGGCGCAGGGTCTGAACCTCGTCCAGATCGCGGGCCAGCGCCCGGGCCTTGGCATTCAGGCCGGGGGTGACCTCGGACAGCATCATCCCGGTGCGCGCCGCCCCTAGCGGCCCGGCCGGGTGCAGCATCAGAACCGGAGGCGCCGTGGTTTCGATGGTTTGCAGCACGCCCAGCAACTGGCGGATTTCGCGTTCGCGCGCGTTCAGCTCGGCGGTCAGCTGGCTTTCGCGCAAAGCCGCCCGGCGCAGCCCGTCGCGCATGGCGGCCAGCCCGGCTTCGTAGGCTTGGATCGTCTCGGTCAGGGCGCGCACACGGTCGCGGGCGGTTTCGGCCTCGGTCAGCGCGATCGAGGCCTGTTCCAGCATCTGCGCCGCATCCAGCGCCGCCTGCGCGGGGTCCGGCGCGGCCCGGGCCGCTTGCCCCGCCATCAGAGCCGCCAGAAGAAGCGCGCGCAGCCTCATGACAGCAGGCTCTCACCCGTCATTTCCAGCGGGTTGGGTAGGCCCATCAGGTCCAGCACCGTGGGGGCGAGATCGGACAGGCGACCTTCGCGCAGGGTTGCGCCCTCGGGTCCGCCAACCAGTGCCACAGGTACCGGGTTCAGGGTATGGGCGGTATGCGGGCCGCCGGTTTCGGGGTCGATCATGGTTTCGCAGTTGCCATGATCGGCGGTCACGATCATGGCCCCGCCCGCCTTTTCAAGCGCGGCGACCACACGGGCCAGGCCTTGATCCACGGCCTCGCAGGCCTTGATCGCGGCCTGCAGGTCACCGGTATGGCCCACCATGTCGGGGTTGGCGTAATTGGCGACGATCAGGTCATATCCGTCCTCGATCGCCTCGACGAATTTGTCCGTCACCTCGGCGGCCGACATCTCGGGCTGCAGGTCATAGGTCGCCACCTTGGGCGACGGGGCCATATAGCGGTCCTCGCCGGGCTCGGGTGTCTCTTTGCCGCCGTTCAGGAAGAACGTGACATGGGGGTATTTCTCGGTTTCGGCCAGACGGAACTGGCGCAGGCCCTGCTTGGCGACCCATTCGCCCAACGTGTTCACGATCTCGCGCTTGGGGAATACGGTCGTCATGTAGTCGTTGTGGCCGTCGGAATATTCCACCATGCCCATCAGCGCCGACAGGTACGGGCGCGGACCGGTGTCGAATTCGGCAAATCCGGGTTCGCCGATGGCGCGCAGGATCTCACGTGCGCGGTCGGCGCGGAAATTGAGGCAGAAGAACCCGTCACCGTCGCGGATGCCGTCGTAGCCGGGCAAAACCGTGGGGGCGATAAACTCATCGGTCTCGCCCCGGTCGTAGGCGGCCTGAATCGCGGCGCTTGCGGTATCAGCCTGCCCGCCCTGCGCTTTGATGATCGCGTCATAGGCACGGCCGACCCGTTCCCACCGGTTGTCGCGGTCCATGGCATAGTACCGCCCCGAAACGGTGACGACGCGCGCGTTCGCGGGCAGGCGACGCTCCAGCTCGGCCAGGAAGTCCAGCGCCGATTTCGGGGCCACGTCGCGCCCGTCGGTGATGGCGTGCAGTGCCACCGGCACGCCTGCATCGGTGATCGCTTTTGCGGCGGCGACGATATGGTTTAGGTGCCCATGCACCCCGCCATCCGAGACCAGCCCCATCAGATGCGCGGTTCCGCCCGCCGCGTTCACCTTGGCGACAAAGTCCTGCAGCGCGGCATTTTCGAAGAACGAGCCGTCCTCGATCGCTAGATCGATCTGGCCCAGATCCATAGCCACGACCCGCCCGGCCCCGATATTGGTGTGGCCGACCTCGGAATTTCCCATCTGCCCGCTGGGCAGGCCCACATCCGGACCGTGGGTGATCAGCCGCGCGTGCGGACCCTTGGACATGATCGCGTCGAATGTGGGCGTGTTGGCCAGATACGGCGCATTGGCCAGTGTGTCGTCGGACAGGCCCCAGCCATCGAGGATGCACAGGACGACGGGTTTGGGTGCGCTCATGTCGGGTCTCCGGTAACTGCTCTTGTCCGTTCTTCTATCCCCTGCCCGCCGCATCGTGAACCGCCTTTTGCGGCGATCCGCGCCGCGCGGGGTTATTTCCTGATCTGCTGCCAGGGCCGCGCCTTGCGGCCGCGATACTTGACCGTTAGCTCGGGCGGAGCGTCGCTTTCGTCATAGGCGCCCAGGATCACGCCCTTGCCGCGACTTTTGGTGCGCATCCCGACCAGCTCGGCTTCTGAGCGGGTGGTGCGTTGCGACGGGCGACGTGCCCAGGCGAACAGGTGGTCGTACATCTGCGCGATCACACCCGCATGGGCCTGGCTGTCGCCCAGATCGGTCAACTCGGCGGGGTCGTTTTCCAGATCGAACAGGATCGGGCGGAACCCGCCTTCGCAATGGATCAGCTTCCACTTTTTCGTGGCCACCATGAACATCGCCGCGTCGCGCACCGACACGCCCAGCGTTTCCGCGATGGGCGAGGCCGAATAGTCGTATTCGCAGATCACGAATTGGCGCGGGGTCTCGGCCGCCTGCCCGTGAAGGATGGGCAAAAGGGAATGACCTTCCAGAATATGGTCGGGCACCGCAACGCCCGCGACCTCGACGAAAGTGGGGGCCAGGTCGATCGACTCGACCAGCGCGTCGCAGGTGGTGCCGCGCGTGGCATCGGCCTGTTCGGATGGGTCGTAAATGATCAGCGGCACCCTGGTCGAAGCGTCGTGGAAGAACGTCTTTTCGCCCATCCAGTGATCGCCCAGAAAATCGCCATGGTCCGAGGTCAGCACGATCATCGTGTCGTCCATGCGGCCGGTCTGCTCCATCCAGTCCAGCAACCGCCCGATCTGGTCGTCGGCCTGCTTGATCAGGCCCATGTAGGCGGGGATCACCGCCGCGCGCACATCCTGCCGCCAGAAGGTCTGGCCGATCTTGGTGTGCATGAAGGCGCTCAGCACGGGATGCGCCTCGGCCCGCTCGGTCTCGGACCGGTTGGGCGGCAGAACATGCTCGGGCCCGTACATCGAGGCATAGGGCTCGGGGACGATATAGGGCCAGTGCGGCTTGATGTAGCTCAGGTGGCAGCACCATGGGCCGTCATGGGTTTCCATGAACTCAATGCCGCGCGTGGTGAGATAGGGGGTCTCGCTATCCTCCTCGGCGATGTTTGCGGCCTGCGGCGCGTTTTTCAGAAACCAGCCCGACAACACGTTTCCATCGGCATCCAGACCGGAATTAGCAAAGTCGTGCCAGGGGTTGTCGCTGTCGTAACCCTTGTCGGCCAGCCAAGCGTTATAAGCTCGGGCGCCATCAGGGTCATAGAACCCGTCGGGGCCTTCGGGGCGCATCCCGTCATCGCGCTCGAACACGTCAAAGCCGCATTCGGCCACGCGGGCGCCGATCAGGCTGTCGGGCTCCAGGCCCAGCCGGGCCATGCCTTCGGCGTCGGCGCGCATATGGGTCTTACCGACCAGCCAGCAGTCCATCCCCGCCTTGCGCAGATGGTCGCCCATGGTCAGCTCGCCAACCTTCAGCGGAATGCCGTTCCACGAGGCGCCGTGCGACTGCACGTATCGCCCGGTATAGGTGGACATGCGCGAGCTGCCGCAGATCGGCGACTGGATATAGGCCCACGTGAACCGCACGCCGCGCGCGGCCAGACGGTCGATATTGGGCGTGTGCAGATGTGGATGGCCGTAACAGCTCAGGTAGTCCCAGCGCAGCTGGTCGAACATGATGAACAGGATGTTGCGGGCCTTGGCCATTCAGGTCCGTTCGCCCTGGCTTTCCATCTGTTCCACCATCCGGCGGGCGCGCTTGCATTGCAGCTTGTCACGCAGGGGGCTGTTGGGGTCCACGTCCTTTTGGCACACCACGCATTTGTCGGCGCCCGAGATCGCGTTCAGCCCGCCGCAACTGCCTTTGATAGTCTTGCCCATCAGCATCACGCCCAGCGACATGCCGACCATGATGATCAGCAGCAGAACAAACGCGAGGATAAAGGTGCTCATCGGCCGGCCCGCCCTTCAGTTCGATCCCAGCGCATCCTTGAATGCGCTGCTTTGTACCGTGATATAGGCATCTTTGCCGCCTGTCACATCCCGCGAGATGAAAAACACCGCCAAACCCAGCTGATCGGCCAGTTTCAGCCCCCGCTCCTGCCCCAGCGCCAGCATCGCAGTGGCCCAGGCATCGGCCATCATCGCGTTTTCGGCCAGAACCGTGACCGAGGTCGTCCGATGGGTGATCGGGCGTCCAGTGGTCGGGTCGATGATATGCGAATAGCGCACCCCGTCCTGTTCGAAAAAATTCTTGTAATCGCCCGAGGTCGCCATGCCGCGGTTGTCCAGCGGCACGATGAACTGGATGGTTTGCGACCCGGTTTCGGGCTTTTCGATGCCGATGCGCCAGGCCTCGCCCTTGTCGTTCTGACCGCGGGCCACCAGATCACCGCCGATCTCGACCATATAGTTCTCGACCTCCGCCGCGCGCAGCGTCTCAGCCACGGCGTCGATCCCGTATCCCTTGGCGATGGCCGACAGGTTGATCCTCACGCCCGGCTGTGTCTTGGCCAGCGTCCCGGCCTGCGCATCCAGCGTCAGCAGGCGCGCCTGCCCCACCTGCTCGAGCGCCGCCGCGATCTCGGCATCCGATGGCACCGGGTCCTCGGGCTTGCGCGGACCGAACCCCCACAGCTCGATCAACGGGCCAAGCGTCACGTCGAACACGCCGCCGCTTTGTTCGTGCACCTGGTTGGCACCCGCGATCACATAGGCGAATTCTTTCGACACCGGCATCGGGTCGGTGCTGGCCGAGGCGGAAAAGACCGAGACCTCGGAATTCGGGTCCCAGTTGGACATCTTCGCGTTCACCTGCGCCAGCGTTTCCTCCACGGCGGCGGACAGGGCATCCGCGTCCAAATCCTCGCCGATTGCGGTGACGTGATAGGTGGTTCCCATGGTTTCACCCGACAGGCGAACAACCTCGGGTTCCTTGTCGAACAGGCAGCCAGCGACGAACAGGGTCAGGGCCAGGGCAAGCAGTCGGCGCATCGCGTGATCTCCGGGTAATGTTTCGTGGCGCGTATGCCAGCGCCCCCAGTCAGAGTCAAACCGACCTCAGACCTTCAGTGGCAGAAAGCCAAGCGCCAGCAGCCCGATCGCCGCCGGCAGACCGAACAGCCAAGCGCGCTTCTGCCAGCCCGGGGGCTGCTCTTTCCACAGTTTGCGGAAGTTGTGGCCACAGACCACCACCCCGAAAAAAATCAGCGCGGCAATGGCAGGGGTCAGATGCAGGTTCGACACGCGGCCCGGGTTTCCTTTTTGGTCTGGCGCGGTTGCGCGGGTTTCGCGAAATTGCACCCTATACAGGTGCGCATCCTGGGGTAAGGTGAAAGGACAGCACCAGTGAAGGAGGAGACCGCCCATGGCCCCAAGCTCTTACCAGCCCCCGACGCGCGGCGACAAGCCCGAGAGCGCAACCTACAGCCAGTCGGTCGAGTCGAATCTGTCGCAGACCCAATCGACCGTGGCGAAGCTGCTGGAAGGCAAGGGCGAAGACGTGATTGCGGTTCGACCCAATGACACGATCCATACGGTCGTGCAGATCCTGAAGGACAAGCGCATCGGCGCGGTCGTGGTCACCGATCAGAACGGCGCGCTGCAGGGGATCCTGTCCGAGCGCGACATCGTGCGCCGTATGGCCGATACGCCGGGCCAGACCCTGCCTCAGTCGGTTCAGGACCTGATGACGCGCGAGGTGCGGACCTGCACACCGGACGACCTGCTGATCGAGGTGGTGAAAACCATGACCGAAGGCCGATTCCGCCACATGCCGGTTTTGCGCGACGGGCATCTGTGCGGTGTCATCACAATCGGCGACGTGGTGCAATTCCGCTTGAAGGAACTGGAATACGAAGCCCTGCGCATGAAACAGATGATCGTCGGCTGACCGGCAGTCAGGTCTGCACCGGATCGGTGCACAGGAACCGGACCGTGCCGGGCCCGATCTCGGCCGCCGTCAGCCGACCCGTGGCAAATGCGCCCGTGTCGATCGAGATCACCCGGTTGCGCACGCATGGTTCCGGCACGATCGTATGGCCGTGGACGACCCACTGACCGTCCGAACGCGGCTTGCCCGGAAAATCTCCATGCCCCCACAGGCAGGTTCCACGGGCCTGGTCGGCGGGGTCCGAACCGGGGTTCAACGCTGCGTGCACGACGGTCACGTTTCCCGTCGTCCAGCACAGCGGCCGGGCGTGCATCCAATTAAGCAGCGGCGCCCCCATTTTCTGTTCCAGCCGTCGGGCGGCGCGCACCGCGTCGTCGGGCGTCAAGTCCAATGCAAGATCCGTCAGCCCGAACGAGGCCAGCGTCTGCCGCCCGCCATTGTGCATCCACAATCGACAGGTTCGCCTGGGCCGTTGAAGGAACCGCAGCAGCAGGTCTTCGTGGTTGCCCAGCAAGCAGATCACCTGCCGGTCACGGGCTTGGCTCAGGTGCTGCAGGTGGCGCAGGACCTGGGCGCTGTGGTCGCCGCGGTCGACATAGTCGCCGACGAACACGATTGGCAGGTCTTGCTGCAGCTGACCCAGGATCTGCTGCAGCAGATCCAGCCGCCCATGGATGTCACCCACGGCGTAGAACCGTTGCCCGGGCGCCAGCGTGGCCAGTGCGTCGGACGGGTTCGTCCCGCCGGGGCGCGAAACAAGCGACTTGAGCCAGGAAAAAATCATCACCCGCAGTGACTATCCCGAAGACCCGCGCCCGGCAATGCTCAACGGCCCGGACGAACCCGAAAATCTCCTTGACCTCGGCCGTTCGAAAGGGTCCCTGATGGTTGGACCACGGGGTTTGCGGACGGAGCTTGAATGAAACGGGTATTGGTGACGGGAACGGCGGGGTTCATCGGGTTTCACCTGGCACGACTGCTGTTGTCCGAAGGGTTCCGGGTGCATGGCTATGACGGGATGACCGACTACTACGACGTCACGCTCAAGCAACGCCGGCATCAGATGCTGCTGCAGACGCCTGGCTTTTCCGCAACCGAGGACCTGCTGGAAAACCATGACCGCCTGATGCAGGTCGCCGAGGAATTCCGACCCGAGATCATCGTTCACCTCGCCGCGCAGGCGGGCGTGCGCTACAGCCTGGAACATCCGCGCAGCTACGTGGACTCCAACGTGGTGGGCACGTTCAACGTGATGGAAGTGGCGCGCACGCACAAGGTCGAGCACCTGCTGATGGCCTCCACCTCCTCGGTCTATGGCGCGAACGAGGACATGCCGTTTTCCGAGCTGGACAAGGCCGACCACCAGCTGACCATCTATGCCGCCACCAAGAAGGCGAACGAGGCGATGGGCCATTCTTATGCCCATCTTTGGGACCTGCCGACCACGATGTTCCGCTTCTTTACCGTCTACGGCAACTGGGGGCGGCCCGACCTGGCCTATTTCAAGTTCACCGATGCCATCCTGCATGACCGGCCCATCGACATCTACAACAACGGCGAGATGTACCGCGACTTTACCCATGTCGATGACCTTGTGCGCGGCATCCGCCTGCTGATCGATGCGGTGCCCGAACGGCCTGCGTCAAAGGCGGATATCGCCCAGGGCGACAGCCTGTCGCCCGTCGCGCCCTTCCGGGTGGTCAATATCGGCAATTCCGACAAGGTCCGGCTGATGGATTTCATCGAGGCGATCGAGGAAGCGGTCGGCAAGAAGGCCATTCGCAACTACATGCCGATGCAGATGGGCGACGTGCCCGCGACCTGGGCCGACACCTCGCTTCTGCAGCGCCTGACCGGGTTCAAGCCGCAGACCGACATTCGGGACGGAATGAAATCCTTCGTGGCGTGGTACCGCGACTATTACGGCATCGGCGCATGAAAAAACCGGCGCTCTGGGCGCCGGTTTCAAGGTTGGTCATCCGCCGAAATCGTCCAGCATGATGTCTTCGCGGTCCACGCCCAGTTCCAGCAGCATGTTGATGACCGACTGGTTCATGATCGGCGGACCACACATGTAGAATTCGCAGTCCTCGGGTGCCGGGTGATCCTTAAGGTACTGCTCGTACAGCACGTTGTGGATGAACCCGGTGAAGCCCTCCCAGTTGTCGCCCGGCTGCGGGTCCGACAGGGCGACGTGCCATTCGAAATTCTCGTTCTCGGCGGCCAGCTGGTCGAAATCCTCGACATAGAACATCTCGCGCCGCGACCGGGCGCCGTACCAGAAGGTGATCTTGCGCTTGGTCTTCAGCCGCTTGAGCTGGTCGAAGATGTGGCTGCGCATCGGGGCCATGCCCGCGCCGCCGCCGATGAACACCATCTCCTTGTCGGTGTCACGCGCGAAGAACTCGCCGAACGGTCCCGAGATCGTGACCTTGTCACCCGGTTTCAGGTTGAAGATATAGGACGACATCTGGCCCGGCGGGATGCCCTCGGAGCCCGGCGGGGGCGAGGCGATCCGCACGTTGAGCATAATGATGCCCTTTTCCTCGGGGTAGTTCGCCATCGAATAGGCGCGCTCGATCGGTTCGCTCACCGTGGACTTGTACTGCCACAGATTGAACTTGTCCCAATCCTCGCGGTACTCCTCGGCGACGTCGAAATCCTTGTAGTCAACATCGTGCGGCGGGGCGGCAATCTGGATGTAGCCACCGGCGCGGAAATTCACATCCTCGCCTTCGGGCAGCTCCAGCACCAGCTCCTTGATGAAGGTCGCCACGTTGTCGTTAGATCGGACGGTGCATTCCCATTTCTTGACGCCGAAGACCTCTTCGGGAACCTCGATCTTCATGTCCTGCTTGACGGCCACCTGGCACGACAGACGGTCGCCGCAGGCGGCCTCGCGCTTGGTGATGTGGCTTTCCTCGGTCGGCAGGATCGACCCGCCGCCTTCCAGGACCCGCACCCGACATTGTGCACAGGTGCCGCCGCCACCGCAGGCCGACGGAACGAAGAGTTTCTGAGCCGCCAAGGTCTGCAGCAGCTTGCCGCCCGCAGGCACCGAGACGGTTTTCTCACCGTTGATGGTGATGTTGACGTTGCCTGTCGAGACCAGTCGCGAGCGCGCCACCATAATGATGGCTACCAGCGCAAGAACGATCAGGGTGAAAAGGACAACGCCGAGCGAGAAAGTTTCCATGCCCCTGCCCCTTTACAGTTTGACGCCCGAGAAGGACATGAAGGCCATCGCCATCAGACCTGCGGTGATGAAGGTGATGCCAAGGCCCTGCAGCCCGTCGGGGATGTCGGAATATTTCAGTTTTTCGCGCACGCCCGCCATGGCGGTGATCGCCAGCGCCCAGCCAAAGCCCGAAGACAGGCCATAGGTCGCGGCTTCGGCAAAGTTGTAGTCGCGTTCGACCATGAACAGCGAGCCGCCCAGGATGGCGCAGTTCACCGTGATCAGCGGCAGGAAGATCCCCAGCGCATTGTAGAGCGGCGGGAAATACTTATCGAGGATCATCTCGAGGATCTGCACCATCGCCGCGATCACGCCGATATAGGAAATCAGACCCAGGAAGGTCAGGTCCACGTCCGGGAATCCGGCCCAGGCCAACGCGCCCGGTTTCAGCAGATAGTTCAGCAGCAGGTTGTTGGCCGGAACAGTGATCGCCTGCACCAGCATCACCGAGATCCCCAGACCCAGCGCCGTCGAGATCTTTTTCGACACGGCGATGAAGGTGCACATGCCCAGAAAGAAGCTGAGCGCGAGGTTTTCGACGAAGATGGCCTTTGCGGCCAGTGAGATGAGCCCTTCCATCAGTGCGCCTCTACCTGCTGGATCTTGTATTCACGTTCTTCGACCTGGTTCGGCTTCCACGTGCGGAAGGCCCAGATGATCAAGCCGATGATGAAGAAGGCCGACGGCGGCAGCAGCAGCAGCCCGTTGGGGACGTACCAGCCGCCGTTGTTCACGGTCTCCAGAATGGTCACCCCGAACAACGAGCCCGAGCCGAACAGCTCGCGGATGATACCCACCAGCATCAGGATCAGGCCATAGCCCATGCCGTTGCCCAGACCGTCGATGAAGGACGCCACGGGCGGGTTCTTCATGGCAAAGGCCTCGGCCCGGCCCATCACGATGCAGTTGGTGATGATCAGGCCCACGAAGACCGACAGCGTTTTCGAGATCTCGAAGGCATAGGCCTTGAGGATCTGGTCGACCAAGATCACCAGCGACGCGATGATGACCATCTGCACGATGATCCGGATCGAGCCGGGTATCTGGTTGCGCAGGCATGAGATGAAAAAGGACGAAAACGCCGTCACGAACATCACGGCCAGCGACATCACGAAGGCCACTTGCAGCGACGAAGTTACCGCCAACGCCGAGCAGATGCCCAACACCTGCAGCGTGATCGGGTTGTTGTCGACAAGCGGGTCGACCAGCAGATCTTTCTTGGTCTGTGACATCAGATCTCTCCTGCTTGCAGCTTGGCCAGGAACGGAGCATAGCCCGCGTCCCCCATCCAGAATTTCACCAGGTTGTCGACGCCGACCGTGGTCAGGGTCGCGCCGGCCAGCGCGTCGATGTAGAAGTCAGGCCCTGCGGCGGGCATGGTCTTGGCGACGGTGATCTGCAGATCACCAGCATCGTCGCGCAGCTTCTTGCCGTTCCACAGGGCTTTCCAGCGCGGGTTGTCCACCTCGGCGCCCAGACCCGGCGTTTCACCGTGCTGATAGAATTGCAGCCCGAAGATGTCGTTGCCGTTCTCTTCCAGCGCGATGAAACCATACAGTGTGGACCACAACCCGTAGCCGTGGACCGGCAGGATCACCTTATCCAGCGCGCCGTTCTCGTCGCGCAGCAGGTAAATCACGCGGTATTTCGCCTTGCGGCCGATCCCGGCAGGGTCGTTTTCCAGAGGTTCGCTCAGCTCTGGGTCGCTGGCGGCGGCAATGTCGTCGAACGTGGCCGGGTCGAAACGGTCGTCGACGAATTCACCCGACGCCAAGTCCAGCACGTGCGGCTCGAACGCGGCAAAAGCCTGGGCCACGTCGATGCCGGGTTCATAGATACCCGCGACCTGCAGAACGTTGATCTGCTTGTCCTTCAGCTTGTTCGCCTCTTGCACCGGGCGCAGGCTGACCGCGGCGGCCGACACGATCATCGAGGCCACGAGGCACACAGCGACGGCGATGAAGATCGTCTTGCCCACCGAATCCGGCGAGGCCGCCAGGAACCGCGCGATGGCGCCTTTGGGTTCAGGGGATTGCGTATCAGACATGGCGACGCGCCCTCCGTTTGATGTTTGCCTGCACGACGAAATAGTCGATCAGCGGCGCAAAGACGTTGCCGAACAGGATGGCCAGCATCATGCCTTCGGGGAAGGCCGGGTTCACCACCCGGATCAGCACGACCATGACACCGATCAGCGCGCCATAGATATAGCGGCCCATGTTGGTGTGGCTGGCCGAGACCGGCTCGGTCACCATGAAGGCCAGGCCGAACGCATAACCGCCCAGCACGACGTGCCAGTACCAAGGCATCGCGAACATCGGGTTCGTGTCCGACCCGATCAGGTTCAGCAGCAGGGTAAAGCCGATGGTCCCTGCCAGACAGCCCACGATCAGGCGGTAGTTGGCGATCTTGGTCATCAGCAGGAAGGCCAGGCCGATCATCGCGGCAAGGGTCGAGGTCTCGCCAAAGCTACCCTGGATCGTGCCAAAGAAAGCATCCCACCAGGTCATGCCCTGAGCGGCCAGCGCCTGATACCCGTCAGCCGCCGACACCGCCAGCGCCGTCGCGCCAGAGAAGCCATCTACCGGGGTCCAGACGGCATCGCCCGACATGGACGCGGGATAGGCGAAGTACAGGAAGGCCCGCCCCACCAGCGCAGGGTTGAGGAAGTTCTTACCGGTTCCACCAAACACTTCCTTACCAATGACCACACCAAAAATGATCCCCAGCGCCACCTGCCACAACGGCGCGGTGGCCGGCATGATCAGCGTGTACAGCATCGAGGTGACAAGAAAGCCTTCGTTCACCTCATGCCCACGCACGGTGGCAAAGATCACCTCAAAGGTGCCGCCGGCGACCAGTGTCACGATATAGATCGGCAGGAAATACATCAGCCCGTGCATCACGTTGGCAAAGATGCTGGACGGGTCCAGCGAAATGCCCAAGGCCTGCAGGATGGCGATGCGCCAACCGGTTGCCGACTCCGGGCCCAGCGTCGCGATGGCCGAGTTGGCCTGGAACCCGGTGTTGTACATGCCCCACAGGATGCAGGGGATGGTTGCGATCACGACATAGGTCATGATCCGCTTCATATCCACGTATGACCGCGCATGCGGCGCCACGGTGGTCACGGTTTTCGGAGTGTAGATGAAGCTTTCCACCATCTCGTAGATGGGGAAGAACTTCTCGTACTTGCCGCCCTTGGTGAATTGCGGCTCGATCCGGTCAAAGAAGTTGCGCAAACCCATGTGGATCAGCCCTCCTTTTCAATCTTGGTCAGGCAGTCGCGCAGCGCCAGCCCGTATTCGTACTTGGCCGGACAGGCAAAGCCCACCAGGCCCATGTCCTCTTCGTCCAGCTCCAGCGCGCCCAAGGCCTGCGCCGTGTCGGTGTCCATCACCAGCAGCGCCCGCAGCAGTTGCGTCGGCAGGTAATCCTGCGGCATCAGTTCTTCGAAGGTGCCGATGGGCACCATGGCGCGGCGACCGCCGTTCAGGTTCGACGTGAAGGCGAACAGCTTTTGGGCAAAGGCCGAGCCCAGAACCGGCTGCACCGCGTATTTCGACGGCATCGGACGGATCCAGCCCATCGGGATCTGGTCGTGATCCTCGCGGATAATGCAAATCTGACGCGCAAAGCGTCCCAGATAGGCGAACGGCCCGGTGGCGTGACGGCCCGACAGAACCGAGCCGGAAATGACGCGGGCTTCGCCGTCTACATTGATCTCGTCGCGTGTCAGATCCTCGGTCGAGGCCCCCATCACGGTGCGGATCAGACGCGGCTGACGCGCGCCGGGACCGGTCAAGGCGACCACCACGTTCGGGTCCAGATGGCCCGATTGCAGCAGCCGCCCGATGGCGATCACGTCCTGATAGCCAATGGTCCAGACGGTTTTCTCGGCGGTCACGGGTTCGAGGAAATGGATATGCGTGCCGGCAAGGCCCGCCGGATGGGGGCCGCTGAAGGCCGAGGCCTCGACGCCCGGCAGATCGGCGCCTGGGATCGTGTCGCCATCCTTCTGGCACAGATAGGTCTTGCCCTCGGTCAGCTTGGTCACGGCGGCCATGCCGACGGCAAAGGCCTCAGCCGCGTCGTTGATGATCAGCGCGGCATCGGCGGCCAGCGGCTCGCTGTCCATGGCGGTTACGAAGATCGCGGCGGGCTGAGTGCCCGGCTGCGGCATCTTGGAATAGGGCCGCGTGCGGAATGCGGTCCACAGGCCGGCGGCGCACAGCTTGGCGGTGAGGCCCTGCGCGGTCTCGGCATCGCCCACGCCCGAGAAATCGATGCCGGGGTCGTTGGGGTCCGACACTTCGATGACGACGCTCTGCAGCACGCGCCGCGCGCCGCGGTTAATGGCCACGACCTTGCCGGTCAGCGGCGCAACCATCATCGCCTCGGGCGCGTCCTTGTGGCAGAACAGCGGCGTGCCGCGCTGGACGAGGTCCCCTTCCTGCGCCAGCATACGGGGTTTCAGGCCGATGTAATCGGCACCCAGAACGCCCACGGTTGAATAGTTCGGACCCGGCTGGATGCTTTGCTCGGGCGCGCCCAGAATCGGCAGATCCAGCCCTTTTTTCAGTTTGAAAGTTTGCATGTCGCTACGTTCTTCCAAGCCTTTTTCTTGCGCCCGCCATGCAGGCCCGATGATCCGAGCACTGAACAGCGCGGAATTCCGCCCGCGCCGTCGCAAAAGCAACGCAGACCGGCCGAATTCCGCAGGCGTCTTTCCGATTACGGCCCCTTTACGCGGCACTGCGTCCAAACGCAAACCTGTTACCACCAAAATTGCCACCGAAACCAAAAAAATCTGCGAAATCCAGCGCTGAAATACCCAAAACCCGGTACGCGCAAATTCCTGTCGCACGCCCACAAGCGCTGGTGTATGCACCCGGGATGGACACAGCCGAGCTTGAAATCTTTCTGGTGGCCACGCCCGGGTTGGAAAAGCCCTTGCTGGCCGAGACCATCCGCAACGGATTCGCCGGTGCGAAGCAAGTGCCCGGCGGCGTCTTGCTGCGCGGCGGCTGGCCCGAGGTCTGGCGGGCCAACCTGATGCTGCGCGGGGCCAACAAGGTTCTGGTCCGGCTGGGGTCTTTTCCCGCCGTGCATCTGGCCCAGTTGGACAAGCGCGCGCGCAAGTTTCCTTGGGGCGACGTGCTGCGCCCGGACGTGCCCGTCAGGGTCGAGGCCACCAGCCGCAAATCCCGTATCTACCACGCCGGTGCGGCGCGTCAGCGCATCGAACGCGCGATCTCGGACACACTGGGCGCCCCGCTCGCCAAGGATGCGCCGGTGCGGGTGCTGGTGCGCATCGAGAGGGACATCTGCACCCTGTCGGTCGACAGCTCGGGCGATCCGCTGCACAAACGCGGCCACAAGGCGGCGGTGGCCAAGGCGCCAATGCGCGAGACGATGGCAGCTATGTTCCTGCACGAATGCGGTTTTGACGGGTCCGAGCCGGTACTGGACCCGATGTGCGGGTCTGGCACCTTCGTGATCGAGGCGGCCGAAATCGCGCTTGACCTTCCGCCCGGCCGGTCGCGCGACTTTGCCTTTCAGCATCTTGCGACGTTCGATGCCGCCGAATGGGCCCGGATGCGCCAACCGCACGACGCCGCCGGGACCGGGCTGCGGTTTTACGGCTCTGACCGGAATGCGGGCGCGATCGAAACCGCAACGGCCAACGCGCAACGCGCCGAGGTCGATACGGTCACGCGGTTTCAACAGGCTGCGGTCAGCGACATCAAGCCGCCTGCCGACCAAGCCGGGCTGGTGATCGTGAACCCGCCCTATGGCGCACGGATCGGCGACGAAAAACGCCTTCGGTCGCTCTATGGCAGCCTGGGCAAGGTGCTAATGGCACGGTTTTCGGGCTGGCGGATCGGGATCGTGACCAGCAACCAGTCGCTGGCGCGAGCGACGCGCCTGCCCTTGGTCGCGCCGGGGCCGGTCGTCGATCACGGCGGCACCAAGATCCGGTTGTACCGAACCGACCCCTTGCCTTGACCACGGCGGTGTCCGGCGAAGAGTTTTGAGCGCATTGCCCCAAGAATCCCTCTTGCACATTCAAATCGCCGGGTATAGATCACGCGCCACGGTCGGAGTGTAGCTCAGCCTGGTAGAGCACTGTCTTCGGGAGGCAGGGGCCGGAGGTTCGAATCCTCTCACTCCGACCAATAATTCAAGGCGCCCTGTGGCGCCTTTTTTGTTGGCAAGACAGAGCTCCAAGGTTCGTTGAACCTCATTGCTATTCGAACTCCAGAACTCTGGCAGCCTTCCGCAGATGCTCGGGACTGAACCGAGCGTAGGTCGACGCCGTGATTCTAGTATCGGTGTGACCGAGATACTGAGAGCTATCTCATCCACCTTAGACCCTGTGCACGGCTCCCCAACCTTGGACCACTGGAAGCTGGAACTTCCCGGCTGTTTCACGATCACGGACTGGTAACGCCAGGTGCGCGCGTTAGGTCGCTGGCGCTGGCCGTTCCAAACATTTACGACACAGCCCTTGCCCGAGCATGGCCTCAGACCGCGTCGCCCGCCTCCATTCGGGCAAGGAAGGTTTCAGCCTCGGAAAGGATCTGCGCCCGCGTCGCAGGCGCCCGTTTGCTCCAGCCGCGATAGATCGGCCCCATGCGCGGGTTCTGCGCGAAGCGCTCTCGGTGACGGTCTAGAAAGTGCCAGTAGAGAAGGTTGAAAGGACACGCATTCGGCCCCGTCTTTTCTTTGACGTCATAGGCGCAACCGACGCAATAGTCCGACATCCGGTCAATATAGGCGCCGGACGAGACATATGGTTTTGACGCCACCACGCCGCCATCGGCGAATTGGCTCATGCCCAGGGTATTCGGTGCCTCGACCCATTCAAAAGCATCCGCATAAACCGCAAGATACCATTCATGGACCTCGGCCGGGTCAATCCCGGCCAAAAGCGCAAAGTTGCCCGTCACCATCAGCCGTTGAATGTGATGGGCATAGGCGAATTCGCGGGTCTGCCCGACCACCTCTGCAATGCAGCGCATGCGCGTCGGTGCCCCCCAGTAGAATTTGGGCAGGCTGCGTTTATGGGCCAGCACGTTGTTGTGAATGTATCCCGGCCCTTCCAACCACCAGACTCCACGGATGAATTCCCTCCAGCCGATGATCTGTCGGATAAAGCCCTCGACCGCATTGATCGGTGCCCGGCCCGCCCGCCATTCGGCCTCGGCAGCCCGGCAGACCTCTAGCGGAGACAGGAGCCCAAGGTTGAGAGCTGGCGAAAGCAGAGAGTGGAACATCATCGGTGCCCCAGCGACCATAGCGTCCTGAAAATCGCCAAAACGTGGCAGAGCATGGCGCAGGAAATGCTCGAGCAGTTTCTGCGCCTGATCGCCGTCGGTCGGGAGTGAGAAAGGTTCGACCGTACCGAAGTGGCCGGAAAAGCGCTCCCCCACCAGGTCGAGCACCGCGCGCACGGTGGCATCTGGCGCAAATGCGGGCGGATCGGGAAAAGCAAGGCCAGATTTGGGCGGTTTTCGGTTCTCGGCATCGAAGTTCCAGCGCCCCCCGGCGGGTTGCTCACCTTCCATCAAAAGGCCCGTCTTGCGGCGCATCTCGCGATAAAACCACTCCATGCGGAGCGCCTTGCGGCCCTTGGCCCAAGCGGCGAACTCCTTGGTCGAGCAGATGAACCGATCATCTTCGAGGAGCAGCATCTCCAGCGGAGTCTCTTCCAGCGCGGCTGCAAGCCGCCAGTCGCCCGGTCGGATGGCAATGACCTCGATTGCACCAGTCTCATCCGCACGACGCAGCAACTCGCCCGTAATCGAGCCGGCATTCTCGGGGTCGTCCAGCCGGCCGTAAGCCACGCGCCAGCCGTCCGCCACCAGCCGCGCGGCAAACTTGCGCATCGCGGCGAAGATCAACGCGATCTTTTTGGGATGGTGTGGCACACTTGTGGCTTCGGCCAATACTTCGGCCATCACCACGATATCGCGGCGCCGATCGGCCGACCGCAGCGCAGCGCCGTCCACGCTCAACTGATCCCCCAAGACCAATACAAGCCGCGGTGTCAACATGGAACAGCCTTGCAGATGACGTCGAACAAGTTGCCCGAACGTCCGGCGACACAGGCTCTTGTGCTCATTTCTGTCTCTCCTTTTTCCTGCGTGCACGACGGCACGCATCGGAACAATGGCGTACCTCATCCCAAACCCGCGCCCATTTCCGCCGCCACACGAAAGGCCTGCCACAGGTCGCGCAGGTCTTTGCGGGCAAGTCGCCCTTTCGGCGCATCTTCACAGGCCCAAATCCAGTTTGAGTTGGCGGTCGTCGGCCGTGCCGCGCCCGGCTTTACGGTGCCGCCGCGCCCCGCGCCTGCTGCCGTGCAGCGCGAGGACCTTCGCCTTCGCCGCTTGAAACCCGGCACCGCGCCGGGCTTCGGCCATCCGCGCCTTTGCCGCCCGCGCCGCTGTGGCAAGATCGACCACCGGTTCGGGGTATTGCCGCCCCAGAACGCGCCCCGCCCCGGCCCAACGCCATGGCTCATGCAAAAAGGCGTCGGGCACCTCAGCAAGCTCAGGAACCCAGCGGCGGATGAAGCGCCCGTCGGGGTCGTGTTCGCGGCCCTGTTTGACGGGGTTGTAGATACGCAGCGCATTGATACCGGTAACCCCCGACTGCATCTGCACTTGCGCCCAATGGATTCCCGGTTCGTAATCCGTGAAAAGCCGCGCAAGGTGTTGCCCTGTCGGGCGCCAGTCCAACCACAGATGATAGCTTGCCACGGCCATCAGCATCGCGCGCATGCGGAAATTGATCCAGCCTGTGGCGGCAAGGCTACGCATACAGGCATCAAAAAAGGGAAACCCGGTTTCGCCCTGCTTCCAGGCTTGCAACAGTTCTGCCTCGGGCCAGCGCAGGCGAATGTCGTCAAGCGCCGGGTGCATGGCGCGCTCTTCGAGATCGGGCGCATCCTCAAGCTTTTGCATGAAGTGGCTGCGCCAGTGCAACCGTTCCTCAAACGCGGCAAGCCCTGCAGACCAGCCCGCCCGGCCGTGCATCGCCGCGCGCGCCTTGGCTGTGCGCGTGGCCTGCACCACTTCGCGCAGGGACAGGGTGCCAAAAGCCAGATGCGCCGACAACCGCGCGCAGGTAAACGGTGCGGTTCGGGGGCTCGATATCCCACGCCTGTATCCGCCCGCGCGCGTGTCCAAGAATGCAGAAAGGTCGCTCAGGGCAGCAGCCCTGCCCCCGCGCTGGCGGCCCGGACAATGGTCAGCCGCGATCCCAATCTCCGCCTCGGTCGGGAGAGCGCCGGCCGCCACGCCGGACAGCGGTACCAGCGCACCCGGCGGGCTGGCCACCGGCGCCGTCATCTCGGCCTCCCAGCGATTGGCCCAGCCATCCCGGGATGCAAGCCTGCGCACGACGCCACCCTGGGGCAGTTCGTGCCACTGAATCCCCTGCGATCGGGCCCACTCGGCAACTTGCTTGTCGCGTCCAAAGCTCCACAGGTTGCCCGTCTCCTCGTGTGACCAGATCGCGGCCAAACCCTGCCTGGCGTGAAGCTCTGCCAGAACGTCGACTGCGGCGCCGGTTCGGATCACAAGCGGCTGACCCTTTGATGCGAGGTCTGCGAACAGTTCAGCAAGGCATTGGCCAAGGAAGGCAAACTGCCGCCCTGACGCGTCCGCCGACCGCCATTGATCCGGATCGACGATGTACAGAGGAAGAACCGGCCCCGCGGCCGCCGCCCGAGCAAGGGGAGCGTGATCCTGTATGCGCAGATCTCGCTTGAACCATACGACCTGCAAGGTGGGGCTTCTGGAGCCCCGTCCGGTCCGCACCGTCGGCCTCATGCTGTGGGTAGGGTACCGACCGCGTGGAGGGATTCTTCCGCAATGTCGAATTTTGCAAAAACCATACCATCGTTCCCGTTCGTCGGGCCATGTCTGCTGGCGTCTACCACTGTTTTTCTCCGCTTGGCCATGCTCTCATAATCCAGGACCTCAGGGCGACGTCTCGGTGCGTTGGGCGGCCCGGCAAACCGCGCCGCGTAGCCCAAGATCGGGGCATGGATCAACGCACCTGGTCTGGACGCGCCGCATTTGCTTATCCGCTGTTGTATCACCCAAATGATACGGACATGCCCGTCAATCGGATCACGCAACCCGTCTCGACTGCTTCGTTTTCGGCCAGCAGAGATCTGCATGGCCCGGGTGCGTAGCGGCAAGCCCTGCGCCCGGGTCTAGGCGATCTCGAGGATCAGCGTCTGGCGATAGGGCCGGTCAGGCGTGCAGACAATCGCCGGAAATGCCGGGACATTCGGCGCATTCGGATAGCCCGAAGGCTCAATGCAGACCCCGGCATACGGCGCGAAAGGCGTGGACAGATGGGCGGCGGAATAGACCTGCGCCCCGGGCTGATCGGACCGAACCGTCATCGTCAGACCCGACGGAGCCGCAAGCGTGGCAACCGGCTGATCCAGCATGCCGCTGGTGCGGAACACGAAGAAATGATCAAGATCCTTGGCGGCCTGTCCAATCCGCCGGGACGACGAGAAATCCAGCCCGACCGATGCGGACTCGACGATCCCGCCGCCTGGAATCCCCTGATCGTCCAACTCCAGGTGACGATGCGACGCCAGTTGCAGGAGGTGTTCGGAAATGCCTTGGGCGGACCCCAATGTGTAGTAGTTGTGCTGCGCGATGCTGATCGGGGTCGGCCTGTCCGGCCAGGCCGAGATCAAATACGTCAAGCGTGGGCAATCCAACCGGACCTGCACCTCGAACCGAACGGCCCCCGGAAACCCACAGGTACCGTCGGGCGAGATATGCACCAGCACCGCCTCGCGTCGGGAAAGCCGCTCGACCTGCCAAGACTGTCGCGACAACCCGTCGGACCCGCCATGCAGCGTGTTTCGCCCTTCGTTGGCACTGAGCGCGTGTCGAGTGCCGTTCAACTCGAAGCCTGCCCCGCCAATCCGGTTGGCGACCCGCCCAACAATCGCACCCAGATAGAACGGGTCGTCCAGATATTGGGACGGGTCGTCATAGCCAAGGATCAGCGGTTGATCCTTGTACCACCACCCCTGCGTGATCGCGCCATGGCCCAGCATTGACACCCGCATGCTCCCATCCTGCAGGTGGACAACCGGAATTTCAGCCAAGCCCTTCCGATTTTTGTTCATCATCCGGCCAATGGCGCCAGCGCCTTGTAATACGCTCTGTATCGTCGATAGGCGCTGTCATAGGCTTCGGTCAAACCGCTCTGTGGTTCGATGACGGCGTCGATCTTTGGCGGTGTCATCACCGTTTCGGGTGTTGCGTCCCCGGCAGCGCACATGGCCAACCGCGCCGCACCCAGTGCTGCGCCAAACGCGCTGCCTTCAGGCAGGGCCAGCGGCACGTTCAACGAGGTTGAGATCGTCTGCAGCCAAAAGCGGGATCGCGCCCCACCACCCACGACAACCAATTGCGCCGGCTCGGTGCCCGTGGCCCTCAGTGCCTCTAGACAATCGCGCATCGCAAAACCGACCCCCTCCATCACGGCCTGCACCAGATCCGTCGACCCGGTTGCGATGTCGAGGCCCAAAAAAGCCCCGCGGATGGCGCTGTCATTGTGCGGGGTCCGCTCGCCAGAGAGATAGGGCAGAAAAGTCACCGGTGACGGCCCACAAGGCTCAGCAGCCAGCGCCCCGGCCAGCACCTCGACCGGTTGACCCAGATTGCTTGACAGCCAGTTCAAGCTGTTGGTCGCAGAAAGAATGACGCCCATCTGTATCCAACGCCGGGGGACCGCGTGGCAAAAACAATGAACCGCCGTCTCAGGCGCCGGTGCATAGCTGTTCCGGGCCATCAGAAGCACACCCGAAGTGCCAAGAGACAGAAACCCGGACCCTTCGTCGATGCTGCCGATCCCGCAGGCTGCGGCTGCATTGTCGCCTGCACCTCCGGCGACGACGACCGGGCCAGACAGCCCGAATTCGCGGCACAGATCCTGCCGCAGCTCGCCGCCGGGTTCGGTGCCTTCGACCAGACGGGGAATCTGGTCGGACCGCATGTGGCCCAGCTCGAGCGCCAAGTCCGACCAGTCCCGCGCGCCGACGTTCAGCCAGGACGTTCCCGCGCTGTCGGACAGGTCACTGACATAATCTCCAGTCAACCAGAACCGCAGATAATCCTTCGGCAGCAACACCATGGCCGTACGGGCAAACAGGTCGGGTTCATGGGTGCGGACCCATTCGAGTTTGGGCGCTGTAAAACCGGGAAACACGATATTGCCCGTGGTCTGGCGCATCCCAGGGCTTTCGTCCAGCGCTTTGGCCTCTTGCGCCGACCGTGTGTCGTTCCACAGGATGCATGGCCGCAGCACTGCACCATCCCGGTCCAGCAGCGTCGCGCCGTGCATGTGCCCGCTCAACCCGATCGCTCGTACGGCGTCCCAAGACCGCCCGCCGGCGTCCCGAAGCCGGCCCATGACGGTCCTGCAGGCCTTGATCCAGTCCTGCGGGTTTTGTTCAGACCAGCCCGGATTCGGGGTGGATGTGGCAACCCCGGCCTCGGCTTCCGCAACAACCTGCCCGGCCCCGTCCACAAGAATGCCCCTGAGACCCGATGTCCCCAGATCCAGACCCAGATACATATGATGTGGCCCCGCCCGTCCAGTTAGCGAGCGCAAATTGTTTCTTGAGCCGCAAGAATGTCAACACTGAACACCGCCCCTCGGGATGATCCAATTGGATTGTTGGTGAACGACCGGCCTTTGGACTGAAGTTGTCCCACCTTTTCGGACAACTTGGCAGCCTTTCCGAGGTGTATGCGCTTTGTCGCTAAAACCGGGTGAAGGGTAGACTTCCCCTTTCCCCGAACGGATTTACACCATGGCCCGTATGACCGGAGTGGCAAGCGCGGTGTAGCGGTGAGCACGGCGAAGCGGACCTGGATGTCCGCGACCTGCCCGTCGAAGCCCCTTTCCATGAGGCGTTGGCCCATCAGTTTCACGCAATGCATCTTGGGCTCGACGCGGCTTTGGCGGTGATATCCGCTCTTTCCATTGCCGGCAGGCGCACCCGCAGGATACTGCCAAGAGGGGTCGCCAAAGCACGCGACCCGGGGATCGTGACGCGTTGGCCGCTTCTTTTCGGGCGATGCCCCGGCGCTGGCAGGCTTCCACGGGCTGGCTTTCGTGCGCCGCGGGTCGGATTGCCGTTCTGTGCCCCGTCGCTGGTCAACGCCGCGATGGCGTTCATGACCTGTGCCGCATGGTCGGGGTTGGCCGCCGCCGGGTGCGGGTAGACAAAACGGCCGCTGTCATTGTCGAAAAAACGCCCCGAAGCCTCGGCGAATTCGTCCGACAGCGCCGCGCGGCGCAGGGTGTCGGCGCCGATGGCCAGGTCGTTGCCGACCACGCCAAAGCCTTCGCGCACCATTTTCGACGCCAGCAGCGAACCGGGATTGACCGCAACGAAAACCGGCCGCTGCGGATGCGCCCGTGCCATCTCCTGCGACCAGATGGTGAAGACCAGCTTGCTTTGTGCATAGGCCTCCATGTCCGAAAGCGGCCGCTTGCCGCGCATCGCCCCCACGTCCACCGGCGCCTGCGCGGCCGATGATAGGTTCACCACACGGCCCCCGGCCAGGATGATCGGCAAGAGCCTTCGGGTCAGAAGATGGGGCGCCAGCGTGTTGACTACGAAACGCACGTCCAGCTCCTTGGGCGTCAGCGGCTGCGGGGTCTTGTAGACACCAGCATTGTTGATCAGCACACCCAGCCGGTCATGGCGGACGCGCACGGCCTCGGCCAGCGCGGCGGCCCCGTCGAGGCGGGACAGATCGGCACGGAAGGTTTCAGACGCCCCGCCCACCGCCCGCGCGGCGGCGGCGCGCTTTTCGGAGCAGCACGCGGTGGCCGTCCGGGACGTCGATTTCGTCTACACCGATGTATGGGTGTCCATGGGCGAGTCGGATGAGGTTTGGTCACAGCGTATGAAACTGCTGCACCCGTACCAGGTGAACGTCGCCCTCATGGCCAAGACCCGAAATCCGCAAGCGCGTTTCGTGCACTGCCTGCCGGCTTTTCACAATGCCGAATCCTCGGTCGGTGCAGAAATCCAGAGCAAATTCAGGCTGGACGCAATGGAAGTAACCGAGGAGGTGCTCGAAGGCCCGGCCTCGATCGTTTTCGACCAGGCCGAAAACCGGCTGCACTCCATCAAGGCCGTTCTGGTCGCCACTCTGGGGGCCAAAGATGCTGGTTGCCGCGGCCTTGGGCGGGAACGCGTTGTTGCGGAGGGGCCAGCCGCTGACCGCGGAGGTTCAGCGCGCCAACGTGCGTCGGGCGGCCAAGGCGTTGGCGGACATCGTCGGGGCCGGGCATCGGCTGGTGATCACGCGTGGCGACGGCCCGCAAGTTGGGTTGCTGGCGCTTCAAGGGGCAGCCAGCGGACCGGATGGCGCATTCCCTCTGGACGTTTTGGGGGCCGAAACCGAAGGCATGATCGGCTACATGATCGAACAGGAGCTGGAAAACGCGCTGGCCCATGTGCACCCGGTGGCGAACCTTCTGACCTAGGTTCTGGTCGACCGCAACGATCCGGCTTTTCGCAAACCGACCAAGTTCGTCGGCCCAGTCTATGACCGCGCCGAAGCCCAGGCGCGCGCCCGCGCAGCTGGTTGAACCATAGCGCAGGACGGGGACAAATGGCGGCGCGTCGTACCCTCGCCCCGCCCAGTCGAGATTCCAGATTTGCGGGTTCTGAACCTGTTGTTGGACCAGGGCGTGATCACGATCTGCGCAGGCGGCAGCGGCATACTCGTCATCCGCAAGGATGACAGCAGCCTGATCGGAATCGAAGCGGTGATCGACAAGGATGCGGCCAGCGCCCTGCTGGCGCGTCAATTGCGGGCGGACGCATTGTTGTTGCTGACGGATGTCGACGCGGTCTATCATGATTTCAGAACCGGCGCGGCCAGGCCGGTTCCAAGACTGACGCCCGACGAGGCGCGCGCATTGGATGCCCCCGCCGGTTCCATGGGGCCCAAGCTGGCAGCGGCGGCGGATTTTGCCCAATCCGGCGATCTCAGCGCGATCGGACGGCTAGAAGATGCGCTAGCGCTTCTGGCCGGCAGGGCCGGGACCCGGATCGTTTCCAAGGAACTACCATGACCCAATCCGCCGATCTTCAAAACCGTGCCACCGGCCAAATCGTCGCAATCCGCGGCGGTGTGGTCGAGGCGGCATTTCCAGACCCCATACCCCGCGTCAAGGAATTGCTTTACGCCGGAAGGATCCCGCTCGAAGTGGAGTCGCTGGCAGAAGGCGGCGTGGTGCGGACAATCGCCTTGGCCCCGGTTCACGGGCTGGGGCTGGGTATGCCGGTGCGCGCAACCGGCGCAACGATTACAGTGCCGGTGGGGGATGCGGTTCTGGGCAGAATGTTGGATGTATTCGGCCGACCGCTGGACGGGTTGCCGGAACCGGCGACCGACTTGACCCGACCCGTTCACCGCCCGCCGCCTGCCCTAGCAGATCGCACCGTTCGGGCCGAAGTCCTGGAAACGGGCATCAAGGTGATCGACCTGTTGTCCCCGATCGAGCGGGGCGGCAAGACCGGCCTGTTCGGCGGTGCCGGTGTCGGAAAAACGGTACTTATCACCGAATTGATCAACAACACGGTCCAAAGCCACGAGGGCGTCAGCCTGTTCTGCGGAATCGGCGAACGCTCGCGAGAAGCCGAAGAACTTTACCGGGAAATGGGCGCTGCCGGCGTGCGGGACAAAACCGTGATGCTGTTCGGCCAGATGAACGAAGCCCCCGGCGTGCGGTTTCTTGTCGGCAACACCGCCTTGACGATGGCCGAGTATTTCCGCGACGACGCGCACAGGGACGTTCTGCTGCTGATCGACAATATCTTTCGTTTCGTGCAGGCCGGATCAGAGGTTTCGGGCATGCTGGGCCGGATGCCGTCCAGCGTGGGCTACCAGCCGACGCTTGCTACTGAACTGGCGGCACTGCAAGAGCGTATCGCCTCGACCAGACGTGGGGCGATCACCTCGATTCAGGCGGTTTATGTGCCGGCCGACGACTTTACCGACCCGGCCGCAGCGCACATCTTTTCGCACCTCTCCGCCTCGGTCGTGCTGTCGCGAAAACGCGCCAGCGAGGGGCTGTATCCGGCGGTGGATCCGCTGGCCTCAACCTCGGTCATGTTGTCTGCATCGGTCGTGGGCCAGCGCCACTATGATGTTGCGCGCGCCGTGCGCAGGACGCTGGCCGAGTACGAGGAACTGCGCGACATCATCGCGATGCTGGGACTTGAGGAACTGTCTGCAGCGGATCGAACCACAGTCGCCCGCGCCCGCAGACTGGAGCGGTTTCTGACCCAGCCGTTCTTTACCACCCATGCATTTACAGGCACCCAGGGTCGGCGCGTGACGATCGACCAGACGCTGGACGGGTGCGAGGCGATCCTGAACCAGGATCGGTTCGATCTGCCGGAAAGCGCCTACTACATGATTGGTGCGCTGGACGAAGTGAAGGAGCAGGCCGCATGACGATGGCCCGCGACATGCATGTGACGCTGAGGCTCCCGACCCGAACACTGTTCGACGGCAAAGCCACCGCCTTGACCGCCGTCGCGCCCAATGGCAGCTTTGGCCTGCTTCCCAACCATGTCGATTTCGTCACAGCGTTGGTACCATCGGTTCTGACCCTGAAAACCCCTGAAGGCGCTGAGTGTTTTTTTGGGATCGACGAGGGTGTATTGGTCAAGAAAGGCCATGATGTCAGCCTGGCGATCAGGCGCGGCGTGAAAGGGGACGATCTGGACAGTCTGCGCGCCACGATCAAGGCAACGTTTCTGCACATGGACGAGGACGAACGCGTCGCGCGCTCGGCATTGTCGGGGCTTGAGGCCAATCTGGTCCGTCGCTTCGCCGAATTCAGAAAGAACGCGCCATGACCCAGAAGACCGACAGATCCGCCGAAGAGATTTCCCGCCGGGCCGAACGCATGAAGGCCGCGCGCGACAACCCCGGACCTAGCCCGTTGCGCGGGATTGGAACCTTCGGAATGATCGGTTGGTCGATCGCGGTTCCAACTGTCGGCGGCGCATTGCTGGGGTTGTGGCTGGATCGGATCGCTCCACAGGATTTCTCGTGGACCCTGGCGCTGATCCTGGGAGGGGTGGCAATAGGTGGAATGATCGCATGGGCCTGGGTGAACAAGGAAGGAAGTGAGAAATGATCGATTGGAACTGGTTCAGTTTTCTGACTGGCTTCGCATCAGGAGCCGCTGTCGGGGTCTTGTACTTCGCAGGTTTGGCGATGAGTGTTCGCTTGGCGCTGCGTGCGGCGCGACCCACCGGCCTGCTGCTGATCGGTTCGGCACTTCGGATCGCGACGGTCCTGGGGTTCGGCTGGCTGGCCGCGCAGGCCGGGCCGGCACCCCTCGCCGGCTTTGCCTTGGCCTTTATGCTTGCACGAGTGACAGCGATTACACTGGCACGCCCGGCAAACGGAGCGGCCTGATGGAGCTGACACCGGACTCGATCATTGTTTTCACTGTCTGGGGCATCCCGATCAATGCCACCATCTTCAACACGTGGATCGTCATGGGGTTGTTGACGGGCCTGTCGGTCGTGGTCACACGAAACCTCCGACCAGACACGCCACCCAATCGCTGGCGCACGACGCTCGAGGTGATCATCCAGGGCATTCAGCATCAGATACAGGAAATCACCCGGCGCCCGCCCGGCAGCCTGATCTATTTCGTCAGCACCCTGTTTCTGTTCATTGCCACGTGCAACCTGTTCGAAGTCGTTCCGGGCTTTGACGCCCCTACCGCTTCGTTGTCCACGACCACGGCGCTGGCGCTGTCGGTGCTGATCGCCGTGCCCATGTTCGGCATTTCAAGGCGCGGTCTGCGTGGCTATCTGAAGACATATCTCGAGCCATCGCCCATCATGCTGCCCTTCAACATCATCGGAGAGATCTCGCATGGGGTGTCATTGGCGATCCGCCTCTATGGCAACATCATGAGCGGCGCGGTGATCGCCGTGATCCTACTGAGCGTGGCGCCGTTCTTCTTTCCCGTATTGATGGATCTGCTGGGCCTGCTGACCGGGCTGATCCAAGCCTACATCTTCGCAATTCTGGCCACCGTCTACATCTCGGCCGCGATTTCGGATTCCGATGAGACGCAAAACGAAAAGGAACAGACATGACCGACCTAGCAATCATCGCCGCGGTTTCGATCTTTACGGCGGGACTGACGGTTTCATTCGGCGCCATCGGTCCAGCATTGGGCGAAGGCCGTGCGGCAGCCCAGGCTCTGGCGGCGATCGCCCAGCAGCCCGATGCCGCCCCCACCCTGTCGCGCACACTTTTCGTCAGTCTGGCCATGATCGAATCCACCGCGATCTACTGTTTCGTCGTCGCGATGATCCTGATTTTCGCCAACCCGTTCTGGGACACCGCTCTGGAACTGGTTCGGACATCGGGTCAATAGAGCATGTCTGTCGATTGGCTGACCGTTGCGGCGCAGATCGCCAATTTCCTGGTTCTGCTGTGGTTGCTCAAACGGTTTCTCTATCGTCCAATCCTTGATGGCATCGACGCCCGCGAAAAGGAGATCTCGGATCGAATGTCGGAAGCCCATCGTCTGATGGAGGATGCCCGGGCGGAGATCTCGGCCTATGATGCCAAGTTGTCTGAACTGGAAAACAGCCAGGCCAGAATGGCGGAAGACCTGCGGCGCGAGGCCGCCCGCGAACGCGACGCCATGATTACCGAGGCCCGCCATCGGATCGATCAAGAGCGGCGTGATTTCGAAAAACATCTGGCGGTCGAGAAGCAAAGGTTCCTCCGTCAACTCAGCGAAACCGGTGCCCGGGTTCTGGTTCATCTGACGCGAAAAGCGCTGTCGGATCTTGCAGACGAGACTTTAGAAGAACGAATTGCGGCACACGCGGTGAAAAAGTTGCAGCCCATGGCCGACGAGATACGGAAGACGATCGCAGACGACAGGCCGGTCACCGTGACGACTCATTCAGCGCTGCCCGAAGGTTTGAGACAGAAAGTTTCTGACGACCTTCAGAAACTGGCGCCGGAAACCAAGTGTATTTTTGAGGTCGACTCCACCCAGCCCTTCGGGCTGGTCCTCAAGGTTGGAGCGACCAGCATCGAATGGACACTCGACAGTTATCTAGGTGAACTGGAGACGATTATGATCGAGGGACTACGCCAGACGCAGGCGGGCAAGGCTGCACAATGACCCAGACGCCCCCGGCTTTCCCGGCTTCCGAGCCGACCGTTTCGCTGGCCGACCAGCTTGTGGCGACCCTGCAAACGGTATCGCCTCGGCCCGTCGTTAGCGAGATCGGTCAGGTCGTCGAAGTCGGAGACGGCATTTCCGTTGTCCGCGGCATGAGCCACGCGCTGGCCAATGAGCTTTTGCAGTTCTCCTCGGGCGCAACGGGAATTGTTCTGGACCTGGAAACAGACCGCCTCGGGGTGGTTCTGTTTGGTGGTTCGGACAAGGTCTCGGTCGGTGAGGCCGTGCGCCGCACCCGCAGCGTGCTGACGGTTCCAGTGGGTTCCGCGCTTCTGGGTCGGGTGGTGGATGCGTTGGGTGCCCCGCTGGACGATGGCCCGCCGGTCGATTCCGATTTCAGATTGCCCGTCGAAGCGGATGCTCCGTCAATTCTTGACCGCGAGGCGGTCCGGCGGCCTTTGGCAACGGGCCTCAAGGTGATCGACGCCGCCGTCCCGATTGGCCTGGGGCAGCGCCAACTTATCATCGGGGATCGCCAGACCGGCAAGACCTCGATCGCCATCGACACGATCCTGAACCAGAAACAACACGGGGTGCTCTGCGTCTACTGCGCGATTGGACAACGCGGGGATGCGGTGGCCAAGGTCATCGGTGCGCTGAAAGATGGTGGCTCGATGGCGCACACGATCATCATTGCCGCCGGAGACGAAGATCCTCCCGGACTTGCTTATGTGGCCCCGTACACCGCCATGACCATGGCGCAACATTTCTCGGAGCAAGGGCATGATGTGCTGATCGTGATGGATGACCTGACCCATCATGCCCGCGCCTATCGCGAGCTTTCACTTTTGTTGCGCAGGCCGCCAGGCCGCGAAGCCTTTCCCGGCGACATTTTCTATTTGCATGCCCGTCTGCTGGAACGCGCAGGCAACTTTGCCGACACCGCGGGGGGCGGGTCGATCACGGTTCTGCCGGTCGTTGAAACGCAGGCCGAAAACCTGTCGGCCTACATTCCGACCAACCTGATTTCGATCACCGATGGCCAGATTTACTTGTCGCCACGCCAGGTCCGCAAGAATCAGTTTCCGGCCGTCGATCTGGGTATTTCAGTGTCCCGTGTTGGCGGCAAGGCACAGTCTGCCGCCTTTCGCGACGTGGCCGGAAATCTGCGGGTCACGCTGTCCCAGTTCGAAGAGCTCGAAGATTTCGTCCGTTTCGGAACGCGGCTTGACGACGCCACGCGCGCCCGGCTGGCCCGAGGCGCGGCTGTCCGCAGGGCCCTCAGACAACCCGAACGCGACCCGGTTTCGGTGTTGGAGCAGGTTGCAGTTCTTTTGGCGGCACTGGAGGGCGTGTACGATCATCTGACCGACCCGGAGGCATTTGCCGCGATGGACCGGCTGAGGCTGTTCCTGCGGCAATCGCCGCACGATCTGTCGAAACGCATCGCCATCGACCAACCGCTGAACGAGGCCGACCGAGCCGCGTTGCTGAATCTGGCGAGGCAAGCCTGTACATCAAAGGGGTCTTCGGATGCCGCAGACTCTTGAAACCCTGCTTCATAGGACCGAAACGCTGAGCAACATTCGTAGCATCGTCCATATCATGAAGACGTTGTCGGTTTTGAACTCGGCGCCTTATGAGCAGGCCGCAAAATCCATCGACGCCTACCACCGAACCGTCCTTGACGGAATCGCTGCCCTGTTGCACCGCACGGGTCGCATGGATCTGACATCGCCGCCCCAGCAGAACATGGCCATCGTCGTTTTCGGATCTGACCATGGTTTGTGTGGTGCCTACAACGAAAGGGTGGCTGCGGAGCTGGCCAGGCATCTCGCCCTTGGGGGGGATACTCAAGCCGCACCTTATATCTTGTGCATTGGCGCCCAGATGAACGACGCCCTGAATGGCTGGGGCATTCGGGCCGACGATGTCATGCTGACACCAGCTTCAACTGACGGAATCGGGCGGCTTGCCAGCGCCATCGTCGAGCGATTCGACCACATCATGCGACATGGCGAAGCGGACGGCCTTGCCGTGAAACTGGCCTATACACGGCGCAGTGACCATGGGCAGCAAGATCCCATAGTCGAGCATTTCATGCCGTTTTCCACCGAGATGATTGACCAATTGATGAAACGGCCATGGCAATCCCGCAGCCTGCCGACCTACACCATGCCACCGGACGATTTGTTTGCCGCCCTGATCCGCAGCCACATTTTTTCAGGCGTATTTCGCGCCTCGGCAGAAGCTTTGGTGACTGAAAACGCGACCCGCCTGGCGGCTATGCACCGGGCCGAACAATCCATCGGCGATCGGCTCGAAGAGCTGAAGGCGGATACCCGAACGCTTCGGCAGGCTGAGATCACCTCCGAGCTCATGGACGTGGTGATCGGCTTTGAGGCACGCAACCGAAAGCGGCGCAAGATACCGACCGATCCAGCTTGATGCGCAATAACGGAAGGCGAGGCACCTCGCCGGCCTATTTTCCCGGCTTCTGCATCCAGTTGACGAATCTTGCCCGCCATCGGAACACCCATTGTATCCAAAGTTGTGACCTTCAAACGGTCACACGGCCTTGTTTGCAAGGCTTTTCTTTGATTTCAAAGGGATAGTATGGTGCGGGTGGAGGGACTTGAACCCCCACGCCTTGCGGCGCCAGAACCTAAATCTGGTGCGTCTACCAATTTCGCCACACCCGCATGCCAGCACCTGCCGTGCCGGGCTTGTTGGGCTGATAACAAAGCTTCCCGGCAAGTGCGAGAGGGAATTTTTCGCATCGCGCCGAGCTTGGCCCGCGGCCGGGAAACCTGCGCGTCAGGCAGGGCCTGATTTTGGCCATCGTGCGCGGGATCGTGACCGTATCGCAAGAACCTCCATACGTTGTGCCGCAAGACAAAGGCATGTCAGGCGCTCTCTCGCCAGCCAACAAACGCCCGCGCCTGGGTTTACGTCGGGGCGAGCATTGCCGGGGCGACGAAGGCCTTCCGGGTGAATCCAAAAGTTGAAGACTTCTCGGAACCTTAGCTTCCTGCCGGGCCCTGCGCGCGTTCCCGCTCAAACCGTCTGGCGATCTTCCGGTTCGGCCGTGCCGGGGCGTCTCGGCCAATTTCGCAATTCTTCTATAAGTTGCAACACCTTACCAGAGGCTACCCACAATTGCGCCACATTTCAGGCGCTAAAAGAACGCAATCGCGCCCAACAAAGACCGCCTTGAAGGTAATTCTGTTCAGCAAGGAGTTAATGAGTCTTTTCGCCGCCCGGCAATTTACCAGTGTGTCTCGCAACTCCAGAACAAGGGTCTCAGCCGTGACCAAACACATGAGCTCATACGCCACCGAGGAAGACACCGTCTTTCTTGCCCGACAGAATTTTGCCGGCGAACTCAGAACTCTGAACCGGCGCTTTCCGAACACCGGATTCGGCATCGCCCTGCAGACCCAGGCGGGCGACGAATACCTGCTGGCCAACGCCCGCATGCCGCTTCCCACAGAAGGCGCGCGCGGGTTTCCGAGCGGCCGCCGCGTCGCGCGGTTGGAGAACGGGAACCGCTTCAGGTCCATCGAGATTCTGGCCGATGCCGAAAGCCTGAAGTCAGTCTCGCCCAGCACCGAGGCGGAGATTCTCGGCAATGCGCTGGAAATCATCGCCCGCATCGACAATTTCGGCGACTCGGTAGCCGCCCGCCCACAACCCGACGTCGCCGCAACAGGAACGGGAGGCTGAAAATGGCCCGAAACGACCACCTTCTGTCCGTAGGAAACGAGGCATTGGCACCGATGACCGAGGCCATGTCCGCGCTGACGACCCAGATCGACCAGCTGACAGAGGTGGCCGATGCGCGCTCGACCGCGCGCCTGTCCACGCTTCGGACCCGGCTCGAGAACTTCACCGCCAGCGTCACCTTCGTGGGTCAGGTCAAGGCCGGGAAATCCTCGATCGTGAACATTCTGGCAGGTCGCCCGAACCTGCTGCCGTCGGACGTGAACCCGTGGACCTCGGTGGTGACGACGCTGAACATCAACACCCGCGCGCCGGGTGACTACAAATCGAAATTCACCTTCTTCGAGCAGGAAGAATGGGACAATCTGATGGTGGGTGGCGGCCGTCTGGGCGAACTGGCCAACCGCGCCGGCGCCGATGACGAGATGGAGGACATCCGCCGTCAGATCGCCCAGATGAAGGCCAAGTCCGAAGAGCGGCTGGGCAAGCATTTCGACCTGATCCTGGGCCAGAGCCACCAGTACGACTATTTCGACGAGGAACTGGTCCAGCGCTATGTCTGCCTGGGCGACGAGGATGATCCCGACATCAATCCCAAGACTGGTCGCTTTGCCGACGTGACGAAATCGGCGGAACTGTACATGGACATTCCGCAATATCCGATCGCGCTGAAACTGTGCGACACGCCGGGCGTCAACGACACCTTCATGGTACGCGAGCAGGTCACCCTGCGCAGCCTGCGCGGGTCCGAGGTCTGCGTCGTCGTGCTGGCGGCCAGCCAAGCTCTGACGACGATGGACATGGCCTTGATGCGGATCATCGCCCAGTTCGAGAACCGCCAGATCATCCTGTTCGTCAACCGCATCGACGAACTGACCGACCCGGTCAGCCAGGTGCCCGAGATCCGCGACCGGATTCTGGACACGCTGAAACAGAACGGCGTCGACACCAATACCAGCGTCGTGTTCGGCAGCGCCCTGTGGGCCGAGGCCGCCCTGACCGGCAATCCTGACATTCTGACCGAGGATTCGCGCCGGGCGCTGAACACGTTCTATCTGGCCGCAGGCTTTGGCGATCAGGCGGCCTCGCTGGACAAGATCTGGGCGCTGTCGGGACTGCCCGATCTGCTGCTGGCCATGAACGAACGCATCGCCGAAGGCGCGGGCCACCGCCTGCTTGACCGGGTGCGCCACCGTGCACGCAACATCGCCAGCCAGATTCAGGCGACGTCGGTGGCCAAATCCCTGTCGGACAGTGACGGGCTGGCGCGCGACCTGGATGGCGTCGCGCCCGAAGAGGCGATCGCCAAGCTGAGCGAGGACTACGAACAGAGGGCCGCCGAGCTGACCACGAAACTGCGCGACAAGGTGCTGGAACGGCTGGCCTCGGCCGAGGCGAATTTCGTCAAACGCGCCACCGACTCGCTGATCGCCCATCTGGAACAGAACGGCGAGCAGGGCACCTGGCAATATGACCCGGCCGGCCTGCGCACCCTGCAGAAGGCGGCCTATTTCAGCTTTGCCCGGTCGATGCGCAAAGAGGCTGGCGCGCTGTATTCCGCCGCTGCCGCAGATGTCGAGGCGCTGTACCACAAGATTCTGGGCAACCACTTGGGCGAATTCAACATCGAGGCCCCGATCGTGCCGCGCGTGCCGCCCCCATTGGGCATCGGGCGCACCATCGCGCTGGATCTTCAAAGCACCTGGTGGCGCAGGTGGTGGCAACGGCGCAAGGGGTTCGAAGCCTACGCCGCCGATTATACCCGCCTGATTGCGTCCGAGGCGAACTCGATCACCAAGGACCTGGAAGAGACCCAGATCGCTGCGGTTCTGGAAAACGTCCGGGCGACGCTGACCGATTTCATGCGCGAGCAGAAGGAAACCCTGCTGAGCATCTCGCCATCCGCGACCAAGGGCGAGAATCCCAACGCCGCCCTGCTGGCCGGAATCGAGCCGAAAAAGTCCCGCGATGAAATCCTGGGCGACATCCTCAAGAACCTCAGCAACGAAGCAGCGTAAGAAAAATGGCCAAAGATACACAGATCCGCTTCGTCTCTCCGAAGGCATGGGAACGCATCGAGCAGTGGTCCCGCCGCAAACCGGTGTTTGCCCTGATGGGAGAATTCAGCGCCGGAAAGTCGACGCTGATGAACTTTCTTCTGCGCAAGCAAACCTTGCCCACGCAGGTCACCGCCACCCAGCTGCCGCCGGTCTGGTTCAGCTGGGGCAACCGTCCGGCCTATGTGCACGGCCACGACGGCAGCAAGACGCAAATCGGCCTGGATCAACTGAACCATGTCGGCGTCAATGACGCGCAGTTCATCCGGATCTTTCTCGAGGCCGACATCCTCGAGGCGGTCGACCTGATCGACACGCCCGGCATTTCCGACCCCAAGATCGACACCGATGTCTGGCGCCGTGCCGTGGGTCAGGCCAACGGGGTTCTGTGGTGCACGCATTCAACCCAGGCCTGGCGTGAAACCGAACGGGCCACCTGGGTGTCGCTGCCTGAACGCCTGCAGCACAACTCGCTGCTGCTGGTCACGCGCGCTGATGCCCTGACCCAGAAAGACCGCCAGAAGGTGCTGCGCCGCGTCAACCGCGAAGCCGGTCACCTGTTCAATCGCACCGTCCTGTTTTCGGCCAAGGACGCCATCATCGCGCGCGACAAGACCGGCGATGCCGAGCTTTGGGCCCGCAGCGGCGGCGGCAAGATGATCGACAGCTTCCTCGAAATCACCGAGCAGATCATGGATCAGCGCGCCGAAATGCTGACCCGCTACCAGATCGACAGGACACTGGCCCCGGCCAGCGAGCCCCGGACGGCCGCGACTGCGGTGCCGGAGGTGCCCGCCCCCGAGGCTCCGCTGAAACTGGGCGACCCGCTGCGGGCCGAGGACGGATTCGATGCGGTTCGCAACTCGGACGACGTGATTGCGACCTTCCCGGTCCGGCCCGCCCGGGTCGAGCGCCGCAAGGAAGACGGCGAGCGCGCCCGTATCGACGCCGAGGATGCCGAGCGGATGCGAGCCGAGATGACCCCCATGGGCGAAGACGACGATGACCTGCGCTCGTTGTTCCGTGAACCCGAGGACTCGCGTGCGGACATCACCGGCCGCCATCTCGAGCCGTCCCGCCTTGAGGGGTTCGAACTCGAGGACGAATTCGATCTGAGCGACGGAGCGTCGGACTTGTCCGACGAGGACGACTCGGTAGAGGACCCCGACCAAGTGGTGACGACCCTGTCGGAAAAGCTACGCGCAGACGCACCGGCCGATGCCGCCCCGACCGAAGATTCCGACTCGGCACCTGCGGATATCGAGGTTTCGGTTTCCTCGATCACCGCCCTGCTGTCCGAACAACAGGCCGCCGACCCGGACTGTTACGAGCCCGAGCCCGAATCGAATGCCCTGACGAATGGCGGAACCACGGACGACCCGCGGCCGGCCCGAACGTTTGATCATTTGCTGGACGTCCCGGCCGGAACGCCGCTGAGCGCGTCCGCCATGTGGCGCGAGATTTCCGACGGCACCGAACTACCGTCGGATCCCGCTGGGTTGCGCGCCGTCTTTCAGGCTTTTCTGGAGGAATTCGACCAGATCGCGCGCGAACACAGTGGCCAGCAGAGCCCACCAGCGGTGATGAGCGAACCCAAGGACAGGGCTGAATGGCAGGTCTCGTGACGCGACCCCGCGAACCGGGCGGATCGGAAAAAGCCGTTTCCCGCCCGGACGATGAATGCTATCGGTTGCGCGACGGGAAGACCCCGTTGCGCATCGGTTTTTTGAAAGGTTGACAGGACGTTAGATGAGCATAGAGGCCGCCCTGACCAGCGCCATGGAGACTATCCCCGACTGTATCGCAGCCGGATATATCGATATGGAAACGGGCATGTTGCTGGGCGCATCAACGACGGATGATGCCGATGCCGAGGTTCTGAACAATCTGGCCATCGCCGTTGCCAACCTGTTTCAGGGGCGCGGTGTACAGGCCTTCCAGGACCTGCTCGAATCGGCCGGCCTGCAAGACAACGACACCCCCGGGTTCGGAGAAATCGCCGTATTCTCAGAAGATCGGCTGCACATCTTTCTGCGGACGCGCGAGTACCCCGAACACGTGGTCTGCTACATCTGTCACGCCAGCGCCAATACCGGCCTGGCCCTGACCAAATCGCACCTGAGCCTCGGGCCGGTGGCGGCGGCGGTCTAGCAAGGATATCAAGGACGGATGCAATGACGGCGACAGAGATCATCGACATGCTCGAAAACATCGGGCGCAGGGCGACTCCACGGCTGTCGCCCGCGGTCGACCTGACGGCGGAAACACCGGCCGCGCGGCGCAGTCTGATCCTGCAGGCGATCCGGGGTACCGTACTGCCCCGCCGCGCCGAGTTCACCGCCCCTGACGGAACGCGTCTGGCGCTTGAACTGAACAGCTCGCGCATTACCGATGTCTACCGGACCAGCACCGGCGAGCTTCCCGATTTCGCGACCGAAGCGCGTGAAACCATCGTGCGGAAGCTGGCACGACTGGTGTCGGACCTCGCCCTTGCGGGCGATCCGATTCAGATGGTGTCCCTTCAACCCTACGGCCCGACCGAGGCCGACGATGTCGGGATCACTTTCACCGAGATAAAGACGGCCTGCGCGGCGATCGAGTTGCCGGAAGATGAGCCTAGGCTGACCGTCTTGCAGACACCCGCCCCCGAACCCGTCGCGGACGACCCATACCCGGCCCCTAATAGCGAAGGGCTTGCAGCCGCCTTTTTCGAAGGTTCCGGGCGGTTTGCGATGGGACGCTTTCTAAGCGGCCCGGCATCCACGCATCGGCATGACGGCCTTTGCGCGGATGGCCAGCCCCTGCACCCGTCGGCCGGCTTGCTGGACCGGTTCGCAAAGGACCTGGCCAGCTGGGATGCTGATGCAAGCGGGCAACTGCCTCATCCGCAACTGATCGTCATGCGCCCATCGGGCGGCAAGGGGGCCGCGCTGGCCCTGTTGCGTGACGGTCAGGACAATGCCGCCGCCATTCACGACGCGCGCAAGCTGGGGGCCGTTGTCGCGCTATGGAAATCGCTTCGGGGGGCGGATCCGTGACGACCCGGCCCTTTTTTGCATATCAATCCTTACCGTCACGCGTTTTTGCCAGTTTTCAAGGTTAGTGTCATGAGTGAATCCAACCGCCGGGACTTGATCCGGATCGCCAACGAATTGAACGAAATGAGCAATGACGAGACCCGTCATTTCATTTCACGGATCATTGATGACCTGACCAACCTGAAACCCTCGATCGCCTTTGTCGGGCAGATCAAGGCAGGGAAATCCCGGCTGATCAACGGATTCACCGGACAGGCCGAATTTCTGCCCTCGGACGTCAATCCCTGGACGACGGTGATTACCGACATGCATTTCGGGCACCCGTCGGGGCGAACCCAAGGGGCGCAGTTCCACTTTTTCGACGACCGTCAGTGGCGCGCCCTGATCGCCGAAGGCGAAGAATTGCGCAACATGTTCCCCGATGACGAGGACAGCTACAAACGCGAGATGATCGAAGAGCAGGTCGAGGCGATGAAAACCCGCGCCCGGCTGCGGCTGGGCGACAGCTACGAGCAGTTGCTGGGCCAGCACCACGACCTCGAAGAGCTGACCTCCGAGGATCTTGCCCGCTATGTCTGCGCCGGCGAGGATCCGACCGAGGCGACCGAACATGATCCGGGTTCGGACCGGGGTCTGTACAGTGACATCACCCGCAAGGCCGATGTCTATTTCGAACGGGGCCATTTCCCGTTTCCGCTGACCGTGACCGACACGCCTGGGGTGAACGACCCGCTGCTGATCCGCGAGGAGATCTCGCGTCAGTATCTCAAGGAAAGCGATTTCTTCGTGGTGGTGTTGTCGGCGCATCAGGCACTGTCGCGTGCCGATCTGAAACTGTTCCGCCTGATGCAGGCGCTGGAACTGGGTCAGATCGTGGTATTCATCAACCGCGTCGACGAATTGAACGGCGGTGCCGAAGATGCCGCGAAGGTTCGCGCTGACGTGCTGGACGGCCTGCAAAAGGCGTTGGGAAAGACCAATATCGACGTGCTGATGGGCAGCGCCCAATGGGCGCATTATGCGCTGACCGGCGACGAATCCCAGGTGAACCATGACAAGGTTCTGGCCTGGCTGCGCGCCCATCCCGATCAGATGCAGCAGTATCTGGAAGGCGTTCAGAAGCTGAAGCAGGCCCCCGCCCCGATCAGCCGCGAAGCGGTCCTGCGCTATGCCGCGATGATCGCGTCGGGCCTGCCGGATCTGCGTCGCCACGTCACCACCGCGCTGGCCGAAGGCAAGCGCGAGGAACAGCTGCGCATGGCGTGGCAGCATCTCAACAGTTTTGCCGAAGGGGCGCTGGAACGCGGCAAAGCGCGCTTGCGCGCACTGGACGAAGACGGCCGGTGCCAGACCGAAAGCGCCGCGGAGAACGACAAGACACTGACCCATCTGCGCAAAACCGTGGCGGACCAGATCGTCGAAATTACCCGCGAGATGGACGACATACTGGCCAATCTGCGTGGGGTGATGGACGACACCGTGGCCGAGGCGGTCGCCGATGTGGTATTCGGCCCCAACGGGCAATCCCCGCTGTTGGCCAAGGGCGACGCGACCGAATTGAACTTTGTCCCCCTGCGCGAACGGATGCGCGAGCTGGTCCAAGGTGCGACCCAGGTGATCCGCCAGCGCATGCTCAGCGAACTCTATTCGATCGACATGCAGGCGAATGGCGCGCTGCGCGCCCTGCCCGGCTGGCAGGAGCCGGCCGACAGCCGCATGAACACCAGCGCGGTGCGCTGGTACCGACCCGACACCTCGGCCCTGACCCGCGGGATCACGGTCGAGCTGCGGGTGAACTGGCTGTCGCGGCTGATTTCCCGCAAATCGGTCGTGTCCCGGGCCGAGCGCATGATCGTGCAGGAATTCCAGCTGATCGGCGACGACCTGATCGACACCGCCCGCGACGATCTGCTGGAGCGGTTGAACACGGTACTAGATCATTTTCTGGCCTTGCTGGCGGGTCATCTTGAAAACCGCGCCGCATCTGGCAAAAACTCGGAACGCGGTCAGGCCCAGATCGAGCTGGACCGCGCGCGGGCCATCGCGGACCAGCTGCAATTGGTCTTTGACATCGAACACGGCAACGAACGACAACCGGAGGCCGCAGAGTGATCGAATTTCCCTCTACCGAACACGAGGTCCGACAGCTCGAGCGCTTTCTCAGCGCCACCGAGTCGCTGCCCGCGACGGACCGGCTCGAGGATATGCGCGCACGCGCGCAGGCCCATGCCGAACGGTTGTCGACCGCAGTGTCGATCGGGTTCGCCGGAGAATTCGGCGCCGGCAAATCCAGCTTGGCCAACATGCTGGCCGGGGCCGACATTCTGCCCACCGGCCCGCAGCATCTGAAACTGCCGCTGGTGATCGTGGCCTATGCCGACGCGCCGGAAACCACCGTCGGCTGGTGGGACAAGGAACCCAAGACCTACTCCGGCATCGTCCTTGAAAAGGCGGCAGCCGATAACCCCGATTTCATATCGGTCGGGCTGAACACCCCGGCCCTGCGCGAAATCTCGTTGTTCGACCTGCCCGGATCGGGTTCCCTGGATGACAGCTACAAGCAAACGCTGGACCTGCTAAAGTTCGTCGATTGCGCGATCTGGTGCACCAACGGCACCAACGCCTGGCGCGAGACCGAACACCACCTGTGGGCACAGGTGCCGGAAACCCTGCGGGCGAACAGCCTGCTGGCCGTGACCCATGCCGACTTGCCGCCGGTGCGCGACGCCCTGGACCGCGTGTTGGCCCGGCTGGAAAAACAGAAGACCGGCATGTTCCGGGCCATCGTCCCGATCGGAACACCGGTCGCCGTGCGCGCCATGGCCCAAGAGCCCGAACCCGATTTCGCCTTGTGGGAGACCTGCGGCGGCCAGAAACTGGCTGAACAGATGCTGGAAATCGCCTCGGACCGGCGCAAATCCGACTTGGAGGCCGCACGCCGCGACCTGAAACAGGATTATCTGCCGTTTCTGGAGACCCTCAAGGGAGACGAACCAGAAACCCCCGACTCGCGCACCGTCCAGCCCAGCCTGGAATCGGCGCTGCCGCCGCTGTCCAATCCGATCCTCGAAGACTGGCTGGCCGCCATCGCCAGCATCTACGAGGACCTGCGCGACAGCTCGGACATCGACCCCGGCGCCTTCCTGGAAAGCTGCCGGGAAATCGTCGAAGATTTTGCCGAACGCCTAGACTCCGGGTCCGAGATCGACCCCGAGGCCGACTGGATCCCGACCGAGTTCGAGAAGGCCACGGACCTGTTGCTGCTGCTTCAGTTCGAAACCGGCGAGACCCGGCTGAAGGATGCGGTCAGCATACTGGCGCAGCTCAGCGACAATCTGGCCTGGGCCGGCAGCAAGGTCGCCACGGCCGCGCCCCGCACCGGCACCTGAACTCTTCGCGCCCGGATTGCGCCGCTCAGCGGCGAATCGAGCGCCTGGACTCTGCCAACCATTGTTTCGAATCCGTCGACCATGCCGGTCGCGACCAGCGGACTGACAATGGTCAGACTACACCATTTTCCAATATATAGCATATTTCCTCAGATAACACACAAGATACAGATCGCCCTGCGGGTCGATCCATAGTGAAGCCATGCGGCGGCCCCAATAAAGTCAAATTTGAACCGTCTAACCGTTCTCAAGTGTCCTGCGGTTGTTTTTGGTTGTGAGTGCAAGGGCAGTTTGTCCGGTTTTTGTAGGCCGCAAGAATTGAACTCATGGGCGGGAAAAATGAATCACAACCACGCGGTCGGCGCCTCGCACGACGAACCACAGATCCAAGGGCTGCAACCCGGCGCGAAGCTGCTGCGCGGCCAGTATGAAATACTGGAATTTCTCAGCAATGGCGGGTTCGGGATTACCTACCTGGCCCGTGACAGCCTGGATCGCGACGTGGTCATCAAGGAATGCTATCCGGGGGCGCTGTGCCGCCGGAACAGCGATCTGGTCGAACCCAACGACCCCGCCTTCAAGGACGATTTGCGCGCCATCATCGATCTGTTCATCCAAGAGGCCCGCAACCACGCGCGGCTGGTGCACCCGAACATCGTTGATGTTCATCAGGTGTTCGAGGACAACGACACCGCCTATATCGCGATGGACCTGATCCGCGGCTGCGACCTGCTGGATTACATCGAAGACCCCAAGACCGAGAGCGGCCCAGATTTTATCGTGCAGGTCACCGAGAAGATGCTGTCTGCGGTGTCGTTCATTCACCAAAGCGGCATGCTGCACCGCGACATCTCGCCCGACAACATCCTGATCGACGAACATGGCGAACCGATCCTGATCGATTTCGGGGCCGCGCGGGAACAGGCCGCCAACAAGTCCGCCGCCCTGCTGACCCTGCGGGTCATCAAGGACGGCTATTCCCCGCATGAATTCTATGTACGCGGATCGGAACAGGGACCTAGCAGCGATCTGTATGTGCTGGGCGCCACGCTGTACCACGCGATCAGCGGCGAACGGCCCATCGACGGGCAGACCCGCCTGAACGCCTTCAACAACGGCCAGCCGGACCCGTATGTCCCGCTGACCGGCCGGTTCCAGGGCTATCCCGAAGGGTTCCTCGAGGCGATCGACAAAGCGATGGAGCTTCACGCCACCGATCGCCTGCAATCAGCTCTGGACTGGCTGCGCATGTTCCGCGGTCCCAGCGTCGTGTTCGACAACTTCGATTATCGTCCGGTCTCGGTCATCGTCGCGCTGGACCGCGAAGATGACGAGGCAGAAAAGGCCCGCATCAAGGCCGAGGCCGACAATGCCGAAGCGGTCGTGACCGCCCTGCTGGCCGGCAATTCCGATCTGGCTCTTGGCCCGACCAAGAACGACGAGGCGGCTGCCTCGGGGTCCGTGGGTGATACGGCCCCGACGGTCGACACCGTCGTTCAGAAAAGCTCGAGCGGCAGCGGCAAACTGATCGTCGGCCTGGCGGTTCTGGCAGCCCTGGCTGCCGGCGGCGGCTATGTCTGGATGAACAAGGACGGCACGGCACCCGACGGTGCCGTATCCGCCGTTCAGGCGGATACGACCGTCGCGGCGGCGACACCCGAAATCACGCCGGAAGCACCCGCACCCATCGAATCAGACCCCGAACCGGACACCGCCCTCGAAACCCCGCCGACCGACGGTGTGGGAAATCGCGGGCCGGAAGAAACCGCGGCAACACCAGAAGCGCAGGACCAGCCTGTCGAGCAGCCCCTGGCCGAGCCAGCCCAAACGGCAGATCCAGTCGTCGAAAAACTCACGGCTGCGGCGCCCGAGACCCCTGCCCCGACCGCACCGGTCAAGCTGGCCCAGAACCAGTTCGGCTTTGCCCATTGGGATGTCGAAGTCCCGTTCTCAACCGCCACGCGGCGCGGTTCTACCGGCAGCGCGATCGCGATCACCGGTGTTGAACAGGGCCGGGACCTGTCGGTCATTGGCGATTGGGTCGCACGCGGCGCGGTCATCTACACCCTGAACGGCGAGCCTATTCAGGACGACGCACCCCTGGCGACGCAGGTGCTGAACAACCTTCAGATCGACCCCGACGGCTATGTCCGCGTGGCCGCCCGGTACCGGGCACCAGGCAAGACCCGGCCCGAGAACGGCCTGCTGGCCCTACCCGCGATCCGCAACTTCGGGTTGATCAACGGGTATGGTTTCACCGCCCGTGTCGGTGGCGACACGGGTTGGCAGACCATCGTGAGCGAAGCGCCGATCGAAGGGGCTGGATCCTTGCAGGAAGGCGACATCCTGCTGCGCGAAATCCACACCGGCACCGAGATCACCGAGTCCGACAGCCTGGACCGGGTGATTTCCGAACTGGTGGCCGATGGCCAGCCCGAGGCAAAGCTGACGGTATCGCGCAACGGCGCCGAGACCACCGCCCTGATGCCCTTGACACAGGAGCAGGCGGAATGACCTGACCGACAAGTCCCGAACCCGCCAGCGTGTTTGGCTGAGGGTGGCATCGGTTTTGCGCCACCCTGACGGGATCCGGCCCGTCGCGGAGCGTAAAGATTTTCTGGTTTCCCCGATCATCAGTGCCCTGCCCGTGCGCAGAGGTTTTTCGCAGCCCCACGGACCCATCCAGTCCGTGCAAGAAGTCAAAAGGTGTCGACACCATGTTCAAATACAAAAGCCCCCTCAGCCGGCTTCTCGAAGGTGCCGGCAAGACCAAGGAAGCCGAAGCCACCGATACGGCCGAAGCCACGCAGACAGAACCCGAGGCTGCGCCCGACGAGAAACCTCAGCCGATCGCGGATTTCAACGCGCTTCGGCAGGCTCTGGGTGGCGGCAGCCTGAACACCGAAGGCTTCGAGGAAAGCGACGAGCTGCTCCCCGAGGACAAGATGCCCGAGTTTGACGACGAGGAAGAACCGGTCACCGAGGCGGCCAAGGAAGCCCCGTCGCAGCCCGAAGCGGCCGAGCCCGAACCCGAGCCGGTCGTGACCCTGCGTTTGGCTCAGCCCGAGCCTGAACCCGAGACAGCTTCGATCGAGGCGGACAGCGCCGAGGAAGCGGTTGCCGAGGCGCCCGAGCCAGAGACGTCGGCGCTGGAAGAGTCCCCCGAACCGCCCGTCGCAGCGCCCGAGCCTGCTACGATCGCGGCCACCGCAACCGCAGCTATGACGGCGGCACCCGACGTAGCCCAACAGGACCGCCGCGCGCGGGTCAAGACCACCTTCCTGGGCTTCGAGCGGCCGGACACCCATGTTCAGGATCTGATCGAAACCGCCGAACCGATCCGCAAGGCCGAGACTGCCGCCGAGACCTTCCCGGTTGGCTGGCTGGTCGTCACTGGCGGCCCAGGCCGTGGCGCCAGCATCACCCTGAAGGAAGGGCTGATGCAGATCGGCCGCAACGACGATCAGGCGATCCAGCTCGATTTCGGCGACACCGGCATTTCGCGCTCGAACCATGCGTTCATCGCCTATGATCCGGAAGACCGGAAATGCTATTTGGGCCATGGAGGCAAGGCCAACCTGGTGCGCCTGAACGGCAAGCCGGTTCTGAGTACCGTACCGCTGGCCAGCGGCGACCTGATCCGCATCAGCGAAACGTCCCTGCGGTTCGTCGCCTTCTGCGACGAAAACTTCGACTGGCGGGACGCATAACGAATGCTGGCGACTCCGTCATATGACATTGCGCTGATCCTGGATCAGGGCCGGCGCGACTCGCAGGAGGACGCGATCGCGGCACGTGTCTTTGACGCGGCCAATGCCGGCTACGTGGTGGTGGCCGACGGCATGGGCGGTCACGCGGCCGGCGAGGTCGCCTCGGACCTCGTGATCAAGGCCTGGCGCTCGGTTCTGGATGCCGCTCTGGACAGTCGCGAACCGACCGAAAGCGAATTGCAAGACGCCCTGCCCCTGGCCGCCATGCAGGCCAATGCGACGGTGGCGGGCTACGGCGAAGATCAGCCGGCAGGCTTCAACATGGGGTCGACCCTTCTGGGCGTTCTGCTGCTGCGCAACCGGCTGTTCTGGATCTCGATCGGCGACAGCCCACTCTACCTGTTCCGCGACGGGGCCCTGACCCAGATCAACGAAGATCACTCGATGGCGCCCGAAATCGACGCCCGTGTCGCACAGGGGCATCTGTCGCCGGCCGAAGCCCAGGCCCACCCCGACCGCAACCAGCTGACCTCGGTCATCATGGGCGCGGCGATCCCCAAGGTGGACTGCCCCGAACAGGCGCTGGAACTGGACCCCGAGGATATCGTGGTTCTGGGCAGCGACGGGCTGCAGTACCTGACCGACGACGAAATCAGCGCGACTCTGCAGGACAACGCCGACGCGCCTTCCCAGGACATTGCCGACAGCCTTCTGCAGGCCCTGATCGCCAAGGCCGATCCCGACCAGGATAACATTTCGATCGCCGTCGTGAAAGCGACCGGACAATAACAAGAGCAACCCAACAGGACCCATGAAAAAGACATTCCTAATATCCAGCCTGGCCCTTGCGGCAGCCGCAGGAGCAGCCTCGGCGCAAGAGGCCTGCTCGGACTACGAGATCCAGCGCGGCGACAGCCTGCGGGCACTGGCGATCGAAGTCTATGCAACCGAAGACTTCCGCATCATCTATGACGCCAACCGCGAGGTGATCGGCTCGAATCCGAACATCATCCGCGTGGGTGACATTCTCAAGATGCCCTGTCTCGAAGATGTCGGCCGGGCCGCACCCCAGCCCGAGACCGAGGCCGAGCGCATGGCCGCCGAGATGGCCGCCGAACTGGTCAAGGCCGCCGAAGAGCGCGCTGCCAAGGCCATCGCCGAGGCCGAGGCCCGCGTCGCCGCCGCTGAGGCCGAAGCCAAAAAGGCCAGCGAAGAGGCGGTGATTGCCGCCAAGACGGCCGCGAAACAAGAAATTGAAGCCGCCCGCGCCGAGGCTGCCGCGCTGATCCGCGACGCCGGCACGGCCGAGCGCCCGGCCATCCGCGACCGTCAGCTGCTGCTGATCACCGGCGGCAACTATGCGCCCTTCACCGACGAGTCCCTGCCCCATCGCGGGCTATACACGCATCTGGTCGAAACCGCCTTCCTGCGAGCCGCGCCTGAACAGGCCTACAAGATCCAGTTCGTGAACGACTGGTCTTCGCATCTCGACCTGCTGATGCCGACCCTCGCCTTCGACGCCACCTTCCCCTGGTCGCGCCCCAACTGCGACGAGGCCGAAGCCCTGTCGGAAAGCGACAGGAACCGGTGCGAGACCTACAACTTCTCGAACCCGTTCTACGAGGTGGTGGACACGTTCTTTGCCAAGGATGGCTCGGGCTACGAGACCACGCTCAGCTATGCCGATTTCGCGGGCGCAACTATCTGCCGTCCTGAAGGATGGTCAACGACCCACATGGATGCGGTGGGCCTGTATGAACCCGCGATCACCCTGATGCGCCCGGTCGACCCAGATGACTGTTTCCGCGCCGCCATGGACGGAAGCGCCGATATCGTAGCTATCGAGGCGCACCTGGCCACCGATGCGATCAAGCGGCTGGGCTACGAACATCAACTTGTCGAAAACCCCAACCTTGCGGCGATCAAACCGCTCAATGTCATGACCCACAAGGACAACCCGGATGGGGAAGCGATCCTTGAGACTCTGAATCAGGGTCTGGCGATCATGCAGCAATCGGGCGAATGGCGCGACATCGTGTCCGAGGCCCTGCGGTACCAAATGGAAAACGGATAAGGCCCCGAAAAGGCCTGATAAAACAAAAGTCTGGAGGAAGTGGACATGTTTGAAATCAACCTGAAGAAACTGGTGGTTGCGGCCACTGCAATCACCGCCCTGAGCGCCAGCGCAGCCGCAGCTCAGGAAGCCTGCTCGAACTATACGGTTCAGGATGGCGACACGCTGGCAACCATCTCGATCGCGGCCTACGGCACGTCGAACTACCAGCCGATCTTCAACGCAAACCGCAACATCATCTCGAATCCCTCGAACCTTGAGCCGGGCGTCGTGCTGGCCCTGCCCTGTGAGGACGGCAGCCTGCCCAACGGCCTGAGCGCACAGGACCTGATCGCCGCCGAGGAAGCCCGCAACGCGAACAACAAGGCGTCGAACGTCTATGAACCCCCCGTCAAGATTCTTGCCGGCGGCAACTATGCACCCTTCTCTGACGAGAGCTTGTCGGGTGGTGGCATTCTGGTGCGTCTGGCCTCGACCGCGCTCAGCCGTGGCGGCAACAGTCGCGAGCATTCGGTAAGCTTCGTGAACGATTGGGGTTCGCACCTGGACACGCTGCTGCCGCTGGGCGCGTTCGACGTAGGTCTTGGCTGGTACATCCCGGACTGCTCGAACCGCAGCTATGAATGGTCGGCGGAGACAACCCGTCGCTGTAATGAGTTCGACTCGACCGTCAGCGTGTATGACGTGGTTATCGGTTTCTACACCCTGCCCGACAGCAAATACGCCGAGGCCCGTTCTTTCGAAGACTTCAAAGGCGCGCGGCTGTGCCGGATGGATGCCTGGTTCACCCACGACCTCGAAGAACAGGGCGTTTTCGAGCCGAACATCACAATGGTCCGCCCGATCAGCGCCGCTGAGTGCCTGGACGCCGTTCTGACCGGTACCGCCGACGTTGCATCCTTCGAGGTTCAGCTGGCGGCGGATGCCATGAGCGAAATGGGCCTGACACCGAAGGACATCGTGGAAAACCCCTTCGTGAACACCATTGCCAGCCAGCGCATCATCGCGCATCGCAGCAACCCGTTCGGCAAACAATACATCGCGATGCTGAACAAGGGCCTGAATGAAATGCGCGAGTCGGGCGAATGGTACGCCATCGTTTCGGACACGCTGCGTGAGCACAACGAAAAGATGAACGCCGCGTCGAACTGATCCCTCGGTTGCGCGAAAATCTTGGGGCCGGTCTTGCGACCGGCCCTCTTTTTTTGTCGGCGCCCGTCACAGGCCATATCCACAAGAAAAACGGCCAGCACCCCAAATGCTGGCCGTTTTCTGAGTGAGTGGTGCAGCCCCGACGGGCCTCACCGGTATTTGTCCGAGGTTGTTTTCAGGATAGCCCCGCGCAGTGCGGCTGAATATTGGGGGAATCCCGTAGAATCTCGGTCAATTCAACCAAAATAATTTGGAATACTCCGCCAGACTGCCGAACTGGCGCGTTTGCCCCGACGCATTTGTCTGCGCAATTGATGGCGTTTACCCACGACGCCGTCGGTCAGGCGTCAGGGTCGCAGGCCCGCGCGATGGCGCGGGCCTGTTCGTTTCTCAGCCGATGATGGCGTTCAGCGTGGCGCTGGGGCGCATCACCGCCGCAACCTTGGCCCGGTCGGGGTGATAGTACCCGCCCAGATCCACCGGTTTACCCTGCACGGCAGCCAATTCGGCCAGGATCTGCGGCTCTTTCTCGGCCAGTTCCTTGGCGATCGGTGCAAACGTCGCGGCCAGGTCGGCATCGTCGGACTGCGCGGCAAGCGCCTCGGCCCAATAGCGGGCAAACCAATAGTGGCTGTCGCGGTTGTCCGGCTCGCCAACCTTGCGGCTGGGTGAGCGGTCATGGTCCAAGATACCTTGCGTCGCGGCCTCGGCCGCAGCGCCCAAAACGGCGGCCTTGGCGTTGCCGCGGCTGTCGGCCAGGAAATTCAGCGATTCACCCAGTGCGCAGAATTCGCCCATCGAATCCCAACGCAGGTGGTTTTCCTCGACCAGCTGCTGCACGTGCTTGGGCGCCGAGCCACCTGCACCGGTTTCGAACAGGCCGCCACCGTTCATCAGCTTGACGATCGACAGCATCTTGGCCGAGGTGCCCAGTTCAAGGATCGGGAACAGATCGGTCAGATAGTCGCGCAGCACGTTGCCGGTGATGGCGATGCTGTCCTTGCCGGCGGTGATGGTTTCCAGCGTCTTGCGGGTCGCCTCGCGCGGGGCCAGAATCAGGAACTTGTCGGCCACGCCCGCAGCTTCCAGCGCCGGCTTGACGTATTTGATCAGTTCAGCGTCATGGGCGCGGTTCGCATCCAGCCAGAAAATCGCCTCGGAGCCGGTTAGGCGCTGACGATCCATCGCCAGCTGGATCCAGTTCTCGATCGGGGCCTTCTTGGCGGTGCAGGCGCGCCAGATGTCGCCCTTTTCGACCTCATGCGAATGCAGGACCTCGCCATTGGCCAGAACGATGCGGATCATGCCGTCCGCAGGCGCTTCGAAGGTGGTCGGGTGGCTGCCGTATTCTTCGGCCTTCTGCGCCATCAGGCCCACATTGGCGACCGAACCGGCGGTGGCCGGGTTCAGCGCACCGTTGGCTTTGAAGAAGTTGATGGTCTCGTCATAGACCGGCGCATAGCAGCGGTCGGGGATCACGCAGTTGGTGTCTCCCTTCTTGCCGTTCTCGTCCCAGCCCTTGCCGCCTGCGCGGATCACGGCGGGCATCGAGGCGTCGATGATCACGTCCGACGGCACGTGCAGGTTGGTGATGCCTTTGTCACTGTCCACCATGTACATCGAGGGACGGTCGGCCTTGACCGCTTCGATCGCGGCCATGATCTCGGTATCGTCCTTGACACGGTTCAGCAAGTCCCCCAGCCCCGAGTTCGGGTTGACGCCCAGCTGTGCCATGCGGTCACCGAATTTCTCGAACACCGGCGCCAGCCACGACTTGACCGCATAGCCAAAGATGATCGGGTCGCTGACCTTCATCATCGTCGCCTTCATGTGCAGCGAGAACATGGTGCCGTCTTTCTTGGTGTCCTCGATCGCGGCATCCAGGAACTCCGACAGCGCCTTGACCGACATGAAGGTAGCATCCGCAACGGTGCCTTCCTCCAGCGTCCAGCCGTCTTTCAGAACGGTCACGCCGCCATCCTTGCCCACGAATTCGATCCGCGCATCACCGGCTTGATCGGCGGTGATGGTGGCCGATTTCTCGTTGCCGTAGAAATCGTTGCCCGGCATCGACGACACCTTTGTTTTGCTGTCGGCCGTCCATTCGCCCATCGAATGCGGATGCTGCTGCGCATAGCGCTTGACCGCCTTGGCGGCGCGGCGGTCGCTGTTGCCCTCGCGCAGAACCGGGTTCACGGCCGAGCCTTTGATCACGTCATAGCGGGCGCGGATCTCTTTCTCAGCGTCGGTCTTGGGATCCTCCGGGTAGTTCGGGATGTCATAGCCCTGCCCCTGCAGTTCCTTGATGGCAGCGACCAGCTGCGGAACCGAGGCTGAAATGTTCGGCAGCTTGATCACGTTGGCCTCGGGGGTTTTCACCAGCTCGCCCAAGGCGGCCAGGTCGTCGGGCTGACGCTGTTCTTCGGTCAGGTTTTCGGGGAAGGCCGCGATGATGCGACCAGCCAGCGAAATGTCCCTGGTGCCGACGCTGACGCCAGCAGCCGACGCGAATTTGCGGATGATGGGCAGGAACGAGGCACTGGCCAGCTCCGGCGCTTCGTCTACGATGGTATACAATATGTCGAAGTTCGATTTTTCTGCCATGTTCCCTTACCTTTTTTAAGCCTTTCAGGGGCGTGCGATCCGAGAGTTGTGCCGCGTGCGGCGCGGAGTGCGAGGAGCGTGAATGCTGTTCCGCTCCGGGGTGACTCTGATTTGACAGGGCTTCCCTTAAATCACCCGGGCCATGGGATCAATCGCATACGAACGCGCATTTTGACCCAGTTTGCGCAAAACCGCGCATATGCCCGTATTTTCAGCCCGCCGACGATACGCGACGCCTTTCCCTTGGCGCGGGCGCTGGCTAAGACGGTCCTCCAACCAAAGATCAAGGAGGCCCCGTTGGACCGCATCGCCCGTACCATCGCCACGGAAATCAATGCCCGCCCCGAACAGGTGGACGCGGCGGTCAAGCTGCTGGACGAAGGCGCCACCGTGCCCTTCGTGGCGCGCTATCGCAAAGAGGTGACGGGCGGGCTGGACGACAGCCAGCTGCGCACCCTGTCCGACCGGCTAGCCTATCTGCGCGAGCTCGAGGCGCGGCGCGAGACGATCCTGAACTCGATCAAGGATCAGGGCAAGCTGACCGACGATCTGGCCAAATTCATCGCCCGCGCCGAGACCAAGGCGCAGCTGGAAGACATCTACCTGCCCTACAAACCCAAGCGTCGCACCAAGGCGATGATCGCGCGGGAAAACGGGCTGGAGCCGCTGGCCGACGCGATCCTGGCCGACCGCAGCGCCGACCCCGAGGCGCTGGCCCAGGCCTATGTGACCGAGGCCGTGCCCACCACCAAGGATGCGCTGAACGGCGCGCGCGACATCATCACCGAGCGTCTGACCGAAAACGCGGCCCTTCTGGGCGAGCTGCGCACTTTCATGCAGGCCGAGTCGCTGCTGACCTCGAAGGTGATCGAGGGCAAGGAACAGGACGGCGCCAAGTTCAGCGACTATTTCGACCATGCCGAGCCTTGGGCCAAGGTGCCCTCGCACCGGGCGTTGGCGATGCTGCGCGCATCGAAAGAGGGGATCGTGACGCTGGACATCGGCCCCGACCCCGAAACCGGCGCTGCCCGGGCCGAGGCGATCGTAGCCGCCCATCTGCAGACGCGCGGTGACGGGCCGGGCGACGTGTGGCTGCGCAAGGTCGCGGGCTGGACCTGGCGGGTAAAGCTGTCGCTGTCGATGATGGTCGAGCTGATGGCCGATCTGCGCAGCCGTGCGCAGGAGGAGGCCATTCAAGTTTTTGCTCGCAATCTCAAGGAGTTGCTGTTTGCCGCCCCGGCGGGCCCCCGCCCCACCCTGGGGCTGGACCCGGGCATCCGCACCGGCGTCAAGGCCGCGGTGGTGGACGCGACGGGCAAGCTGGTGGCGACCGACACGCTCTATCCGTTCCAACCCAAGAACGATCTGCGCGGCGCACAGGCCACCATCCTGAACCTAATCGCCACGCACAAGGTCGAACTGATCGCTATCGGCAACGGCACCGCCAGCCGCGAGACCGAACGGCTGGTGGCCGACACGCTGAAACTGCTGCCCAAAGGGGTGCAGGCCCCCACCAAGGTCGTGGTGTCCGAGGCCGGGGCCTCGGTCTATTCCGCCTCGGAACTGGCGGCCCGCGAGTTTCCCGATCTGGATGTCTCGCTGCGCGGCGCGGTGTCGATCGCCCGCCGCCTGCAGGACCCGCTGGCCGAGCTGGTCAAGATCGAACCCAAAAGCATCGGCGTCGGCCAGTATCAACACGACGTAGATCAACACCGGCTGAGCCAGTCTCTGGAAGCGGTGATCGAAGACGTGGTGAACGCCGTCGGCGTCGATCTGAACACCGCCTCGGCGCCGCTGCTGACCCATGTCTCGGGCCTGGGCCCCGGTCTGGCCGAAGCCATCGTGGCGCATCGCGACCTCAATGGGGCGTTCCGGTCGCGGCAGGATCTGCTGAAGGTCGCGCGCCTCGGCCCCCGCGCTTTTGAACAGTGCGCGGGCTTCCTCCGCATCCGCGACGGGGACGAGCCGCTGGACGCCTCGGCCGTCCACCCCGAGGCCTACGACGTGGCCCGCCGCATCGTGCAGGCCTGCGGCCGCGACATCCGTCAGATCATGGGCCATGACGGTGCGCTGCGTGGTCTGCGCGCCGAACAGTTCGTGGATGACCGGTTCGGCCTGCCCACGGTGCGCGACATCTTTGCCGAGCTGGAAAAACCCGGTCGCGACCCGCGCCCCAGCTTCGTGACCGCCAGTTTTAAAGAGGGCGTCGAGGAGATCACCGACCTCAAACCCGGCATGGTTCTGGAAGGCACAGTGACCAATGTCGCTGCCTTTGGCGCCTTCGTAGATATCGGTGTGCATCAGGACGGCCTGATACATGTCAGCCAGCTGGCCGACCGCTTCGTCAAGGACCCGCACGAGGTGGTCAAGGCCGGTCAGGTCGTACGCGTCCGTGTGGTCGAAGTTGACGTGCCGCGCAAGCGGATCGGGCTGAGCATGCGCAAGGATGGCGGAGCTTCTGCCCGGCAAGATCGCGCCCCAAAAGGGCATAACGCACGAGGAAAGAATTCAGGCGCTCAGAAATCACAACGCGCAAAAAATAAACAAAATGCGCAGCACGGCGCGCTTGGGGATGCTTTGCAAAATGCTCTCAAAAACCGATAACCTCCCTTGCCCTGCCTGAGCATCAGGCGGGCGTTTCCGTCTGGAACGCGTCGGGCTCCAACTCTTCCCAAAAAGCAAAGATGGCGTTGGCGTTCAAACCCGACCGCCAGCCGTGCTGCCGGAAGTGTTCGCGGTCCAACTCGTCCGACAGGGTCGACATGAACAGGCGCTTGTCAGCATCCCGCTGGGTTGGGTTTCGCCGCGAAACCAGTTCTTCGACGATGGCCAGTTTGCGGGCCCGTTCGGCACGTTCCGCCGCCCGCGCGGCATAGGCCTGATCCTCGCGCGCCTTCTCTTCTTCTCGCTGCCTGGCCGCGGCCAGCGCCTCGGGACTGGGTGGCGCCGGGGTCTCTTTCACTGGGGCCTTGTAATCTTCCTTGAGAGCGGCCGAAAGGTAGCCCACAGTGGATTTCACATCCCCCTGCCCTTTCACATAATCCAGCTTCTGCTGGACGTATTCCTCACCGTGCTCGGAAATCCACTGCCGTGCCAGCCTGTCCGAGACCCCCTGTTTGCGCAAGGTCTTGTAGACAGGAAGATTGCGCACGCCATCGCTGTCGTCGATCTCGAACATCGCTTTCTGGGGGTTGCGCTGGATCAGGAACCTTATGTCAGTGACGCTGCGGCCCTTCTTACGGAACTCTGGCTCGATCAGGATGTCCGAGCTTTTGTTCACCTCGCAAACGGCAGGCTTGATGATCTTGGCGTTCAGGTGCTTGAAACTAGTGTAGTAGTCGCTGCCGTCCACCCCCATCAGTTTACGGAATACCTCGAGCGTCCACCAGCCCGTCGAGCCGGTCCGTACGAAGCGATAGCAGTTTTCATACAAGGCCAACCCGTGACCCGAACTGAAATTGCGCTGAATGTGCACGTTGATCAGCGCATAGATCTTGGGATCATACAGCTTTTGCGCCAAAGCCGGGGAATAAGCATATTCGCACACCCCGTTTTTGAGTTTAGCAAAGCTCAGCAACGACGACACGCCCCATTCCTGGCGCCCCTGCTCATCCAACATGTCCCACTCGGCCACGGTTTCGGCCAAAGCGCGAAGGCTGGCACGCAACGTGTCAAAGTCGTTCGAATTGTATCCGACCATCATCGCCAGGGTCCGGGCGTCGATCGTGTGGGTCGGTGCAGTGGTCAGCGCGTCATAGGCATTGAGCAGAAGAACATTGGACAGCTTTCGCTGCAACAAGGTGAGCTTGCCGCTGATATGGATCGCGGCAACATTTTTTTTCACCGTTTCCCGTCGCAGCGCGCCCGAGAGGTGATCCATGTCCAATTCTGTATCCGGCATGATTCTGCCTGGCTGCTCGTTTGTCGATTCTGTTGCACGAAAGGTACCCGGCAATCAACCTATTTTGGGTCCCCATATACGGGATGACTGCCATCCCGCAGACAGGTACCTTTCCGAATCGCCCCTTGAGTTATCCACAGCGAACCCGCTTCGTCACACTGCACCCGGCGTTCCGAAGCCATCCTTACGCTGATTACCAGCACGTTCCGAAGTCTAAACTGCTCAATTTAGTGTCTTACCGGGAATCGGTACCATTCCAACCGGATTCTGGGACCTTACATCCCGTATATGGGTCCCCTTGATCCTGAACACTGGTCCATTCCGTCCTGAAAATGGGCACCCAACAACCCCTAGGTTATTGTTTTAAATGGTAAAACCGATTGCTAAAGAATCTAAAACCATTAAAGGAATCAAACTTTTTGTTGCCTGTTTTCTGATTATTTCATTCGGTTTCGCGACGAAACACCCGGATCATCCCAAATCTTGTGGAAAAATCTGTTTAACAGGATAGCGCAGGAAGAAAATGTTCGGTACATTTTGCGATATACGCCGCAAAGGCGAACATTTATCGAGGCACCGACAGTGAGCAAAACCAACCAACCTTCTCTGCCACCTTATTTCAACCTGGACCCGGCCAAGGCGGCGTCAAAGCTGCCTGATCCTATCGGGACATCCCGATTCGCGAAAGCAGCGGCGTTTTGCGCGAAAGGACGCGAGGATCTGGCAAGACGTGGCTATGCTCCGGATGGCGAAAAGCGGCTGCGCCGATTCTCGATCTGGGAAATCACGAAATACCTGATTCCGGTTGCTCCGGCCCATTTGCGCCGTGTGCTTAAGGCCAATCCGGATCTCCCTCAGGGCGAAGGAGAGGCCGGGTCGAAGTGGTTTACGCTCGAAGAAGTCCTGGCGCTGCGCCACTATTTCGCCGCAGAGGGTGTCAGCACCAAGGAGTACCTGCCGTACAGGCCCAAGGGGCTGCCCGCCAAAGTCGTGGCAGTGGCGAATTTCAAGGGCGGCGTTGGAAAAACATCGACTGCGGCACATCTGGCAATGTCGGCCGCCTTGGACGGGTACAAAGTACTCGTGATCGACCTGGACAGCCAGGGGTCGATGACGTCGATCCTCGGCGGTCGCGTCGCCGATGAGTGGCAAACGGTGTTTCCGTTGATCGCCAAGGACTATGCCCGGGCCGTTCAGGAAGAAAACCGCGTGCGCGCGGCGGCCGGTCAACCTGAAATTCCTCTGGACGAAACGCTTCAGGAAGCTCTGACGACTCTTCCCCGAGACGTGATCCAGAAAACGCATTGGCCCAATATCGACCTGATCGGCGCGCAGTTGAATCTGTATTGGGCTGAATTCCAGATCCCGGTCTGGCGCATGGGGCTACGCAGTTGGCCTTTGTGGGATGGTTTGACAAACTTCCTGCAGGATGAAGGTGTGTTGAACGATTATGACATCGTTTTCCTCGATACGCCTCCTGCACTTGGGTACCTTACGATCAACGCACTGGCTGCGGCGGATATTCTGCTGGTGCCGCTGGGAGCTTCGTTTCTGGAATTTGATTCCACAGGCCGGTTCTTCGACATGCTCTATACTACCTTTGCTAGCATCGAGGACGGTGAAAACGCGGCCCAACGGGCGGCGGGATTGCCCGAGCTCAAATTCGAATGGGATGTTGTCCGCGCGATCATCACGCGGTTCGACGCCAGCCAGCAGACCGACATGGCGAACGTGATCCAAGCCTATTTTGGTGACTTCATGAATGCCTACCGGCAGGATTACACTGCTCTGGTCGGGCAGGCCGGTGAGCAGGTGAACGGGATCTACGAGGCGGACTACCGGGATTTCAACCGAGACACATACGTGCGCGGCCGAGAAACTTTCGACCGGACCTACGCGGAGTTCAAGGAAGTTCTGATCGGCTGCTGGTGGCGCGACGCGCAGATGGGAGGAGAGGCAGATGGCTAAACGCAGAAGACTGACGGCACCGGACGCGGCTGAGTTGGAGCAACTCGAGGCGGGTTTCGCCACGAAACCCTCGATCGGCCCGTTTGAAACCAAATCGGTTGTGCCTCCAATCGCACAAGTCGCGGCCGAAGCCGCCACATTGAATGGAATGGCCGCCGTGACCGATCGCGAAGCTTTGGCCCGCGACCAGGGTGATGCGGCCCGTTGGCGCGATGCGCAGGATGCGGGGCTGGTGGCGCAAAAGCTGCCGATTGACGAGATCGACGCGGACTATATTCGTCGCGACCGGATGGTCGAGGACGAAGAAGCGATGGCCGAGTTGCTGGAGTCGTTGCGAGTCAACGGTTTGCGCACGCCGATCGAGGTGACGCCGACGGCCGACGGCTACGGGCTGATCTCGGGTTATCGGCGCCTGGACGCTTTTCGCCGTCTCGCCAGAACGGATCCTGCATTCGCGCAGATTCCGGCTTTTGTCCGCCAGGCCGGGGCAGGGCAGGGGGCGTATGTCTCGATGGTCGAGGAAAACGAGCTGCGCGCCAATCTCAGCCCCTACGAACGTGGACGCATTGCGGTTCTGGCGGCAGGGCAGGGGGTATTCCCTTCGACCGAAGCCGCAGTGGACGCCTTGTTTGCGGCGGCGTCCAAGGCGAAACGGTCAAAGGTGCGCAGCTTTGCGATGGTACACGAGGCTTTGGGCGACCTGTTGCGGTACCCGGTATCCCTGTCGGAAAAGGCGGGGTTGCGATTGGCTGCAGCCCTGCGGGAGGGCGCTCAAGCCAAACTGCGCGCAGCATTGGCCGGAGCGGACGCGCCCGATGCCAAGAGCGAGTGGGCCTTGATCGAGGCTGCGCTGAAAGAGGCTCCCGAGCCGTCGCGTGAAAAGGCTCGAGGCGGACGTCCAAAGCAGGTTCAACGCATTCCGCCGCAGCCGTTGCCCGGAGGAGGCGATATCCGTGCCGAAGTCGCGGCGGGTGAATTACGAATCCGCCTGCGGCGGCAAGATTTGTCGGCCGAAGACGCCCAGGACCTTCTGGATGCGATCGCCGCACATCTAGGCTAGTTTCGCCACGAAACACCTGCCTGGCCGGTCGAAACAGGATGGGCCGGGCAGATCCCGTAAATGGGTACTTTAAGCAAAAATGCGTAACTCGTGCCTTGTGCGCATTTTGGTCAAATAATGCGCGTTATTTTGGCTGCGTCTTTGTTTGCCAGTGCTCTTAGGTTCGGTCTTGTTTTCTAGCCGGCGGCACGTCTTGAGGCTCTGTTTTTTGGACGGTGGTTAAGCATCGTTGAAATTGGACGTGAGTTTGGCCCGCCAGTCCGGCGAATTGCTGAAAGGTGTGGAGCGTCCTGAGACCTGTTCGCCAATGCCGGGCTGATGAACGAGTTGAAGGTCAAGCTCTTGGAGCGGATGCCGGGGGCGAAGTTGGCGATGTACATTGGCTACGAGGAAGGCAACGACGCCTCGGCCGGGCAGGCCAGTCGCTGGAATGGAAGGTCGACCAAGTTGGCGAGGGGCTTGAAGACAGGTCGCTGACCGATACCGATGGCGAAAAGGTTATGCATGCGCTGGCCGACCTGACCATCGCTATGCGACGAGACATTCTTCAAGAGGTCGGCCTGACGGGACAGGCCGATGCACTCGGCGCCATCCGGCGAAACTCAAGGCGGATGGAACCGCTCGACGATCTCGATTCCATCTAGCGACAGTTTCTTCCGAACCACTGATTGGCGCGCTGCTTTTGGCGGCCTGTGCCCCGGCGCGGCCAAACGGCTGGCGCCGCTTTCCGTCAAAACTGTCAAGAACGGCCTTTTTAATGTACCATGCGGTTAATCCGCGTTTAGTTCATTTCATTTTCTCATTTCCGGAAGGACCGGAACCATGCCTTGGAAAACCCCCAAATGGCCCAACGTCCCCTACAGCCAACCTAACTGGCCCGAAACATGGTTGCGGTTCGAACAGGAATACTCGAACGCCCATCAGCCATCGCGTTTGGTATCTCATCCCGGTGTCCCTTATGTTGCGACGCAAACCTTGAATTCTCGTCCCACGGAAGCAGAGTTGGGACAGGTGGGGTTGGACTACCTGAAGAAGCTCCACGATTTCCTGTTGGCTCGGGGGCACACGCCGGTCTATTTGAAATACGCCGTGGACAGCCTGTCCGGCAAATTCGTTAATGCCTTCAAGTGGTTGCCGTTGTGGCCCAAATTCGGAACGCCCATTGGTTCTTCGCCCGTGCCGCGTCTGGCTTCGTGGAACCTGTCGCGGGCTGCGAATCACGATGTACCGGCATCGGTCATCATGGTCGCGGCCGAAGTCTATGGCGGTGACAACCAGATTTCCCCGCAAGCCGGGATCCGCGTCCCTATGACCGTCGAGGCCGACGGAAACACCTATACCGTGCGGATCCGGTCGGCGACGGTCGAGTTTCCGGCAGGAGAAGATGCCTTTTTGACCGACCTTGCCGCGCGGGCCGGTCCTTCTTCCGGGCCCGGCATGCTTCTCGCGGTGTCCGCGGCTTTGGAGCGGTTGTACAAGGGCGATGACGTCGCGTCTGAGATCGCCAACAAGGCCGGGGTTACGCAAGAGTCGGTGACAATCAACGACATCCAGTTCCACCCGCAGGACCTCAAGAACTGGCGGAGCTCACCCTGGGAGTTCACTATTCAGGCGACGGCGCACAATGCCAATCCGACCCGCGTCCCAAGCCCGTTGGGGTATGCGGTGTACGGCATTTTTCGCTTCGACAGGATCGGAGAGCCGACGCCCGGCGGCGTGGCCAAACAATCCGACCCGGTTCTGGTCTCTGTCGAGCGGACGCCGCTGGTGACCCATGCTGCCCCGCAAGGCAACGCGTTCGTATTCGCCCAGACCCCTCCGGGCTGGGCCGCGCCTGACGGTGAGGCGTATGATTGGTCAGAGCGCAGACCAACCCGTGATGACGGTGTTCTGGACAGGTTCCGCAGCTTGTTCCAACTGGATCCATCAGCGCATGTTGACCTAAAAAGCGACGGTTTTCGCGTTTGCGTCTGCCCCGGATACGCGCCCGAGGACGCCGGTTTGCCGCCCCTGACCACCAAGACGGTCCACCTGCCGAACGGTCACGATCTGCAGCCGCGCCGGGACACGTTCAGCGCGGTCAGCGCCTATTTCAACTGTTTCCGCCTGTTCCGCCTGATGAAGCGGTTCGGGCTGCCGCCGCATTTGTTCAATGTCCGGGCCCAGCCCGAGATGCTGGTCTTCTACCGTTACGGCATCTCGCCCGGACCGGGCAAGAGCGGCCGCACGGTGAACGCGCAGGTAAAGCTGGATTGCAAAACGCAGGGCAAGCCGGTGATCCACATGAACCTTGCGCTGGCCGAGCTGACGAAATGGGACAGGCCCGACCCTCCAGGCTGGGCGCAACCCTTAAGCATCGCGACCAGCGGACGGTGGATCGGGCATGAATTCGGGCATTATCTGCTGGCGGCCCGGTTGGGTCAGCTGGAATTCGATTTTGCCCACAGCGCCGGCGATGCCATCGCCGCCATCATGTCCGACCCGGGCTCTGCCCTGGCAGCCCCCCCCGGAAACGGAGTCGCCGCCAGTTTCCGCGGCATCACCTATCCGTTCGTCTTTGCGACTCGCCGCCATGACCGCATCGCGGAAATGGGCTGGGCCTGGTACGGCTCTTTGAACCGATCCGTGATCGAAAACTCTGCGGCGGATCCGTGCGACACCAAGGGTTATCTGACTGAACAGATCCTGTCGACGACCCTATTCCGCCTGTACCGCGCGCTGGGGGGCGACACGGTTCAGGCGGATGGCCGGGCCGACATCTATCAGCGTCGACGGGCGGCGCGCATGGCGCTGTTCCTGCTGTTCCGGGCAACGGCCGGTTTTGCACAACCACCGTCGCGGGCCGAGATGCTCGAACTGGGCCTGGAAGAGGCCGGGTGGATGACCCTGCCGCCGCTGCCGCTGGGGCCTCCGGGCAGCACGCCCGACCCGTGGCAGGGTGGCACGGCGCACAAGGTTGTGCGTTGGGCCTTCGAGGCGCAGGGCATGTTCCCGCCCGATCCGGAACAGATGCACAATGCGCCCGGCGATCCGCCGCCCGAGGACATCTATGTTTCGGACCGCCGCCCGCTAACCGAGGACACCCTGGCCGGCCCGGTTCAGTATGGGCCGGGCGCCTATGTGCCGGTCTCATTGGACTGGCGGGCCGATGCCCGGTGGTTGTCGGACCCCGCCAACCTGCGGGTCGGCAACCGGGGCACCGCGCAGGCCCAGAATGTCGGGCTGCGGGTCTGGGTCGGATCGGTTCCCGTCGGGCCGGATCCGTGGGACCTGCTGGCCCCGATCACCTGGAACGCCGCGGCCATCGACTTGCCCTTGGGCAATCTGGCCGCGGGTGGCTCCATCGACCTGTTGTCGCTGCCCCAGGTCCAGAACCTTGTGACCGGCACGGCGGTCGCGGCAGGGACGCTGGGTCTCATCCTGTTCGAGGTCACCTGCCCGAACGATCGAGCCAACACCGATCCGCTGGCGCAGCTGCCGCCCAGGGCCGAGGACTCGGGCGCCGGACTGCCCGGCACTCCGCGGGCGCTGGCCGATCTGGTGGCCAATGACAACAATCTGGGCCTTGTGGTTGTCCGGCCATAGCCGGAGCTCAATTTAGCGTAGATTTAAACAATATTAAGTCTGGAATGTTTGCCAACGTGGCGTTGGGCCACTAGACTGAGAACGTAACCAGTGGGGGCGGTGGTTTCGCAATGTCCAAAATCAGCGCGAAATCCCTTGATGTGTCCAACCTACGTCTGGCGGCTTTTGCCTTCGCTGATGTCGAAGGCTATACGCGCCATATGGAGGCCGACAGCATCAAGGCCGCCAGAGACTGGGGCAGGTTGCGCGAAGACGTTCTGCTGAACCGGATTTCGGACTATGGCGGGCGGCTGGTCTCGCACTCCGGCGATGCCATCTTGGTTGAGTTCAACAGCGCCACCAATGCGGTTCGGTGGGCCCTGGACAAACAGCACCAGGTTCGGAACCGGCCGGTTGATGAAACCCCCATGCATGTCCGAATCGGCATCAATCTGGACGAGGTCGTCGATGACGGGCGGTCTCTGCAATCCGACGGCGTCGTCATTGCGTCCCGCATTCAGGATCTGGCCGCGGGCGGCGACGTGGTGCTGACCCAGCAAGTGCGCGACATCGTGCGAAACCGGATCTCGGTTCGGTTCCACGAGATCGGGGCGCCGATACTGAAGAATATCGAACGTCCGGTGCGGGTGTTCATCGCCCAGCGGAGTTCCGAGGCGCGCGCGATCCTGCGGCCACACGCGCAATGGGAGGCGCGGCCGTCGCTGGCCGTCCTGCCGTTTCGCGACCTGCAAGGCCGTGACGAAGACAGGTATTTCGGCGAGGGCATGACCGAGGACATCATCACCGGAGTGTCACGCAGCCGCGCGATTTTCGTGGTGGCGCGCACCTCGACCCTGCAGATGTCGAAGGAATCCGTGCCCTCGCGCGAGGTGGCCGCGGCGCTGGGGGTCAAATACCTGTTGACCGGATCGATCCGGCGCAGCGGAAACCTGCTGCGCATCCATGCCGAGCTGGTGGACGTGGTGCGCAACCGGGCCGTCTGGGCCGACAATTTCGATGGCGACGCCTCGGACATCTTCACCTTTCAGGACCGCATCGTGTCCAGCATCGTCGCCACGGTCGAACCCAGCGTTCAGCGGGCCGAGGCGGCAAATCTGGTCACCCGCCCGACCGAAAGCCTCGATGCCTATGACTGCGTGTTGCGGGGCCTGCCCGAACTCTACCGGTTCCAGGGCCAGAGCTATGAGACGGCCATGTCCCTGTTCCGGCGGGCGGTCGAACTGGACCCGGGCTATGCGCAGGCGCATTCCTATCTGGCCTGGTGCCTAAATTTCTGGATCGCCGAGGGCAAAAGCCCGAATGTCGAGCGCGATAGCGCCGCCGCCGTGTTCCATGCCCGCAAGGGTGTCGAGCTGGACCCCGAGGACGCGCTGAACCTGTCGATCCGCGGCCATATCCTCAGCCTGCTGGAACGCCGCCCGCACGAGGCGATAGACATCATGGATCAGGCGCTGTCGCTCAATCCCAATCTGCCGCTGGCCTGGGGGATCAGCGCGACGGCCCATGCCTATCTGGGCAACGGCGCCATCGCGCGCGAGCACATGCTGAACGTCTGGCGGCTGACCCCGTTCGGGCCGCTGAATTTCTTTTTCTGGACGGCGGCGGGGCTGGCCGAGTTCGTGGACGGCAACTATCCCGAAGCGATCCGTGCCCTGCAACGCGCGCGCCGCACCAGGCCGCGATTCATGGCGGCGCTGCGCATTCTGGCGGCTTCCTACGCGCTGGACGGGCAGGTCGAACAGGCCCGCGTGACCGCCGAAAAGCTTCTCGAGAAAGATCCAGGTTTTTCAATTTCGCGTTTTATGGCATGGTACCCCCTGAAGACCCCGGACACGCGGGAACGGCTGGTGCTTGGTCTGAGCACTGCAGGTCTGCCGAACTGACGCGTTTCACCGCCGCTGCGCGCCTTGTGGCCGCAGTGACCCGCACGCAGGCACATGCGGCAATGGCGAAACCGCCGGAACTCATAATGATCTCGAGCATATTTCGATGAAAAGGCGGCGCTGGCGTCTTTTTGAACAAGGTCCATTTCAAACGAGGACATTGACATGACGGATTTCGGAACAAACGCCTCGGCTCGATCGTCCGGGCTTGGCACTGGAAGTCAGGGGCTGGGTCTGGGTCTCGGCGCATCGCGCGGATTGGGGCTTGGACTGGGCCTTGGCAACGGTTTGGGTCTCGGTAACGGTCTGGGACTGGGATTGGGCCTCGGCAATGGTCTTGGGTTGGGGAATGGGCTTGGACTGGGCCTCGGCAATGGCCTTGGATTGGGGAATGGCCTTGGATTGGGGCTTGGCCTCGGTCTCGGCAACGGGCTGGGCCTGGGCAATGGTTTGGGCCTGGGCAACGGGCTGGGGCTTGGAACAGACCCGGTCATTCCCGTCGGTGCGGATGGCGGCATCGGTCTGGTCCGCAGCTATTATGCGACCCCGATCGAGCTGGCGTTGCTGCCTTGGGCGCTTAATTTCACGCCCGACAACGCGGGCGTGTCGCCGTTCCCGCTCGAATATGTGATCAATCCCTATCAGGCAGACCCGGCCGGCATCGACTATCCCAAGGTTCTGGAATGGACCACGCAGGACTGGGATCCAGCCCTGCGGTTCTGGGCGCTTCCCTTCGATGAACACCTGACCGAGTGGTTGCGCGCCGCCGACCGCAGCGAACCGGCAACCCTGGCTGCGCTGGAATTCGCCGGCCAATGGCGGGAATGGCTGCCACGGCCCGGGTTCGATCCGGTGGGGCCGTATCTGGAAGCGGGTGACCTTGAATGGCGCTATGTCGTGGATGTCAACAAGACCGTGGCGCAGAACGAAACGGATGCCTCGGACGCGTTCCGATTCATTCAGGGCGAGCTGGAAACCCTAAAGATCTACATGGAGGACGACCGCAGCAGCTATCTGGTGGAATCCGATGTTCAGGCCGACGGTCTGCCCAACTACATCATCCATTTCATCGGTGCCAATTCCTTCGATCACCCTTACACCTTGAAGCTGATCGACGCGGGGCTGGCCTTGGGCAACGTGGCCTACATGTCGTACAAGGCCTATTACAAACGGGTGCGGCCCTCGGTGCTGCGGCCGGGGCTGACAGTTCCGTTCGGCCCGCCTGCGCATCCGGCGTTTCCGTCCGGCCATTCCTTCCTTGCGCATCTGATCGCGCTGCTGCTGCTTGAAATCCCCGGGCTGTACCAGCGGTTCGGCGTGTCGCGCGATGGTGCGCCATCGGGTGGCGGGCTGTTGCAAAAGCCGGTGTCGGCCGACTTGGCCGGGACGGCGCCGATCAAGTCGCCCTTGTTGCAGATCGCCCACCGCATCGCGGTCAACCGCGAGCGCATCGGCGTGCACTATCCGACGGATTCGCAGGCCAGCCGGCACCTGGCCGCAGGTCTTTGGACCCGGATGCTGAAGCCCAGAAACCAGGTCTCGAACGCCGGAGGGCCGGATTACCGCATTCATTGCCCGACGCTTCTGGCGTTGATCGAAAACGCCAAGACCGAGTGGCCGACCCCCTGGCCCGGCTGATCTGCGGTCAGGCGCAAACCACGTGTGACGATTATTAACGAGGATTCAGTTCATGAAGATTTCACGTATTTTCCACAGATTTGGGCGCCTGGCTGGCGCGGTCTTGCTGATGGGTCAACTTGGGGCGCAGCCTGTTTTTGCGCAGGTTCTGTCGTCCGGCGAAGGGCGCGCCAGCAGCGTCGATCTGGTCGAGGCGGCCCGGACCCTGTCGATGCAGGACGCCTATGCGCGGGCTTTGTTCCTGTATGTCCGGTCCAACCCGGCGGTGATGAACGATCAGCAATTCTATGTCGGACTCGTGTCCTATCTGGTATCGACACAGATCGGGCAAGACTGCCGGAAAGCCTTTGCCAACGAGTTCGAACGCCGGGACTACTATACCCGTGCCTTTCAGGTTCAACCGCAGGTGCAACAGATCATCGCCGGCAAGACCATCCCGCAGCGCTTCGAGGTGAGCTACCGCGTGACGACAAACGAATACGATTTCCAAGCCAGCTCTTTGCCGTTCGGGAACATACGCAGCATCGGCCAGCGGCTCGATCGCATGATCGGTTCGGACAACGCCCAAAGCTGCGCCCACCAGATGTTGCAGGGAACCAACGTCGATGTCCGGGCCTTTCCCTGGCACTTTACGGTCATCGACGAATCCGGCCAATCGCAGGCACCGCAATTTCCTTTCGTCCAGTCCTTGCAACTCAGCCCCGCCGATGCCCGCACCTTGTTCCAGCAATTCGGCCGGCAGCTCTATTCGATCGTGGCCTATCAGGTGCTGGCGGCCTCTGACGGCTCGCACAGGGTGCAGGTGATCCCAACCGATGCCCAGCTTTTCGGGTTGTCGGACACCGCCGTTGTGCGGGTCCAGACCTATGCGCATCCCACGCTCAGCCAGCCGAACTATCTGGATATCGCCAGCCAGTTGACGGTACGGACCGAGCGGCCCCCGCAGCAGCAAGGATACAACGCTTATTCCTACGTTCCGCATCTGGATGTCACGGTGACGCTGCAGCAGGACGGTTTCCGTGCGGTGGCCACGGGCGTCGCGCAGAGCCCGGGAACCGGGGTCACTGCGGGTGGGACCCGGACGATTACCGGGTCGGCTGCGGTCGGGGCGTCGAGCTTCATCATGCGCATGTCCGCGCCGCAGTTGACCGGGCAGGTGCAGGGCCTGCCGGATGTACCCGGAGCGCAGCGTTTCCTGACAGTGTTTGGTGAAATCGATTTCAACAATGTCACCACCAGCAGCGCCCCCATCCTGGGCCAGGCGATGGTGCTGCAGGTTTCGGCCGACGGAACGCTGTCGGAAACGCAGCCTTTCCCGATAACCGGAGAATTCACGCCGCTTCAGGCTTCGGCTCAGGCCGAGCCGGAAACGCCGTCGGCCAGCGAGTGAGCGGGCAGGGGCCGTTTTTCCGCACGGCCCGGCCGTTTCAGTCCAGCGCCGTGGCCTGGTTTGCCACCTCGGTCTGCGGTTGCGGGTTTCCCGAATAGATGTCCAGACTGCTGGGCGCGGACTGTTGCGTCACCTGCTGTGACGCAGGGGCCGTCGGGGTTCCGCTGGCAAACAGGGTGCCGCCCTGCGGAGCCGCGGGTTGCGGGGCCGGCTGTTGTTGCTGCGGGGCCGCCGGTGCGAACAGGTTCTGCTGCTGCGCCTGACCGGGCTGGGTTGGGACCTGCCCGGGTTGGGCGGCCGGGGCTCCGAACAATGTGGTCGTGGCGGGCTGCTGTTGGGTTGGTGCGGCTGTGTATTGACCTTGGTTTGCCGCGGGCTGCTGGCCCTGCGGTGCAAAACCTGATGCCGGTGGCGGAGCTGCCGGGGCGCCAAAAGGCGTCGTGGGTTGCTGACCGGCCGCCCCGAACCCGGCCTGTTGCGTGCCGAAGGGCTGTGTCGGAGCCGTCTGGGCATTGGCTTCGTTCTGCAGATAGAGCGGGGTGGGCAGGCCCGCGGCGGTTCGGGCCATCACCAGCGCCTGGACCGGCGTCACCATGGCCGGGCTGGTCCCGGACTGCGCCAGAAACGCATTGCGCGCGCCGATTGTCCCCGGCCCGTTGGCCCCGTCGATGACGCCGCCGTAATAGCCCAGCGATCGCAGCCCTTCCTGCAACATCATGACTTCGGTCGGGTTCAGATCGCGACGGGCAAGGGCGGGGTTCATGCCCCCGGTCTGGCTCAGCAGCGCAGCATATTGCGGCCGGGTCAACTGGCCGGTCTGGGCCTCGCCGCGCGACGCCTGGAACTGACGGATCACCGCCCGGCTGCGCTTGCCCAGCACGCCGTCGACGGTTCCGATATCGTATCCCAAATCGCGAAAGGCGGTCTGGATCTGGATACGCTCGGCCCGGCTGTACTGGCTGTTCAGGCTGGACGCCGAACCCCCGCTGGATGAATAGCTGCGCTGTGGTTGCGCCTGCTTCTTGGCTTTCTGGTTGTCGGTGATCCCCTTGGTGATCAAGGCCCCGACGATGCCGCCGGCGATGAAGTCACCTGCATCCGCGGCTGCCGTAACGGGCATGGACACCGCCAAGGATGCCGCGACGATTGCGGAAATATGCGTGTTTTTCATGGTCAGGCCCCCAAGCAACATTGTGACGAACAGACTTTAATGAATGCCATAATGATACTTGGGATAGGCTTGACGGTCCACTTGTATATCCAAAACGGTGTTCGCCCCCGCGTGGTGCACCGGCCGCAGGCGGGGGAGAATGCCGGGATCAGTGTGCCAGATAGGTTTTCAAGGTCTCGGTGGTGCCTTGGGTCCAGATCATGGTCAGCCACCGCGCAAATGCCTCGCGGAACGCGGTGAAATCGGCCAGATCGCCATAGTACTGGCGCTGCTCCAGCCACGCGGTTGGGGTTTCACGCGCTTGTGTCGCGACGGCCACCAGATCGTCCCAGAACGGGTCGTTGGGGTCAATCGGCGTCCCGTCTTCGCGCGTGCCGGCGCACATGCGGGCCCAGAACGCCTCGACCAGCGCCAGCCCCTCGACCGAGGCGCCGGCTGCCTGGGCGTCACGGATCGAGGGCAGCACGAATCCTACATGCCTGGACGAGCCGTCAAAGGCGACCCGGCGCGTGGTGTCGATGATGGCCGGATTGCGGAACCGGTTTTCGATCAGGGTGATGTACTCGGCCACCGACCGTTCGGGCACCGGACGCACGAAAGGGGCAATTTCCTCGGTTTCGACCTTGCTGAAGAACCCGGACACCAGCGGATGCGCCATGCACTCCGCGATCGTGCCCAGGTTCAGGATCTCGCCGACATTGGCAAGAACCTGATGGCCCGCGTTCAGAATGCGCAGTTTCATGACCTCATAGTCATGAACGCGGTCGGTAAAGGTGGCGCCGACCTTGTCCCAATTCGGCCGCCCGGCGCAGAAGGCATCCTCGATCACCCATTGGCGGAAGCTTTCATGGGTGACCGGCGCGGCGTCGTCGATCCCCAGCGCGCGCACCAGCTCCAGCTCGGTCGGACCCGTGGCGGGCACGATGCAATCGACCATCGAGTTGGGGAAGGTACATTGCGTGTCGATCCAGTCGGCCAGATCCGGGTCCGACAGGCGCGCCAGCCCCACCACCGCCTGACGCAGAACCTGCCCGTTGCCGATCAGGTTGTCACAGCTCAGCCCGGTCAGCGGACCGACGCCCGCATCGCGCCGCCGTCGCAGGCCCGCGACGATTGCGCCGAAGGCGGTGCGTGGCCGGTCAGGATTGGCGGCATCGTGTCGGATGTCGGGGTGGTCGGTGTCCAGCCCCTTGGTAACGGGGTGCAAGAAATAGCCGCCCTCGGTCACGGTCAGCGACACGATGCGGATCGCCGGATCGGCCAGCTGCGTGATCAGCGGGCCGTTGTCCTCTTGCGGGGGCAGGTAGTCGATCATCGCGCCGGTCACCTCGGCGCGGCGCTGGCCTTCGGTCAGCTCGACTAGCGTGGTGAGACAGTCCTGCGCCAGCAGCTTGCGCCGCATCTCGGCGTCATAGGCGCGCACGCCGGCGCCGATGATGGCCCAATCCTGCGCCGCGCCCTGCTGCATCAGCCGGTGCAGGTACCAGGCCTGATGCGCGCGATGAAAATTGCCCACCCCGATATGCACGATCCCCGGCGTCAGCGCGGCGCGGTCGTATTCCGGGCGCAGCACGCTGTTGGGCAACGCGCCCAGATTGGTCTGACACAACCGGACCGGTCGGGTATCTGCGGGGCGCTCCACCATCAGTTCATCCAATTTCCACCATCCACGTTGTATGTCTGGGCCACGATGTAATCGGCCTCGGACGAGGCCAAAAACACCGCCATTCCGGTCAGGTCCTCGGCCCGGCCCATCCGGCCGAAGGGCACCGCTTCGCCCACTTCCTTCTTCTTCTGTCCCGGCGCCTTGCCCTCGTATTTGGCAAAGAAGGCATCGACGCCGTCCCAGTGCTCGCCATCCACCACGCCGGGGGCGATGGCATTCACGTTGATCCCGTGTCGGATCAGGTTCAGCCCGGCCGATTGGGTCAGGCTGATCACTGCCGCCTTGCTGGCGCAATAGACCGCCACGAGCGGCTCGCCTCGGCGGCCGGCCTGGCTGGCCATGTTGATGATCTTGCCGCCGGTGCCCTGGTCGATCATGTGTCGCGCGACCGCCTGCAAGGTGAACAGGGTACCGGCGACGTTGATGTCGAACACGCGCTGGTAATCCGCGCGGGTGATTTCCACGATCGGGGCAGCGGTGAAGATCGCGGCGTTGTTGATCAGGATGTCGATCCCGCCCATCCGCGCCACGGCGTCGGCCACGCCCGCCTCGATGCTATCCTGCTGCGAGACATCCATTTCGACCGCAATCGCCTGAGGCCCGATTTCCCGCGCGGCCTTGCGCGCCTGCGGCACGTCGATATCGGCCAGCGCCACCTGCGCGCCCTCGGCGGCATAGGCGCGGGCAAAGGCGAGCCCGATACCCCGCGCCGCCCCGGTGATCAGGGCCCGTTTTCCAACCAGCCGGTTCATGCGATCCGTAGCCCCGCCGCGTCGAACCGGTGGATCTTGTCCTCCTCCGGCGTCAGATGGATCGTGTCGCCGTGGCGCAGGCCGACCTCGCCGCCGGCGCGCACGGTCATCGGCTCGGCGAAGCCGTCCACATGCACGTGAAAGAACGTGTCCGAGCCCAAATGTTCGGACACCCCGACCGTGCCCTTCCACAGGCCCTCGCTGGGTGAGGCGGCAATGTGTTCGGGGCGTACCCCGATCGTGTGGGCGCCATGCTTTTCGGCCTCGGGGCCTTCGATGAAATTCATCTTGGGCGAGCCGATGAAGCCGGCCACGAACTTGTTGCGCGGCGCGCGGTACAGTTCGAGCGGCGAGCCCACCTGTTCGATCACCCCCGCCTGCAGGACCACGATCTTGTCGGCCATGGTCATGGCCTCGACCTGGTCATGAGTGACGTAGATCATCGTGGTTTCCAGCCGGTTGTGCAGCTCGGATATCTCCAGCCGCATGCCCACGCGCAGCGCTGCGTCCAGGTTCGACAGCGGTTCGTCGAACAGGAACGCCGCCGGTTCGCGCACAATGGCGCGGCCGATGGCGACCCGCTGGCGCTGGCCGCCCGACAACTGGCCGGGGCGGCGGTCCAGATAGTCCGTCAGGTTCAGCACCTCGGCCGCCTGTTCCACGCGGCGGTCCTGCTCGGCCTTGTCCAGCCCAGCCATGCGCAGCGGAAAGGCGATGTTCTTGCGCACGGTCATGTGCGGATACAGCGCATAGGACTGGAACACCATGGCCAGGCCCCGCTTGGCCGGCGGCACCGCGGTGGCGTCCTGATCGTCGATCAGGATGCGGCCGCCGCTGACGTCCTCCAGCCCCGCGATCAGGCGCAGCAGGGTGGATTTCCCGCAGCCCGAGGGGCCCACGAACACCACGAATTCGCCGTCGTTGATTTCCAGATCCAGCGGCGGAATGACTTCCACGTCGCCAAAGCTCTTGCTGACTTTCTCAAGTACGATGCGTCCCATGTGTCTTTCCTTACTTCACGGCGCCGAAGGTCAGGCCGCGGACCAGTTGTTTCTGACTGAACCACCCAAGGATCAGGATCGGGGCGATGGCCATGGTCGATGCCGCGCTGAGCTTGGCGAAAAACAGGCCCTCGGGGCTGGAATAGCTGGCGATGAACGCGGTCAGCGGGGCCGCGTCGACGGCGGTCAGGTTCAGGGTCCAGAACGCTTCGTTCCAGGCCAGGATGAAGTTCAGCAGCACGGTCGAGGCGATGCCCGGCACCGCCATCGGCGTCAGGATGTAAAGGATTTCCTCTTTCAGCGTGGCGCCGTCCATGCGCGCGGCTTCCAGGATGTCGCCGGGGATTTCGCGGAAATAGGTGTATAGCATCCAGACGATGATCGGCAGGTTGATCAGCATCAGCACCACCACCAAGCCGGCGCGGCTGTCCAGCAGGCCCAGTTGGATGAAAAGCAGGTAGATCGGGTACAGCACCCCCACCGCCGGCAGCATCTTGGTGGACAGCATCCACAGCAGAATGTCCTTGGTGCGCGCCGAGGGCACGAAGGCCATGGCCCAGGCGGCGGGAACCGCGACGATCACGCCCAGCAGGGTGGACCCGCCCGCGATGATGATCGAGTTCCACAAAAACCGCGTGTAGTTCGAGCGTTCCTGAACCACCGCGTAGTTTTCCAGCGTCCAGTCGAAGTTCAGAAAGATCGGCGGGCTGGCGATGGCCTGGGCCTCGGTCTTGAAGCTGGTCAGGATCGTCCAGAGGATCGGGAAGAAGATCAGCAGGCCGACAGCCCAGGCAAAGGCGGTGTTGATCAGCTTGCGTTGTGTGGTGACGGTACGGGCCATGTCGTCGTCCTCCTCACGCGTCCAGGTTTTTGCCGACGATGCGCATCAGGAAGATGGCGACGATATTGGCAAGGATGATGGCATAGACCCCGCCGGCCGAGCCCAGCCCGACATTCTGGCTTTCCAGCACACGCTGGTAGATCAGATAGGTCAGGGTGCGGGTGCCGAAGGCACCGCCGGTGGTCACGAAGATCTCGGCGAAGATCGACAGAAGGAAGATCGTCTGGATGAGGATGACGATCGTGATCGCGCGGCTCAGATGCGGCAGTATGATGAAAAAGAAGCGTTTCAGCGGCGGCGCACCATCCATTTCGGCGGCCTCCAGCTGTTCGCTGTCCAGCGACTGGATCGCGGTCAGCAGGATCAGGGTGGCAAAGGGCAGCCATTGCCAGGACACGATCATGACGATCGATGGCATCGACGCCTCGGACAGCCACGAGATCGGCTCGGCCCCGAAGAACCGCCACAGATGGGCGAACAGGCCGTTGACCGGGTCCATGAACATGTTCTTCCATACCAGCGCCGAAACGGTGGGCATCACGAAAAACGGGGCGATTACCAAAATGCGCACGACGCCCTGACCCCACATCGGCTGATCCAGCAGCAGAGCCAGCAGGATGCCCAGAACTACGGTAATGGCCAGCACGCCACCCACGATCACGAGCGTCGCTTGAACGGCGGGCCAGAATGAACTTGAAGTCACGAAGCGGACGTAGTTGTCGAACCCCACCCAACCCAGGTCGCCGCCGCGCAGCGGCAGGTATTTCTTGAAGGAAAAATACAGCGTCATCGTCAGCGGAACCAGCATCCAGCCCAGCAACAGAACCACGGCGGGGGCCATCATCAGGCGTGCGACGGATCGGGAGTGTTGAGTTGCCATGACGCAAGACCTCTCTGTTCAGGCGGCTTGTTGCCTGCGAGACTAACACGGGTTGTGGAAGGGGGAGAGCGGGGGACAGAAACCTGCCCACCCGCCGGGAGGAGGCCTCAGTACCCTGCGGCTTCCATTTCTTCGGCCGTGAAGGCCTGCGCCTTGGCCAGAGCTTCGTCAACCGACTGCTGTCCGGCATAGACCGCCGAGAATTCCTGGCTCACCTGGGTGGCGATGCCCGCGAATTCGGGGATGGCGACGAACTGGATCCCGGTATACGGCGTCGGCTTGACGCAGCAGTTTTCCGGATCGGCCGCAAGGATCGACTTCAGCGTCATCTGCGCGAAGGGGATGTCCTTGTAGTCGGGGTTCTCGTACAGCGAGGTGCGCGCACCCGGCGGAACGTTGGCCCAGCCCTCGTTCTCGGCGACCAGCTCGATATAGTCTTTCGAGGTGGCCCATTCGATGAACTGCTTGGCGGCGTCCTCTTTCTGGGTGCCGGCGGGGATGGCCAGGGCCCAGGCCCACAACCAGTTGGCGCGTTTGTCAACGCCTTCCGAGTTCGGCGCCAGCGCAAAGCCAACCTTGTCGGCCACGGTCGAGTCGTTGGGGTTGGTCACAAAAGACGCCGCAACGGTGGCGTCGATCCACATGCCGCATTTGCCCTGCTGGAACAACGACAGGTTCTCGTTGAAGCCGTTGGTAGCATACCCGGCGGGGCCGGATTCGCTCATCATGTCGACGAAGAAGGTCAGCGCCTCTTTCCACTCGGGCTGATCGAACTGGGGTTTCCAGTCTTCGTCGAACCAGCGCGCGCCGAACGAGTTCGCGGTCACGGTGATGAAGGCGCCACCCTCACCCCAGCCGGCCTTGCCGCGCAGGCAGATGCCGTTGATGTCGTTCTCGCGGTCGGTCATCTTGGCCGCCGCCTCGCGGATGAACTGCCAAGTCGGCGCCTCGGGCATCTCCAGACCGGCCTTCTCCATCAGGTCGGTGCGGTACATGATCATCGAGCTTTCGCCGTAGAACGGTGCCGCATACAGCGTGCCGTCGTGGCTGAGGCCGCCGCGCATCGCGGGCAGGATGTCGTCCACGTCATATTCTGCCGACATGCCGTCCAGCGGCACAAGCCAGCCGTTCGCGCCCCAGATCGGCGTTTCGTACATGCCGATGGTCATGATGTCGAACTGGCCGCCCTTAGTCGAGATGTCGGTGGTTACACGCTGGCGCAGAACGTTTTCTTCCAGCGTGACCCATTCCACTTCGTGGCCGGTCGCTTCGGTGAACTTGTCGGTGTATTTCTGCATGCGGATCATGTCGCCGTTGTTGACGGTGGCGATCGTGATCGTTTCGGCAGACGCCACGCCGGCGGTCAACGCCGCGGCACTTGCCGCCCATAGAACGGATTTCAGGTACATTCTTTCCTCCCTGGTGTCGAATTACCTAAAGGAAAGCATCGTGAATTAATTGTCGCGCGTCAACTAAAATTTTACGCGCGTAAAATAGTGTCGAGAATCAGGCCGAACTCCGCAATATCAGGCGCGCGGGAAACAGCGTTTCGGTGCGCGCGCTCAGCCGTCCGCCGCCCTCGACCAGTTGCGTCAGCGTCTCAACGGTGCGATTCGAAACCGCGTTGTAGTCATGCGCCGCGGTGGTCAGCGACGGGCAGGTGAACTTGGAAAACGGATGGTCGTCATGCGACGCGACGCGCAGGTCGCAGTCGTCGCCCAACCCGACCCGCAGGCCCTTTTCATAGCAGGCAGACAGGAACCCGATGGCCAGCCGGTCATTGCTGCACAGAATGGTGCGCGAGGGCAGGCTAGGCTGTTCCAACAGTTTGAATGCGCCTTGGCGTCCGATTCCCTCGAATCCCCAGCCGCGACCGTCGACCTTGATCACTTGCGGCTCGAAGCCCAGGCTCTCCATCTTCTTGACATAGGCGATGCGGCGCTTGTTGGCGTTGGGGTTGGCGGGGTGCCGCATCTCGAAGAACGCGGGCGGCTCGCCGCTGCGGCACAGGTAATCGACGGTCTGTTCGATGAAGCTCGCGTTGTCCGACCCGACAAAGGCGGCGCCCATGCCTTCCAGGTTGCTGTCGAACAGGATGGTGGGGATGTCCTTGCAGAATTTCTCGATGAACGACCGGTCGGAGTCGCGCCCCAGCGGCGCCAGCAGCACGCCCGCCGGCTTCAGCGCGCGCAGGCTGTCGAGAATCTCAGTCTCCTGCACTGGGTCGCCATAGGCGCTGTAGAGCGTCGGACGGAACCCGGCCTCGATGCATTTTTCCTCGATGTTACGGGCGATCTCGGCAAAGAACGGGTCGGCCAGGTAGGGCACCACAATGCCGACATTCTTGGTCAGCTTGCGGTTCTGGTTCATGGCAAAGATGTTGGGGCGATAGTCGAAACGTTCCAGCGCCTGTTCGATCCGTTCCCGGGTCGACCGCCGGACGCTGTCGGGATCGTTGAAATATTTCGAAACCGTCGGGCGCGATATCCCGCTGACCGCCGCAAACTCCTCCATGTTCCGAATTTTTCTGGGTGCCATGCCTTGCCTCTGGCGCGGGCCAGGCCCGCGCCACTGTGAATTTGTCGGTGTTTTACCTTTTCTTATCGCGCGACAAATTTCAACGGCAGAGTTTCGGGACGGCCATTAGGGTCAGATCAGCATCTCGAGTCGGGCGCCGGGGAAGCGTTGCAGAGCCGATGCGATCCGGTCCGCAGGCAGCAGGCACAGCGCGGTCGACAGCCCGTCGGCGCGGTTGTCGATGGCGGCGATTTCGCCCATGTCGCCCAGCTCATCGGTCAGCCCCTGCGCCCTGCGCGATGCCATTCAGCATCAGCGCCGCGCGGCCCGGATGGGGCAGGCGAATCGCCTGGGCCGAGACCGAAACCCCATGCCAGCCGACCAGCGCCCGCGGCCGTTCCACCTCGGCATCCGGTGCGCCGGCGGCCAGCGCCATCCACAGCGGTTGAACGGTCGGGTCGAATGCGCTGCCGGTCGCGTCATACAGGGCGGCGCTTTGGGTCAGCACCTGTAGCAGTTCCGGCGCCGGGGCGGGCAGGGTGCCGTCGCGGTTAAGGAGCAGGTGCGAGTCGGGACGGTACAGGCTGAAGATGTTCTCCAGCCGGTCCAGTTCGGCCTCGAGCGCGGCAATGATCGGCGCGGCTTGCGTGTCACTCAGTCCGACCAATTGCAGGCCGACGGGCGGCTCTAGAGCGGTGCCGCGCCAGCGGGCAAGCGGTGCGGCGCGCGCCACGGTCGGCAAGGCCGCACAGGCGGCCGAGATCGTCAGGAAACAGCGGCGGGACAGGCGGGTCATGCGCTAGTGTCCCAGCTGGAACAGCTCAAGGTCCAGACCGGGGCACAACGGGTGGCCGAGTTCCTTTTGAACCTGTGTGACTGCGACGAGGGCGCCTGCGTCGTGGAATCGCTCTATGACAAGATGCTGATCGCCGGTCGTCTGGGCATGAAGCCCGACAGCCTGGGCCGTGCGTTTTCACGGCTCAAGGCGGTGGGGTGAAGATCAACCGCAACCACGCGGAAATCTCGGATATTCCGCTGCTGCGCGACTATTCCGACAGCGATCCGGCCGAGAACTGGGCGCGCTAGGTCACTGCGTTGCGACCCGGCCCGAAGGCGCGCCGGTTCGGCGCGTCTTATTTTCTGCAAGATTTTATTGTACACAAATTGTATTCTATTGTAGCGTCCCGGAAAAGCGCCATGCACAAGGGACGACGATGACACCCGTGTTCAGATTTCAGGGGATCTATACCCCGGTGGTGACGCCCTATGCGGATGATTTCAGCGTCGATTGGGATGCGCTGGCCGAGGTGATCGAATACCTGGTCGAGAATGGCGTGCACGGGATGATCTCGGGCGGGTCCACGGGCGAAAACTATGCCCAGACCGTCGATGAAAGGCTGGAATTGGCGCGTTTTACTCACCAGCGATTGAAGGGTCGGCTGCCTTTGGTGGTCGGGACCGGCGCGATGATGACGCCGGATTCGATCGCGTTGGCCCAAGGCGCGCGTGAGATTGGGGCCGATGCCATCCTGCTGGCCAGCCCGCCCTATTCGGTGCCGACAGATCGGGAAAACGCTCTGAATGCGCTGGCCATTGACAAGGCGGCCGATCTGCCGGTGATGCTGTACAACTATCCGCATCGCACCGGCACGATGATGGGGGCCGAGTTCCTCGACCGTGTGGGGCGCAGCCGCAATTTTTGCGGCATCAAGGAAAGCTCGGGCGACATCAACCGCGTACACATGCTGGCGCGGGACTATCCGCATATCCAGCTGGGCTGCGGCATGGACGATCAGGCGCTGGAATTCTTTGCCTGGGGCGCGCCGTTCTGGGTCTGTGGTGGGTCGAATTTTCTGCCGCGCGAGCATGTGGCGCTGTATGAGGCCTGCGTGCTGCAGGGCGATTTCGCCAAGGGCCGCCGGATCATGTCGGCGCTGATGCCGTTGATGCGGGTGCTCGAACAGGGCGGCAAGTTCATCCAGACCATCAAGCATGGGGTCACGATGAACGGCATCCCGGCAGGCGCGGTACGGCCGCCTCTGAAGGGGCTGAACAAGGATGACAAGCGCGCGCTGGAACAGGTGACCCGCGTGCTGAAACGCAAGATCGCAGACATCATGGCGGAGGGCTGAGGCATGGGCTTGCTGACACGGGACGAATACGCATCCATCGCCGCCGGGCTGGACCTGCCCACCGGTGCCTTCATCGATGGTGGCTATCGCCCGGCGATCTCGGGCGCGGTGTTTCCGACGGTGAACCCGGCTACCGGCGCGGTGCTGACCGAGGTCGCGGCCTGCGACGCCGCCGATGTGGACCTGGCCGTGGAAAAGGCGCGCGAGTCCTTCGATGACGGCCGCTGGTCGCGCCTGCATCCGTCGGCGCGCAAGGATGTGTTGATCCGCCTGGCCAAGCTGATGACCCGTAATGCCCGCGAACTGGCGGTCATGGAAAGCATCGACAGCGGCAAGACCATCTTTGACTGCGAAACGGTGGATGTGCCCGAGGCGATCCACTGCCTGAAATGGCATGCCGAGGCGATTGACAAGATTTACGATCAAGTCGCGCCTGCCAGCGACGACCACATCGCGATGATCCTGCGCGAACCGATCGGGGTGGTGGGGCTGGTTCTGCCATGGAACTTCCCCTTGCTGATGCTGGCGTGGAAGATCGGCCCGGCGCTGGCGGCCGGGTGCTCGGTGGTGGTGAAGCCGGCGATGGAAACCCCGCTGACTGCCCTGCGTCTGGCCGAACTGGCCGTCGAGGCCGGGCTGCCGCGCGGTGTTCTGAACGTGGTTCCTGGTGGCGGCGCCGAGGTGGGTGAACCCATCGGGCGGCACATGGATATCGACATGGTGTCCTTCACTGGTTCGACCGTGACGGGCAAGAAATTCCTGTCCTATGCGGCCGAAAGCAACGCCAAGGAGGTGGTGTTGGAAATGGGCGGCAAGAACCCGGCCATCGTCATGGAGGATGCCGAGAACCTCGATCGGGTTGCCGCCCATGTGGTGAACGGGGCGTTCTGGAACATGGGCGAGAATTGCTCGGCCACGTCGCGCCTGATCGTGCACCGCGCGGTCAAGGCCGACCTACTGGAGCGCATCGCCCACCACGCCCGCCAGTGGACTGTGGGCGATCCGCTGGACCCTGCAACCCGGCTGGGCGCGCTGGTCAGCAAAGACCATTTCAACAAGGTCTGCGGCTATCTGGACAAGGCGCCTTCAGTCCTTCTGGGCGGCAAGGCTGAAAAAGGGTTCGTCGAGGCAACCGTGGTCGAGCTGCCGGACAATGACGCGCCGCTGGCGCGCGAGGAAATCTTTGGGCCCGTTCTGTCGGTGATCGAGGTCGCGGGGTTCGACGAGGCCATCGCGATGGCCAATGACACGCCATATGGGCTCTGCGCGTCGCTGTTCACCGCCAACGCCAAGCGCGCGCTGCGCGGCGCCCGCGCGATCCGGGCCGGGACCGTGACGGTGAACAGTTTTGGCGAGGGCGACATCTCGACCCCGTTCGGCGGCTACAAGCAGTCGGGTTTTGGCGGTCGGGACAACGGGCTGCACGCGCATGACCAGTACTCGCAGCTGAAGACGCTGTGGATCGACCTGTCGGATGATGCCGACGAGGCGGTGGATTGACGCGGTTCACCGCTTGCCGCCTGCCGGTGCAGCGCGGCCCGGCGGCGTGGAATGCCCTGCTGGGCCCGCAACCTCCCGCGCGGCAGCTTTCGGGCAATATCACCGCAGATTTCACCATCGTGGGCGCAGGCTTTGCCGGCCTGTCTGCGGCGCGGCGTCTGTGGCAGCTGGTGCCCGATGCGCGGATCGTGGTGCTTGAAGCCGGGCGCGTGGCGGAAGGCGCGGCGGGGCGCAACTCGGGCTTCATGATCGATCTGCCGCATGATCTGGCCTCGGACGACTATGCCGGGGCGGGCGATGACCGGGCGATGATCGGGTTGAACCGGCAGGCAATCGCTTTCGCTCACGCGGCGGTCGAGGAGTACGGCATCGACCCCAACTATTTCGATCCAGCGGGCAAAGTGAACGGCGCGGCCAGCCCGGCGGGACATGCGCACAACCAAAGCTATGCCCGCTATCTGGACAGCCTCGGCGAGCGGTCCGAGATGCTGGACCGGCATCAGATGCAGGAACTCACCGGGTCCGGGCACTATGTATCGGGGTTGTTTACGCCGGGCACGGTCATGCTGCAGCCGGCGGGCTATGTGCGCGGTTTGGCGGCGGGGCTGGCGGCCGATGGGGTGCAGATTTTTGAACACGGCGCGGTCACTGGGTTCCAGCGCGACGGGGCGGGCTGGCGCGTGCAGACCGCGCGCGGGCAGGTCTCGACCGGCCGGCTGATCCTGTCGGTGAACGGTCACCTGGAAAGTTTCGGTGTCGAACGTGGTCGTCTGATGCAGCTGTTTCTGTTCGCGGCGATGACGCGAGAACTGGACGCTGATGCACTGGCCCGGCTGGGTGGTCAGCCGCGCTGGGGCGTGACCCCGTCCGATCCGATGGGCACCACCATGCGCCGGATCGACACCGGGCAGGGTGGCAACCGGATCATTGCCCGCACCTGTGCGGTGCTGCGTCCGGGCATGGAGGCGCGGGCATCGGACCTGCGGCGCGCGGCTGCGGTGATGCGGCGCAAATTCGACCGGCGCTTCCCGCCGTTGCGCGGCATCGCGATGGAGTACGAATGGGCCGGTCATCTGTGCCTGAGCCTGAACGGAGTCTCGGTCACCCGCGAGATCGAGACCGGCGTTTATTCAGCCTGCGTCCAGAACGGGTTGGGCACCGCGCGCGGCACATTGACCGGGATCGCCGCGGCCGAAATGGCCTGCGCCGTGCGGTCCGGGATCAGCGAGCATTTCGGAGCCGAGGATCGGCCCAGACGCCTGCCGCCCCGGCCGTTGTCTGAGATCGGGGCCAACATGGTGCTGCGCTGGAAGGAATGGCGCGCGCGCGACGAATGAAAAAGGCCCGCCTGACAGGCAGGCGGGCACGTGGTGTGTTTCCTAATAATGCTGGTTCAATTCGTCGGCGGCGGGAATTTCCCGCTCGCGCCGGGCAATGTAATCGCGTAGCGCCTCGTCGATGGCCGGGTCCAGCCGGGGCTCTTGATACTCGGCCAGCAGCTTGCGGGCGTGGTTCAGGGCGCGCTCGGTGATCTCGACCTCGCCCTCGGCCACCCATTGCTCGATCGAGTTGTTGTCGAACAGTTCGGGCATGAAGAACGCCTCCTGGAAGTTCTCCTGCGTGTGCGGGTGGCCCAGGTAGTGCCCGCCCGGGCCGATATCCGACACCGCCGCGACGGCCTGATCGAAATCGTCCCATTTCGGCCCCTCGGCCATGCGATGGGCCATGGCGCATTGTTCGGCATCCACTAAGAACTTTGCGACGGAACAATGCATCCCGGCCTCGTTCCAGCCCGCCGAATGCCAGATGTAGTTTGCCCCGGCATGGATCACCGCAGACAGCGTGGTCGCGGATTCGTACCCCGCCTGCGCATCGAATGTCTTGGCCCCGCCCAGCGTGTTCGAGCTGCGCCACGGCACGCCGTAATGCCGCGCCATCTGGCCGATCATGAAGTTCATCAGGCTGATTTCGGGTGTGCCCGCCATCGGCGCGCCGGATTTCATGCTGACGGTCGACAGGTAATGGCCGTAGATCGCCGGACAGCCGCGCCGGATCACCTGCGTGTAGGCCAGCGCGCTCAGCGCCTCGGCGTTCAACTGGGCGACGGTGGCGGGCACGCTGGCGGGCGTGTTTGCCCCGCCCAGCACGAAGGGCGAGCACAGCACCGGTTGATTGCGGCGACAGAAGGCGCGCATCGCCCCCAGCATGGTCTCGTCCCAGACCAGCGGCGAGTTGCCGTTGCAATTGCCGGTGGTGACGGGGTGATCCTCCATGAACTCCTCGCCGAACAGGATGGTGCACATCTCCATCACGTCTTCGGCGTTCTTGGGCGAGGTGGTCATGCCCATGAAGGTCTTGTCGGAATATTTCATCGACGAATAGGTGATGCGCAGATGGCGCTGACTGATCGGGTGGTCATAGGGCTCGACGATGTGGTGGGCCGAGGAATGCAGCGCCGGCAGCATGTGGCTGAGCTTGTGGAACATCGCCAGATCGTCCAGCGTCGGGTTTCGCCGCACGTCATCCAGATCCCGCAGGAAGGGCGCCCCGGTCATCGGCACGAAGATCGCGTGCGGTCCGCCCAGCCGCACATTCTTGCGCGGGTCGCGGGCGTGATAGGTGAAATCCAAGGGGATCGTCGCGATCAATTCGCGGACCAGCCCGCGATCAAGATACACCCGCTCGCCGTCGACTTTGGCACCAGCCGCCTTCCAGTCGGCCAGCGCGATCGGGTCGCGGAACTGCACGCCCACGTTTTCGAGGATATCCATCGACGCCGCGTCGATCCGCTCGACCTGTGACCCGTCCATCACTTCGCACAGCGGGATGTTGCGGGTCAGGCCCGGCAACATGTCAAAGCTGGGTGCGGTGCGCAGGGCGCGGCGGGCGGCGCGGCCTCCGTTGCGGACGCGGGTTGCGGTCTGGGTCATTCTGGGCCTCCTTTGATACCAGTCTGACCATCAACCGGGGGCGCGACCTGCCGGATTGCGAAATACTATTGCGGAATGCGACATCGAGCCCGTGCATTGCCCGCAACAGCTGCTAAGCTGCGCTCCGCAGGATCAGGAACAATGCACAGAGCAGACCGAGAATGAATTCCGCCACATCGGAAACCGCCCGGCTTGAGGGTGAATACGACTATATCATCATAGGCGCGGGTACCGCGGGCTGCGTGCTGGCCAACCGGCTGACCGAGGACCCCAAAACACGGGTTCTGCTGCTCGAGGCGGGCAAGTCGGACAATTACCATTGGGTCCACATCCCGGTGGGGTATCTGTACTGCATCGGCAATCCGCGCACCGACTGGATGATGAAAACCGCGCCCGAGCCGGGTCTGAACGGACGGTCGCTGGTCTATCCGCGGGGCAAGGTGCTGGGCGGGTGCAGCTCGGTCAACGGGATGATCTACATGCGCGGGCAGGCGGCCGACTATGACCATTGGCGGCAACTGGGCAATGCGGGCTGGGGCTGGGACGACGTGCTGCCCTATTTCCTGAAATCAGAAGATCACCACGCCGGCGATAGCGAAATGCACCGGGCCGGCGGCGAATGGAAGGTTCAGAAACAGCGGCTGAGCTGGGAGATTCTGAAAGCCGTGCAGGATGGCGCGCGCGAGATCGGCATCCAGCCGCGCGCCGATTTCAATGACGGCAACAACGAAGGCTCGGGGTTTTTCGAGGTCAACCAGAAGAACGGCGTGCGCTGGAACACGGCCAAGGGATTTCTGCGCCCCGCGATGAAACGGCCCAACCTGCGGCTCCTGATCGAGGCCGAGACGCTGGGCCTGATCCTCGAGGGCAAGACCGTGCGCGGCGTACGATTTGCCCGTGGCGGCACCGAATACCGGGCCTTGGCCAGGGCCGAGGTTCTGTTGGCGGCGGGGTCGATCAACTCGCCCAAGCTGCTGGAACTGTCGGGGATCGGCGACCCCCAGGTACTGGCGGCGCATGAAATCGCGGTCCAGCATGAAAGCCCGGGCGTGGGGGCGAACCTGCAGGACCATCTGCAGATCCGCACCGTGTTCAAGGTGCAGAACGCCAAAACTCTGAACACCATGGCCAACAGCCTGTGGGGCAAGGCGCGCATCGCAGCGCAATACGCCCTGACCCGGTCGGGTCCGATGGCGATGGCGCCCAGCCAGTTCGGCATGTTCACCAAATCCGACCCGATGCTGGCCACGCCGGATCTGGAATATCACGTGCAGCCGCTGTCTACCGACCGGCTGGGCGATCCGCTGCATCCGTTTCCCGCGATCACCGTCTCGGTCTGCAATCTGCGGCCCGAAAGCCGGGGGCACTGCCACATCACCACGCCCGATCCGAAGGCCCAGCCCGAGATCAGGTTGAATTACCTCTCGGCCGAGCGTGACCGGCAGGTGGCCGTCAAATCCGTGCAGCAGGCACGGCAGGTGATGGCGGCGCGGGCTCTGGCACCCTATAATCCGCAAGAGGTTCTGCCCGGCCCCGAGATCAACGACCAACAGGGTCTGCTCGATGCGGTGGGCGACATCGCCACCACGATCTTTCACCCGGTCGGCACCTGCCGCATGGGCAGTGACGCCGCCGCGGTGGTCGATCCACAGTTGCGCGTTCGGGGGCTGGAGGGGCTGCGGGTGATCGATGCCTCGGTCATGCCGAAGATCGTCTCGGGCAATACCGCCTCGCCCGTGATCATGATCGCGGAAAAGGCTGCCGACATGATCCGCGGACGGGCATGATCAAGGAACATGGGGAATGCGCCCCGGCCCGCCGGACATAAATGAGCGCCTGCCTCATCAACCGGAAATGCTGAACCGACGCAGGGCACATTGATTTTTGAACGCCGGTCGCTGAACGCGGCAAGATGGGCCAGCCTGTTCATGGCGGGCGCAGGGGTTGCGGTCGGGTTGCTGGCAAACTCCGACGCGCTGTTGCTGGACGGGCTGTTCTCGGGGCTCAATTTCGCAACGGCTCTGGTGGCGGGATGGGTCGCCGCCCCGATCCGGCGCGCCCCGGACCAGAACCGCGCCTTCGGATACGAGATCGACGAGTCCGTCTACGTGATGTTCCGCAGCCTGTTGTTATTCGGGATCATCGTGATGGCGGCCGGTTCGGCGGTGAATCGTCTGCTGGCCTATGCCAAGACGGGCGAAGCCGCGCCGGTGGTTCTGGAATGGGTCCTGATCTATGCCGGGGCGATGGCGGCGATCTGCCTGGCGTTCTTCGCCTATCAGCGCTGGAACTGGCGCCGCACCTGCAAGACCAGCGATCTGCTGCGGGTCGAGGCCCGGGCCGCGATGGTCGACGGAGTGCTGAGCCTTGGGGCCGGGTTGCGTTGACATTGGCCTCTGACCCGCACCTTGGCCCGGCCCCGCGCGCTCAGTAATCGGCGACCAGCAGGAATTCGGGCGCGGTGTCTTCCTCGATCGTGGCAAAGCGCGGGATGGGCTGTTCGAACACGTTGTCGGTGCGGTCGTCATTGACGGTCGAGACCTCGCCGATCAGACAATCGCCCTTTTCCGCCCAGAAGGCGTGCCAGATGCCGGGCATCAGCGTGACGCTTTCGCCCGGCTTCAGGCGCAGATGCTCGCCCGGCTGGATGGTCACCGGGCAGGCGTCGCTGGGTACGGTAACAGGGGTGTCGCGGTCGATGCTGCCATCGGGGGCCGAGGCGTAGATCTCCATCACCAGATCGCCGCCGCCGCGGTTGATGATGTCCTCGGCCTTGACGATGTGGCGATGCATCGGCGACAGCTGTTTGTCACGCGAAATCAAAAGCTTCTCGGCATAGAGCATGCCCCGTCCTGCGCTCAGGTCCTTTTCGTCGCCATTGCGCAGGGTGAACAGGAACAGGCCCAGCTCGTCGAACTTGCCCTGGCCGTAATCGGTGATGTCCCAGCCAAGGCCGCGGGCGCGGATGCCGGCGGCCTGCGGGCTGCGCATCTGCTCGGGCGTCCAGTCGGCAAAAGGCGGCAGGGCAAAGCCGAACGAATTGATGAAGTCCTGTGCCTCTGCCTTGATGCGGTTGATCTCGGATCGTTTCATATCGGTGCTTTCGATGACTTACAGCTCGTGCGCCCAAGGCGGGTTGGCCCCGGCGCGGGATACGGTGACGGCGGCGACCTTGCCGCCCAGTTCCAACGCGGCGCGCAGGTCGTCGGGCGAGATCGCGCGGAGCGCCTGTTTGGTCAGCAGCCCGGCGCGGTGCAGTTGCGCCAACACCCCGGCGTTGAACGTGTCGCCCGCGCCCACCGTATCGACGACCTGAACCGGCGTGACCGGCGCCGTAACCGTGCGGCCATCGGCCAGATACCCGGTCGCGCCCTGGCTGCCGCGCGTGACGATCACCACGGCGGGGCCGGCCTGCAGCAGCAGCGGCACCTTTTCTTCCAGCGTTTCGGGGCCTGGGACGATCCAGTCCAGATCTTCGTCCGAGACCTTGACGATATCGGCCTGCGCGATCATCCGGTTCAGCCGGGTGCGATAGCGGGTCTGGTCTTGGATGAAGCCGGGGCGGATGTTGGGGTCGATCATCACTGCGCGCTCGGCCCCGTGGCGGTCCAGCAGGGCGGCATAGGCATCGGCGCAGGGCTCGCAGGCCAGGCTGATGCCGCCGAAATACAGCGCCGAGGTCGCGGTCAACTGGTCCGGCATATCCTCGGGGCGCAGCATCCGCCCGGCCGAGTTTTCATCGACGAAGGAATAGGTGGCGTGCCCGTCCTGCAGTTGCACGAAGGCCAGCGTGGTCGGACGATCCGAAAGAACAACCTGCGAGCCATCCACATGACTGTCTTTCAGCGCCTGCGCCAATTGCTGGCCGAACATGTCGCTCGACAGCCCGGTCAGCATTCCGGCAGGCGCACCCAGCCGGCCCAGGGCGATGGCGGTGTTGAACACCGCGCCACCCGAATGCGGCACGAAACCTTGCGCGCCCGAAACCGTCGGCTCCGCGATCATGTCGATCAGGGCTTCGCCACAGCACAGGATCATGTCCCGGCTCCTTCCTTCTGCAAAGATCAGGCGGTGAATTTACCGCGCGAGCGCATTTTTGCAGAAGTTGTTAGCGCCAACAATGCCAAATTCGGCCTGCTCCGACACATAAACGCCAAAGCCCTGCCGCAGCGCGTCGAACCGGCCTCCGGCGTTGAAGGCCGCCAGGAAGTCGTCACCGAACAGCCAGCGGTTCTTGTCGGCCACGCCGCCCACCAGGAAGACGCCGCCGGTGGGCATCACGGTCACGGCCATGTCGCCCATTACAGCGCCCAGATGGGTGGTGAACATCTGCGCGGCGCGCGCGGCCAGCGGGTCGGATCCGTCGCGCGCGGCCTGCAGGATGTCCTTGGCGGGCAGGACGGGTGTTTCGGGCTGGCCTGCGGCCATGCCCACAGCGCGATACAGGATCGGCAGGCCGGTGCCGCTGAGGAACATCTCGGCCTCGAGCGTCAGGCTGTCGCCAAAGAAACACTCGGGCGCGATCCGGCGGGCGGCTTCGAACACGTCCACTTCATCGCGGGTGCGGGGCGACAGCCCGACATGGCCACCCTCACCCGAGACGGTGTGATAGTGGCCTTCGGAATACAAAAGTGCGCCGACGCCCAGCCCGGTGCCGGGGCCGACCACCAGTCGGGTGCCCTTGGGCGGGGTCGGGTCGCCCTGCAGGGCCTGCACGTCATCGCCCGTGATCTCGGCCACCGACCACGCGGCGGCAGTAAAGTCGTTGATGACAAAGGTGTGGTCCGCGCCGGTGGCCGTGGCGATGTCGGCCTCGGACAGGTCCAGATTGGCATTGGTCAGACGGATCGTGCCATTGCGCACCGGGCCCGCGCCCGCGGCGACCACGGCGCGCGGCGGCGTTCCGATCTCGGCGCACAGGTCGTGCAGGGCGGCCAGAAACTCGGGCAGGGTGCCGGTGGGCGATTTGCGCAGATCGGTGAGCGTGCCATTGGTGACGACCCCCAGCCGCGTGTTGGTGCCGCCGATATCGGCCACGAGGTTCCAGTGGTCGTGCATTGCGCCCCTGGGCTGCGCCATCGGAACCGAGACCGGATCGCCCTGGGCCAAAGCGGCCTGCATCGCCCGGAACGACGCCTTGGGGCGCCGTTCCAGCGTTTCGAAATCGACATCGACCAAGCCGAACCGCTTTTCGTATCCCAGCGCCCATTCGTAATTGTCCAGCAGCGACCAGATGAAATAGCCCTTGACCGGAACGCCCTGATCCAGCGCGTCCTGCACCGCAGCCAGATGCCGATTCAGATAGTCGATGCGGTCGTCATCCTGCTGCCGCTCGGGGCTGGCCATGCCGTTTTCGGTGACATAGATCGGCAGATCGCCTGTGTAGTCCCGGGCCGTACGGGTCAGGAACCGGGTCAGCGCGCTTGGCTCAATCTCCCACCCCATCTGCGTCTTGGGCAGGGGGCCGGGCACTTCTTGCAGGCTGGGCCAGGGCGTGTCGGCGGGTGCGATCAGCTTGCGGGTATAGTAGTTCAACCCGCACCAGTCGACCGGCGTGCCGATCGTGTCGAAATCATCCTGCCACCCGTCGGGCAGGTGGGCCTGCAGCCCCTGCAGGACGTTCTCGGGGTAGGCCTTGTTGAACACGCCGCCCAGGAAGAACCGGTTGTAGATGCTGTCATACAGATCGGCGGCTTCTCGGGCCTCGGGGGTTTCATCGGCGGGTTCGGCCCATTCCAGGTTGAACACCGCGCCCAGGTTCGACATGCCAAGGCCCCGCATGGCCTGAATCGCGCGGCCATGGGCCAGAAGGACGTGATGCATGGCGCGGGCCGTGGCGCGGATGTCGCGCAGGCCGGGGGCGTGGTGGCCTTCGAAATGGCTCAGCCAACTGACGCACCAGGGCTCGTTGATCGGGGCGACGCTGTACATGCGGTCGCCGATGCGGCCCATGATGATCTCGGTGAAATCGGCGAACCAGTTGGCGATGTCGCGGTTGCGCCAGCCGCCCAGGTCGGCCAGGGCTGAGGGCAGCTCCCAATGATACAGCGTGGCGCAGGGGCGGATGCCGCGTTCCAGCAGGGCGTCGGCCAGCCGGTCATAATAGTCCAGCCCGGCCTGGTTCACCGGCCCGCGCCCTTCGGGCAGCACGCGCGCCCAGCTGGTGGAAAAGCGATAGCAGTCGAACCCAGCCTCGCGGATCAGGTCGAAATCCTGTTCGAACCGGTGCAGGTGGTCGCAGGCCAGATCGCCGTTTTCGGCGCGCACCACGTTGCCGGGCGTGGCCGCGAAACTGTCCCAATGGGTCGGGCCGGCGCCGCCCTGTGCGTGGCCTTCGATCTGATAGGCCGAGGTTGCGACACCAAAGAGGAAGTCTTTGGGGAAATCAGCACGGGTGTATTTCATGTTCAGAACCTGTTGGGGGCGGGACCAGTCGAGCCGCCGACTACCAGTTCGGCCTCGAGCAATCTAGTCTTGGTCGGGTCGTGGGGCGCGCGGATGCGCTCGATCAGCATCTCGGCGGCCAGTTCGCCAGCGTGGCGCACCGAAGACCGGGTGGCGGTAAAGATCGGAACGTCCTGCCCGTTCTTCAGATAGGACAGGTCGTCGTCATGGGCGATCACCGATACGTCGCGGCCCATCTTCAGCCCGGCCTCGTCCAGCGCGCGCCGCACCCCGATGGCCGAGATCATCGATGAGGTCAGGATCGCGGTCGGCGGATCGTCCAGCCGCAGCATGTCTCGGGTTTCGTGGTGGCCATAGACTTCGGTCATCTCGGCGCTGCGCATCAGGGCCGGGTCGGGCGACAGGCCGGCCTGTTTCAGCGCCTCGAGATACCCGTCGCGGCGCCTTTGGGCAAAATCCATGTCCTCCAGCCCGTTGATCAGCGCGATCCGCCGGTGGCCCAGGTCGATCAGAAAGCGGGTCGCGCGCTGGAACGAACTTTTGTTGTTCACGTCGATCCAGTCATAGGGCAGGCTGACGCCGGTCGAGCGGCCATGCACGATGAACGGCACCTGCATCCGGGTCAGAACCTCGATCCGCGGTTCGTCCACTTTGGGGCCCTGCAGCACCACGCCATCGACCGCGCCGCGCTGGAAGAGGCTGCGATAGGCGTCCTCGATCGAGGTGTCGTCGGCATTTGTGAACATCATGTCATAGCCGTGCTCGGCATACTTCTTGACCGCGCCGGCGACGAAATCGCCGAAGATCGGGTTTACCATCTCGTGCCGGGCCGAGCTGGGAATCACGTGGCCGATCACCATCGACCGACCCGTCGCCAGCCCCTTGGCGCGCGCGTTCGGACGATAGCCGTGCCTGGCCGCCGCCGCCTGAACCCGCAGGCGTGTTGCCTCGCTCACCTCTGGGTAGCCGTTCAGCGCGCGGCTGACCGTCGTCTGTGACAGGCCCAGGATCTGAGAGAGCTGTTTGAGGTTCATAGCGGCTGTCAAAGCGCCTTAAATCTGCGGTTCAGTCCCTGTTGTGTGGCCAATTTTTGCTTGCGTCAAGCTGTTTCATTTTCTCTGCGACTGCATCAATAAAACATGGGGCTCAAAGAAAACAGACGATTGACAGCCGCATTCCGTTAGCGGATAACAGCGGGCATCCAAAGCGCTTTGAAAACCGAGTCTCATATGCGCCAGATACAGTTGGGAGGAAAATCAATGCAACACTCGCTTTTGGCAGGTGCGGCCACGTTTGCCCTGATGGCGGGCGCGGCCCAGGCCGAAAAGGTCACCGTGTTCGGCCCTTGGCTTGGCCCGGACCAGGAGAATGTCGAAAAGGTTCTGGACGGATTTGCCGCTGCCACCGGGCATGAATATGCCTATGTCGGCTCGGACAGCTTCGAACAGCAGATCCGCATCGACGCCGAGGCCGGTTCGGCACCGAACATCGCCGTGTTCCCCCAGCCGGGACTGGCGGCTGACATGGCCAAGGCCGGGTTCCTGACGCCGCTGGCGGACGGAACGGCGGATTGGGTGCGCGACAACTATGCCGCGGGCCAGTCCTGGGTCGATCTGGGCACCTATGCCGGCCCGGACGGTCAGGACCATCTCTACGGCTTCTTCTACAAGGTCGATGTGAAATCGCTGGTCTGGTACGTGCCCGAGAATTTCGAGGACGCGGGTTATGAAGTCCCGACCACGATGGAAGAGCTCAAGGCCCTGACCGACCAGATCGTCGCCGATGGCGGCACGCCTTGGTGCATCGGTCTGGGGTCGGGCGGCGCGACCGGATGGCCGGCGACCGACTGGGTTGAGGACATGATGCTGCGCACCCTGTCCCCGGCGGACTACGACGCCTGGGTCACCAACGACCTGAAGTTCAACGACCCCAAGGTCGTGGCCGCAATCGAGGAATTCGGTGCATTCGCCCGCAATGACGACTATGTGGCCGGTGGGGCCGGGGCGGTTGCAACAACCGATTTCCGCGACAGCCCCAAGGGTCTGTTCAGCTCACCGCCGCAGTGCTACATGCACCGTCAGGCCTCGTTCATCCCGGCTTTCTTCCCCGAAGGCACGGTCGTGGGTGAAGATGCCGATTTCTTTTACTTCCCGGCCTATGAAAGCAAGGATCTGGGCAGCCCGGTTCTGGGCGCGGGCACGTTGTGGGCGATCACCAACGACAGCCCCGCCGCGCACGACCTGATCGCGTATCTGCAGACCCCCGAGGCGCATGAGACCTGGATGGCGCTCAGCGGCTTTTTGACCCCACACAAGGGTGTCGATACCTCGGCCTTCTCGGACCCGACGCTGAAGAAGATGAACGACATTCTTCTGGGCGCGACCACCTTCCGCTTTGACGGGTCCGACTTGATGCCGGGCGCGGTGGGCGCTGGTACGTTCTGGACCGGCATGGTCGATTATGTCGGTGGCAAATCCGCGCAAGAGGTCGCCGGCGAGATCCAGGCGTCCTGGGACGCGATCCAGTAAACCCGTGAACCAGGGGCAACCCGTGCATGCGGGTTGCCCGACCCATCGTCGCCACGGAGGGTGACATGCATCCCGCAATCCAAGGTCTGTTGACGATCGCCATCGGCGTATCCGCCTGCGTCGGCTATTTCTACCTGTCCAACCAGTTTCTGGACAAGGTTCTGTTCCCGCCGCGCGGCCCGAATGCCGGGCGCAACATCAACAGGGCCAACATGATCCGGCCCTGGCTGTTTCTGCTCCCCGCCCTGGCCGCACTGGGGCTGTACCTCGCCTATCCGGTGGTGGAAACGCTGCGCCTGTCCCTGACCGACCGCGTGCCCGGCGGCGGGTACGAGTGGGTTGGTCTGGACAACTATGCCCAGATGGTCGCCGAGCCGAAATTCTGGGAAGCGATGCGCAACAACATGCTGTGGCTGATCGTGGTGCCGGCGCTGTCGACGGCATTCGGCCTGTTGGTGGCCCAGCTGACCGACCGCATCCGCTGGGGCAATATTGCCAAGTCGTTGATCTTCATGCCGATGGCGATCTCGTTCGTGGGCGCTTCGGTGATCTGGAAGCTGGTTTATGACACCCGCCCGATCGAGCAGGACCAGATCGGCATGCTAAATGCCCTGTACATCTTCTTTGGCGGAACCGAGCCGCAGACCTGGCTGACCATTCCGTTCTGGAACAATTTCTTCCTGATGATCGTTCTGATCTGGATCCAAACGGGCTTTGCCATGGTGATCCTGTCGGCGGCCCTTCGTGGAATTCCCGAAGAAACGGTCGAGGCCGCCATTCTGGATGGCGCCAGCCCGCTCCAGATCTTCTTCAAGATCAAGGTGCCGCAAATCAAGACGACGATCCTAGTGGTGTGGACAACGATCACCATAGTCGTGCTGAAGGTCTTCGACATCGTGTTCGCCATGACCAACGGCCAGTGGGAGACACAGGTGCTGGCCAACTACATGTTCGACAAGCTGTTCCGCGCCAACGACTGGGGCGTGGGCTCGGCCTCGGCCATGGTGATCATGCTGCTGGTGACGCCGATCCTCGTCTGGAACGTCCGCAACGCGCGCAAGGAAATGGAATAGGGGGTCCGCCATGAGTGAGATCGCAGGAACCCGCCCGGCGCTCAGATGGGCCGTACATGCCTCGGTTCTGTTTCTGGTGGTGCTGTGGGTTGTGCCCACGCTGGGCCTGTTCATCTCGTCGTTTCGCACGGCGGACCAGATCGCGACCAGCGGCTGGTGGCGGGCGATTTTCCCGTCCGAGCAGAACCTGACGCTGCGCAGCGCCGCGCCCGATACCCAGGTGCAGGAAAATGGCCTGTATGTGATCGAGGGCAATCTGTTCGACGCCGGCACCAACGCGCGCATCTCGAAATGGGGCATCAGCTCGCGCGAGATCGATGCATTTGAGCCGGGCCAGACGGCCGAACTGCGCAAGGGCGGAACGATCACCGTTCAGGTCAATGGCGATTACCGGATGGAGAACACCGAGGAATTCACCGGCAGCAGGGGCGCGCGCGTCTTCGTGACCGCCGAACTGCCGCCCGAGTTCACTTTGGACAATTACCACAAGGTCCTGCTGGCCGAGGACAGCACCGACAGCATGGCCAAGGCGTTCTTTAACACGTTGACGGTCACGATTCCGGCCACGATCATCCCGATCCTGGTGGCGGCTTTTGCGGCCTATGCGCTGGCCTGGATGGACTTTCCGGGCCGTGCGCTGTTGATCGCCGCGGTGGTCGGTCTGCTGGTTGTGCCTTTGCAGTTGGCGCTGATCCCGCTGCTGAAATTCCACCTGAACATCGGCATCGGCAAAGGGTATTTGGGCGTCTGGCTGGCCCATACTGGCTTTGGCATGCCGCTGGCGATCTATCTATTGCGCAATTACATGGCCGGTCTGCCCCGCGACCTGATCGAGAATGCGCGGGTCGACGGCGCCACCGAGTTTCAAATCTTCACCAAGCTGATCCTCCCGCTGAGCTTTCCGGCGCTGGCCTCGTTCGCGATCTTCCAGTTCCTGTGGACATGGAACGACCTGTTGGTGGCCAAGGTGTTCCTGATCGACGCATCCGGAGAAACCACCGTGATGACCAACAGTATCGTCGAGCTTCTGGGCACCCGTGGCGGCAATTGGGAAATCCTGGCGACGGCGGCATTCGTGTCGATCGCGGTGCCGCTGGTCGTCTTCTTTGCAATGCAGAAATACCTGGTCCGCGGATTGCTGGCCGGTTCAGTCAAATAAGGGCGTGTGATGAACGTGCAGAACAACGTGGACCTCAAGCACTCAACCAAGACGGAGTCCGACTGGTGGCGCGGCGGGGTGATCTATCAGATCTATCCGCGCAGCTTTCAGGACAGCAACGGCGACGGCATCGGAGACCTGCGGGGCATCACCCAGCGGCTGGATTACATCGCCGGTCTGGGGGTCGATGCGATCTGGATCTCGCCCTTCTTCAAGTCGCCGATGAAGGATTTCGGGTACGATGTCAGCGACTATCGCGCCATCGATCCGATGTTCGGCACGATGGAGGATTTCCAGACGTTGCTGGACCGCGCCCATGGTCTGGGTCTGCGAGTGATGATCGACCTGGTGCTGTCGCATACCTCGGACCAGCATCCGTGGTTCGTCGAAAGCCGCAGCAACCGCGAGAACCCCAAAGCCGACTGGTATGTCTGGGCCGACCCCAAGCCCGACGGGACCCCGCCCAACAACTGGCTGTCGATCTTCGGCGGCTCGGCCTGGCAGTGGGATACGCGCCGGCAGCAGTATTATCTGCACAATTTCCTGACCTCGCAGCCGGACTTGAATTTCCACAACCCCGATGTGCAGGACGCGCTGCTGGACGTGGCGCGGTTCTGGTTGGACATGGGCGTTGACGGGTTCCGGCTGGACACGATCAACTTCTACTTCCACGACGCGCAACTGCGCGACAACCCGGCGCTGCCTCTGGATCAGCGCAACGCCACCATCGCGCCGATGGTCAACCCCTACAACCATCAGGACCACCTTTATTCCAAGAGCCAACCAGAAAACATCGCTTTTCTGGAACGGCTGCGCGCCCTGACCGATCAATATGACGGCCGCGCCTGTCTGGGTGAGGTGGGCGACGCACAGCGCGGGCTTGAGATCATGGGCGAATACACCCGTGGCGACAAGCGCATGCACATGTGCTATGCCTTTGAATTTCTAGAGAAACGCCGCCTGACGGCAGAATACACCAAGCATGTGTTTGACCAGCTTCTGTCCAAGGCCGGCGACGCCTGGCCGTGCTGGGCGTTCTCCAACCACGACGTGCAGCGTCACGCCTCGCGCTGGGATCTGGACGAGGCCGGCATCCGGCAGCACGCGGTTCTGATGATGTGCCTGCGCGGCTCGGCCTGCCTGTATCAGGGCGAAGAGCTGGGCCTGCCCGAGGCAGACGTGGCCTTTGAGCACCTGCAGGACCCCTATGGCATCGAATTCTGGCCTGAATACAAGGGCCGCGACGGCTGCCGCACGCCCATGGTCTGGGCCGCGCAGGCCGAACAGTCGGGCTTTACCACAGGTGCGCCCTGGCTGCCCGTCAGTATCGCGCAGGCTGAACGCGCCGTGGACCGGATGGAAGCCGACACGCAGTCGGTGCTGAACCACTATCGCCGCGCCATCGCTCTGCGCCATGAGTATCCGGCGCTGATGTCGGGCACCCAGTCGCACATGCGCGAAACCGGCCCGATCCTGAGCTTCCTGCGTGAGAATGATACCCAGCAGGTGTTCTGTGCCTTCAACCTGGGCGATGACACCGCGGAAATCGACCTGCCCGAGGGCAACTGGCGCTGCATCGGTCAGGATCTTGGCGCAGTCGACGCGCAGGCAAGCGCCACGCTGGCGCCGTCGCAATTCTGCCTGATGGTCCGAGAGAAAGGGTAACCCATGTCCGAACTCAAGCTGACCGATGTCGCCAAGACCTATGGCAATGTCGATGTCCTGAAGGATATCAACCTTGAGATCGAGCGCGGCGAGTTGATCGTGTTCGTCGGCCCCTCGGGCTGCGGCAAGTCCACCCTGCTGCGGATGATCGCGGGGCTGGAACGCATTTCGGGCGGGACGCTGGAGATCGAGGGGCAGGTGATGAACGACGTGCCCCCGGCACAGCGCGGCATCGCCATGGTGTTCCAAAGCTACGCGCTGTATCCGCACATGACCGTGCGCGAGAATATGGCCTTTGCCCTGAAAATCGCCAAGATGCCCGCCGATCAGATCGACGCGGCGGTGAACCGCGCGGCGCAGATCCTGCAGCTGGAACCGTTTCTGGACCGGCTGCCCAAGGCTCTGTCGGGCGGTCAGCGTCAGCGGGTCGCCATCGGACGTGCCATCGTGCGCGACCCCAAGGTCTATCTGTTCGACGAGCCGCTGTCGAACCTGGATGCTGCGCTGCGGGTGGCCACGCGGATCGAGATCGCGCGACTGAAAGAGGCGATGCCCGACAGCACGATGATCTATGTCACCCACGACCAGGTCGAGGCAATGACCCTGGCCAGCCGGATCGTGGTTCTGGCCAACAAGGGCATCGCACAGGTTGGCACGCCGCTGGAACTGTACGAGACGCCCGACAACGAATTCGTGGCCCAGTTCATCGGCTCGCCCGCCATGAACCTGCTGCCCGGAACGATCACCGGCACCGGTGCCACCACGACCGTCGCGCTGGATTCCGGCGGCACGGCGGTTTCGGCCATCCCGACCCAAGACGCGGACGTCGGCAAGAAAGTCAATGTGGGCGTCCGGCCCGAGGACCTGGTGGTTGCCGATGGCGCGCCCCTGCTGACCGGTGTCGTGGATTTCACCGAAGCCTTGGGCGAGGTGACGCTGCTCTATTTCGCCAAGGCCCCGGGGGCCGAGTCGGTGATCGGCAAATTGCCGGGCATTCATCGCGGTTTGCGTGGGCAGACGGTCTCGGTCACGGCGGCGCCCGAAAAAGTGCACTTGTTCCATAACGGGCTGTCGATGCGCCCGCGCGCCTGACGCTTCTGATTCTGCACAAAAAGGCTGCATCCGGCCCCATGGCGGGGCAGGTGCGGCCTTTTTCTTGTAAACTATTCACGCGGGTCGAGACACAGGGGTTCGCTGATCCGGTTGGGCAGGCGCAGCCGATGTCTGCGGGGAAGTATGATCTGAAGCCTGATTTGCGGGCGAATGAAGAGAAATTTCCGACTGCGGTGAGCCGCCGTCGCCTGTCGCGGTCGTCAATCTGGACCTATGAATTTCGCAATCTGTCGCTTTTTGGACTGACGCAGCGGCCGCAAAACTCTAACGTGACGCACATACAACAACAAAACTCAGTCCAAACACGGGAGAAAACCAATGGCGAAATCGTCGAATGTGAACCGTCGTACGGTGTTGAAAGGGGCCGGTGCGGCCGCTCTGGCAGCGCCGCTCTACAGCAAAAGCGCGCTGGCATCCTCGGGCGAGGTCAACATCCTGATGTGGTCGGATTACCTGCCGCCCAGCTTCCTTGAGGCATTTGAGGCCAAGACCGGCATCAAGGTGAATTATACCGGCATCGGCTCGAACGAGGAAATCATCAACAAGATGAAGGCGACCAAAGGCCAGGGCTTCGACATCGTGTCGCCCACCAACAACCGGTCGCTGCAGTGGGAGCCGCTGGAACTTCTGCAACCGTTTGACATGAGCCGCGTGCCGATTGACAAGGTGAACCCGGCTATGGCCAAGATCGGCACCGATGCCTGGAACTTCGGCGGCAAAGGCGTGCACTGGCTGCCGCATATCTGGGGCACCGAGGGCATCGCCTATCGCACCGACCTGTGGCTGCCGGATGGCGACGCGCCGTCCTATGGCGATGTCTGGTCCGAGGAGAACGCCGGCAAGACCATGGGCCGCGCGCATTCGATGATGCTGGGCGCGGGCCTGTACATGGAGCGTGTGGGCGAGATGGAGCCCGGCTCGGTCTGGTCGGCCTACAATGACGAAGAAACGATGCGCAAGGTCTGGGGCCAGATCACCGATTGGTGCATCGCCCGCAAGGACCGCATCAAGCTGCTGTGGAACGATGCCGACACCCAAAAGAATGGCCTGCTGAACGAAGGTGTGGTCGTCGGCCAGACCTGGGACGGTCCGCCGCTGGCGCTAAAATCTGCCGGCGAGCCGGTGCACTATCAGGCGCCGGTCGAAGGCGCGATGGCCTGGGTCGATGGCATGTCGGTGCCCGTGGGCGCGCAGAACATCGACCAGATCTATGCGTTCATCGAATTCGCCTATCAACCCGAGCCCGCGGGCGTGGCGATCGACAGCCACGGCTACAACTCGCCGGTACTGGGCGCCGACCAATATTCCGGCGATACCTACAAGAAGAACTTTGCCGAGGCCTATCCGGGCGACTCGCTGGCCAACCTGAACCCCTGGCCGGCCGAGGCCCCCTGGTACGCCGAAACCCGGACCGAGTTCGTCAACAAGTTCAAGAGCGCCTGATCGTAACTCGATCGCGCCCCCCGCAACACAGCGGGGGGCCACAGGACCCCGCACGCGCTCCGCGTGACGGACAACGATACGGTGCGGCCAAAGGCTGTGTCACAGGGAGAAACTAAATATGAGTGCAGGGATCGGAGTTGATCTGGAAAACCTGTGGATTCGCTTCGGCGATTTTGTCGCCGTACGCGATGCGAACGTTCACATAAACGGCGGCGACTTCTTTTCGTTCCTTGGGCCTTCGGGCTGCGGCAAGACCACGATCCTGCGGGCGGTCTCTGGGTTCCTCGAGCCCAGCGAAGGCAATGTCCTGATCGGCGGCAAGAACATGAAGGGCATCGGGCCGAACAAGCGTCCGACCGCGCTGATCTTTCAGAACCTCGCGCTGTTTCCGCTCATGAAGGTGTGGGAGAACATCACCTTTTCGATGGAGATAAAAGGTGCCAGCGCCGCCGAACGGCGCAAACGCGCGGACGAACTGCTGGACATGATTGCGCTGCCGGGTCAGGGCGACAAGCTGCCCAGCGAATTGTCGGGAGGTCAGCGCCAGCGGGTGGCCATCGCGCGCGCCTTGTGCGCCGAGCCGGACGTGCTGCTGTTGGACGAACCTCTGTCGGCGCTGGACCTCAAGCTGCGCCAGCACATGCGCACCGAGCTGCGCGAAATTCAGCAGCGGGTGGGCATCACCTTCATCTACATCACCCATGACCAGGGCGAGGCTCTGACCATGTCGGACAACATCGCCGTGATGCGCGCCGGGGTGATCGACCAGATCGCCGACGGCAAGACCATCTACAACGATCCAGCCACGGCGTTTGCCGCCTCTTTCGTGGGCGAAAACAACGTGTTCCGCGGCAAGGTCAAGCGGGTGATGGGGGATGAGGCGCTGATCGCAACCAACCGTTCGGGTGAGCTGGTGGCGCGTATTTCCACGGCCAACCGGGGCAAGTTGGCCGAGGGCGACGACGCCATGATGTTCATCCGGCCCGAGGCGTTCTCGATCGCGCCCGAGGGCGCCAGCGGCGATCACTTCGTGACCGCGCGCGTGACCCATGAGGAATTCGAGGGCAACGTCTTCAACATCTTCACCGAAGGCGATGGCGGGAAAGAGATCAAGGTCTCGATCCCGAACCACGGCCAGTCGTTCAAGGATCACACGGGACAGAACATCACGCTGGAATACGACACCCGCAACGCGGTCGTGGTTCCGGCCGGTGAACTGGCCGCGGAATAGGGAGGCCCGAGACATGCCCTCCTTTCTGAAGGATTTCTTCAACCGCAACGGCACCGGCATGGGGCTGACGATTCTGGGTCTGGTCCTGTTCTGGACGATCGGCCTGATCATCCTGCCGCAGCTGTCGATGCTGGACTTCTCCTTCCGTCCCAACCTGCCGCCCCCGGAAATCGGCGGCCCCAAGGACGTGTACACGCTGGAGAACTACAAATACCTGATCTACGGCCCCGAGGGCGGCAGTCAGGACTACAACACCGTCGATCTACGGGTGTTCTTCCGCACACTGGTGGCGGCGGTCTGCGTGACGATCTTCAACCTGATCCTCTGCTATCCGATCGCCTATTACCTGGGCCAGTCCAAGGGCAGTCACATTCGCATCTTCGCAGTCATGTTGATCATCCCCTATTGGATCAACGAGATCCTGCGCGCCTTTGCGCTGCGTATCATCTTTGGCGAAACTGGCGTTCTGAACACGCTGTTCGTAGGCCTGGGCATCTGGGACACGCCCTTCGATTTCATCCGCAACGACATCGCGCTCTATGCCGGTCTGGGCTATGCCTACATCCTGCTGATGATCTTTCCGATCTACAACGTGATCGAAAGCCTCGACCGGAACCAGATCGAGGCGGCGCGGGATCTGGGGGCGCCCTGGTGGCGGATCCACTGGCGGGTGGTCATCCCATACGCCAAGCCGGGGATCAGCTCGGGCTGTACCATGGTGTTCATGCTGTCGGCCGGTGCGCTGGCCGCGCCGCAGATCCTGGGAGGGCCGTCAAGCCTGTGGTTCACGCAGCTGATCTATCAGCAGTTCAACGACAACAATGACTGGCCCCAGGGCGCAGCCTATGCGGTGGTGCTGCTGGTGACCTGCATCCTGTTCGTGCTGGCGATGATGCGCCTGTTCAAGGTGAACATGGGGGATATCGGGAAATGAACAATTCCTTCCTCCGCATAAGCATCTGGGTCTATCTGGCGATCTTCTTCGCCTATCTGCTGGGTCCGCTGGTGATCATGTCGATCACCGCCTTCAACTCGTCCAGCTTCCCGCGGATTAGCCCGTGGGAATGCCTGACCTTCCAGTGGTTCACCGAACTGTTCCAAGATCAGCGCATCCTGAACGGGATCAAGAACTCGTTGATCATCGGGGCGGGAACGGTGGTTCTGTCGGTGGCGATGGGGCTGGCCGGCGCGCTGATGCTGACCCAGATCTGGCCCCGGCTACGCGCCACCTACTATACGATCATCATCGCGCCGATCCTGATCCCGGGCGTGGTGCTGGGCATCTCGACCCTGGTGTTCTGGGACCGGATCAACCGGATGCTGGGGCTGGGCGCGGACAGCGTCCTGTCGAACGGGGTGTTCCTGACGGTGATCGGCCAATCGACCTTCATCGCCAGCTATTGCATGCTGGTGCTGGTGGCGCGGTTGCAGCGCTATAACACGGCGCTGACCGAGGCCGCGCTGGATCTGGGTGCGACCCATGCGCAGGCGTTTCGCAAGATCCTGCTGCCGTTCATGCGCCCGGCGATCGCGTCGGCGGCGGTGCTGGCGTTTCTGGCCTCGTTCGAGAACTACAACACCACCACCTTCACCTTCGGTGAGTATCCGACGCTGACCATCGAGCTGGCGCAGAAGGTGCGGTACGGCATCACGCCCTCGATCTCGGCGTTGGCCTTCATCATCGTGGCGCTGACGGTGTTCTTTGCCCTTCTGAACGAGGCCAAGCTGCGCCGGCAGGAGCTGGTCGCCGCCGCCCGCCGCAACGCGACGGTGCAGGACCTGGGCGGCAAGATCCGCCTGCCCAGCTTCTTTGCCGGGAACATGGCGGCGGTGTTGCTGGTGGTCTTTGCGGTGGCGACGATCACGGTGGTGGGCACGGCGGCGGTCTACAGCCCCGACCAGTGCATCGCCAACGTGAAAGAGCAGAAACGCCTGGAGGCCGAACGCCGTATCCAAGAGCTGCGCAAGCAGCGCGAGGAGCAGCGCAAGCAGCGCGAAGCCCAGGAGGCCGAGCAGGGCGGAGCCACGCAATCGGCGCCCAAACCCTCGAACAACAGCGGCTTTGGCGGTGTGTTCGCGCCCGGCACTCTGGGTGGCGGCAGCGACGCCGAGCCCGAAGCCGAAGCACCGCCCAAGGGCAATAGCGGTTTTGGGAACGTGTTCGATCCCAACAGCTTGAGCGGCGACCAATAGGCGCGCCGGTCAAGGCTTCCGCCCGGCCTGAGGTCAGCCCCAGCCGGGCGGATTGCGTTTCAGAATGGCCACGTCGCAGGCCGCGATCGTGTGGCCGTTCCATTCGACGGAATGAGCGTTGTAGTTGATCAGGAACTGATGGGTCGCGGTCTCGCGCTGCCGCAGGCCGGGCAGCATCGGATGCAGGGTCAGCCCGACCTTCTGCGCGGCCATTTCAACGATCCGGTCCCACAGGTCTTCGTCCGGGAATCCGGCCAGATACCAAAGCTGGTCACTGCCCTTGAGCGCCGGGGTCCCGTCCGCAAACGTCAACAGATCGGGCGCGTTGCCGGTCAGCCGCTCGACCCAGTGTTGCGCGGCGCCGCCGCCCTGAACCGGGCGGGTGATCTCGGGCGGCAGAGATTCCACCAGCGCCACGTCGCAGTCCAGCGCTTGCAGGCCGGGGCGGCCTTGGGTCGGGAACTGGAAATCAGCCGTGATTGCCCCGGTGCGCGGGCCCAGAACCGTCAGTTTGGTCGCCGCGCGCAACCGGTCGGCCAGCGCGTCGTCCAGCGTGGCCAGCCCGGGGGCGAGAATCAGATCATACTCGGCTTCGTCCATGCCCGTGGCCGGCACGACATCGACCGACAGCCCGGCGCGGCGCAGGGCGCGATAAGCGGAAAACACCAGCCGGAAATAGTTGAACCCCGCGCCCTGAGGCTGGGTCGCCCAGGCCCAGTCCGACGGGTAGTCGAACAGGATGGCCACCCGCGCCTGCACCGGTTCGACCGGCCCCAGCGCGGCCAAATCCGCGACCGTCTGCTGCGCCTCGGTCAGACCGGGGGCAGGGCGGTTGTTCGGCGTCAGCAAGCCCGCGTGCATTTGTTCCTGCGCAAAAGGCGCCTGCCGCCAGCGGAAATAGCTGACCACCTCGGCCCCGTGGGCCACAGCCTCAAGCGACCAAAGCCGCACCATGCCCGGCAGGGGGGCCGGGTTGTAGGGCGCCCAGTTCACCGGTCCGGGCTGTTGTTCCATCACCCACCAGCGGCCGCGCCCGACGGCGCGGTACAGATCGTGGTGAAAGGCCTGCATGTCGGGATCGCCCTGTTGCAGAAAGGCTGTCTTGTGCGCCGCGTCGGCCTCGAGCCGGTCGGACAGGAACCCGATCGGGTAGCTGTCCCAAGTGGCGATATCCAGATCGGCGCCCACCTCGAAATGGTCGAAATCCAGAATCCGACCCATGTAGTTGTGCAGCAGCGGCGCGTCGGTCAGAGGCCGCAGCGCCTGAACCTGTGCCCGGTTGAAGGCCACCACCTGGTCCGAGCTGAACCGGCGGAAGGCCAGAACATGCGCCGGGTTGGGTTCGGTTACGGTCAGGTTGGGCAGGTCGATCTGATCGAAATCGCTGTATTCCATAGACCAGAACACGTTGCCCCAGGCCGCGTTCAGCGCCTCGACCGAGCCATAGCGTTCGGCCAGCCAGCGGCGGAAGGCCTCCCGGGCAGGCTCGCTGTAGCTGACGGTGGTGTCGTGGCAACCATATTCATTGTCGATCTGCCAGGCGGCGACGTGCGGGTTGCGGCCATAGCGTTCGCCCATGATCCGGGCGATGCGGACGCACTCGTCGACATATCCGGGATGGCTGAAACAGTAGTGACGGCGCGAGCCGAACATGCGCGGCTGCCCGTTTTCGTCCACCGCCAGCATGTCCGGGTGCCGGTCCAGCATCCAGCGCGGCGGCGTGGCGGTTGGGGTTCCCAGCACCACTTTCAGCCCGGCCGCACCAAGGGTCTCGATGGCCTGATCCAGCCAGTCGAATGTCAGCCGGCCCGGTTCCGGCTCCATCCGGCTCCATCCGAATTCGCCGATCCGGACCCAGCGCAGACCGGCCTCGACCATGCGCGCGGCATCTTCGGCCCACATTTCTTGCGGCCAGTGTTCAGGGTAATAGCAAACGCCAAGTTCGGGGGTCATAGGATAACTCTGTGTTCCGCCTGACCTTGGCCCGCGTTTTCGGCGGCAAAGGTCATTCCGTTAGTGGGGTGTGACGCGATGGTGTCCGCATCCAGCCCTTCGCGGGCCGAGGTGCAAAACAGCGTCGTCAGATCCGGCCCGCCGAAAGCGGGGCATGAGGTATGGGTTGCCGCGAAGGACACCGCGCGCAGGAAGGTTCCGCCGGCGTCATAGGTCGCAACCCGCGCCGCGCCCCATTGTGCGAGCCACAGGTTACCCGCGGCGTCGACGACCGCGCCATCGGGGTTCAGACCCTCGGCGCGCAGGTCCAGAAACACCGCGCTGTCGCCCTCGGGCCAGCCGGTTTCGGGGTTCAGACCCCAGCGCCGCACCTGCCCGGTGGCCGTGTCGCAGAAATAGGCGCAGGACCGGTCGGGCGCGAAACTGATCGCGTTCGAGATGGTTACGTCCGGCACCAGCTGCCGCAGCTCACCCCGCCACAAGCGATAGATCACCCCCGCGCCCTGTTCCGCGCGCTTGCCCATGGTGCCGATCCAGAATCCCCCCCACGGATCAGCCCGCCCGTCATTCGAGCGGGTCACCGGGTTGTCGGCCTCGAGCGCGATGATGCGGTCCTTGCGACCGCTCTCCAGCCCGAACGTCCACAGCCCGGTTTCCGACGCGATCAGCAGCGTGTCGCGGTCGATCCAGCCTGCGGCCGAGACTTGCTCGGCAAAATCCCAGCTTTGCGGACCATCCGCGTCGCGGGTCATCAGGCGCTTGTTGACGATGTCGAACCAGAACAGCTGTTGCCGTTCGGGGTGCCACAGCGGGCCCTCGCCCAACTCGCACGGGCGGTCGTCAAAGACCTGGCTCATCTCGCGGCCTCGTCATAGGCGGCTACGATCCTGCGGGCGTTCTCGGCGATCTGGTCCACGGACATGCCGGGGTTGAACAGGGCCGAGCCGATGCCGAACCCGTCAGCCCCGACCTTGAGCCAGTCGTCGAAATTCTCGGGCCCCGCGCCGCCCACGGCATAAACTTGCGTACCCTTGGGCAGGATCGGGCGCATGGCAGCCAGCCCCGCCGGTCCGGCCATCACACCGGGAAACAGTTTCAACCCGGTGGCCCCGGCCCGCAGGGCGACGAAGGCCTCGGTTGGGGTATAGATACCGGGCCAGCTTTGCAGGCCCAGATCCACCGTGCGCGCGATCACCTCGGCATCGCAATTGGGCGACACGATCAGCTTGCCGCCCACGGCAGCCACCTGTTCGACCTCGTCCACGGTCAGGACGGTTCCGGCCCCGACCAGCGCGCGGTCGCCGATCGAACGGGCCAGACGGCCGATGCTGTCCAGCGGGTCGGGCGAGTTCAGCGGTACCTCGATCCGGTCGATCCCTGCGTCCAGAATGGCCTGGCCGACGGCCTCGGCCTGCGCCGGGTCAAGCCCGCGCAGAATGGCGATGATGGGGCGGCTCATGCGGTTTGCCTCGTGAGGGTGCGGGCCTGTAGCAGACCGGCCAGCGTGGCCTGGGTCGCGTCGGCGGTTTCGACGAACGCGCCCTGTTGCTGCAGCGCCGCGGCATAGATGTGCGACAAGGCCTCGGCGCCGACGATGGCCAGTTGCTGACCCAGCCAATAGGGGCGGGTGGCGGCCAGCTCGGCACCGATCAGGGCACCGGACAGGCGGGCCCGTGCGGTGGCCGGGTCCTGGCCGTGCAGCAGGTCGGCCGCACGCAGCCCGAACAGCCGCCCGGCCAGTTGCTCGGGCTTTGACAGCGTGTCCGCCACGGCCGTGGCGAAGGCGTCCTCGTCCCAGCCTTCGCCCACCGAGTGTTTCAGTACCGAGTGCTGGCCCAGCAGATCGAAAAGTTCACCCGTCATGAAGGTGCGGAAGCTGACGACCTCGCCCGCGCTGACCTGCACCCATTTGGTGTGGGTGCCGGGCAGGCAGATCACGCCATCCCAATGCGGGCGCGTGGACAGGTAGCCGGCGATCTGGGTTTCCTCGCCGCGCATCACGTCCGCGGGGTCGTCCTGTTTCAGGCCGGGCACCACGAAGGCGCGGATGCGTGGATCGGTGCCGGGCACGCGCACCGGAACGGTCGAGATCGGCTTGGCGGGAACAGCCACATAGGGCGCCTCGACCCAGCCCTGGCGGGCACCGACCATGCCGCAGGCGATCACATCGACGGGCGCCGTGCCCAGCCAGCCCTGGACCAGCGTTAGCAGCGCGTCCTGGAACTGATCCCGGCCCAGCGTCGCCATGCCCCGGTCGCATTGGGCGTGGTCCAGCACCGTATCGCCCTGCATCGCCCAGGCGCGCAGATGCGAGGTGCCCCAGTCTATTGCGATCCACTCGGTGTTCATGTCCTCACCCCGTTGTGATCACGCCGCCATCGACGACCATGCATTGCCCGGTCATGGCGCGGCTGGCCGTTGATGCCAGAAACAGCGTCGGCGCGATCATGTCGTCCGGGCTCAGATGTTCCTTCAGGCATTGGCGATCCATATGCGCGGCCAGATCTTCGGGCGTGGCCCACATGTCCAGTTGTTTCTGCGTCAGCACCCAGCCGGGCGCCAATGCGTTGACGCGGATGTTCTTCGGCCCCAGCTCACGCGCGAGCGAGCGGGTCATGCCGGTGATTCCGGCATTGGCCGTCGTATAGATCGGATAGCCCGCATTGCCCATCATGTAGCTGATCGAGCTGAAGTTGATGATCGACCCGCCGGTTTCTGCCATCTGCCGCGCGGCCTGCTGGCAGGCAAAGTAATAGGCTTTGAGGTTCACCGCGATCATCCAGTCCCAGAACTCGGGCGTGGTTTCCTCGAGGCTGTGGCGCTTGTCGTTCGCGGCATTGTTGACCAGCACGTTTAGCGGGCCGTGGGCCTCGGCGGCCTTTGTCATGGTTTTGCGCAGCAGCGCAGTGTCGGTCATGTCGCCCTGCAGGAACAAGGGCGCGCGGCCGTGTTTGGCGCGCATCTCTTCGACGAACGCGCTGGCGTCGGACCGGCCGATAAAGGCGACCTTGGCGCCCTGGGCCAGGAACCCGTCGGTCAGGGCCGCGCCCACGCCGGACCCACCGCCGGTGATGAAGACGGACGCCCCGTCGAGGTCATGGAAAGTGGCTGGCTGGCTCATCAATGGCTCTCTCGGGTCACAAGGCGGGTGTCCTTGCCCACCAGGAAATCAAGGTCGGCCCCCTGATCGGCCTGCAGGACATGGTCGATATACAGTTTGGCATAGCCGCGGGTGTAATGCGGGTCGTCGGGCTGCCAGGCCGCGCGGCGGGCCGCCAGTTCCTGTTCGTCGACCAGCAATTCCAACTCGCCCTTGCTGGCGGACACGCGGATGCGATCGCCGGTTTTCACCAGCGCCAATGGGCCGCCCGCCTGCGCCTCGGGGCTGACATGCAGGATCACTGTGCCGAAGGCGGTGCCCGACATGCGTGCGTCGGAAACGCGGATCATGTCACGCACGCCCTGTTTCACCAGCTTGGCGGGGATCGGCATGTTGCCGACCTCGGGCATGCCCGGATAGCCCTTTGGCCCGCAGCCCTTGAGCACCAGGATGGTCTCGGGCGTCACCGGCAGGTCATCGCGGTCGATATTGGCCTTCAGGTCCTCGATGCTGTCGAAGACATAGGCCTCACCTTCCGTTTCCAGCAGGCTGTCGGTGGCCGCCGAGGGTTTTACGATCGCCCCGTTCGGCGCCAGGTTGCCGCGCAGAACGCGCAGCCCGGCGGCCGGTTTTACCGGATCGTCGAAGGAATGGATCACGTCGCGGTTGAAGCATTCTGCTCCTTCGTAATGGGCCGAGATGTCTTTGTTCAGAACGGTTATGGCCGGGCGCAGATGCGATTTCAGCTCGGACAGGACCACAGGCATCCCGCCGGCATAGCAGAAATCCTCCATCAGGTACTTACCCGAGGGCATGCAGTTGACCAGCAGCGGAATGTCCGACCCGATCTCGAAATCCTTCAGAGTCAGGTCCACGCCCACCCGGCCGGCCAGCGCCAGCAGGTGCACCACGGCGTTGGTGGATCCACCCACCGCGGCATTGGCCAGGATGGCGTTCTCAAACGCCGCCTTGGTCAGAATGTCCGAAGGTTTGAGGTCTTCGTCCACCATCTCGACGATGCGCTTGCCGGTCATGTGCGCCAGCGCCATGCGACGGGCATCGACAGCGGGCAGGGCGGCGTTTGTAGGCAGGCTCATGCCCATCGCCTCGACCAGCGACGCCATGGTCGAGGCCGTACCCATGGTCATGCAGACTCCCTTGGACCGGCTCATGCCGGATTCGGCGTTCATGAAATCCTGCAAGGTCATCTCGCCGGCGCGCACGGCTTCCGAGAACTTCCATACATCGGTGCCCGAGCCGATATCCTTGCCGCGATACTTGCCGTTCAGCATCGGCCCGGAACTGACCACGATCGTAGGCAGATCGACCGAGGCCGCGCCCATCAGCTGGCCCGGCGTGGTCTTGTCGCAACCACCCAGCAGCACCACGCCGTCGATGCCATAGGCGCGGATCGATTCTTCGACATCCATCGCCAGCAGGTTGCGGAACAGCATGGCGGTGGGCTTCATCTGGGTTTCGCCCAGCGACATCACCGGGAATTCGACGGGAAAGCCGCCCGCCTCCCACACGCCGCGCTTGACGCCTTCGGCCAGGTCGCGCAGGCCTGAATTGCAGGGCGTCAGCTCGGACCAGGTGTTGCAGATGCCGATGATCGGGCGACCGTCGAACGCATGATCGGGAAAGCCCTGGTTCTTCATCCACGACCGATGGATGAACCCGTCCTTGTCGAGCTTGCCATACCAATGCTGTGAGCGGCGTTTCTTGGTCATTTGCGGGGCCCTTTCAAGCGGCTTTGGCGGGCTGGCACCAGTCGGGCAGCCAGTCGGCATGGGCGGTCAGCAGGTCACTGACCAAGTTGCGGATCTGGCGCAGGTCCAGTTCGGCGGCGGTGTGCGGGTCCATCATGGCGGCGTGATAGATGTGTTCGGGGTTTTCCTCGACCAAGGCGCGCACGGTCAGTTCCTGCACGTTGATCTGGGTGCGCATCAGGGCGACCAGCTGCGGCGGAATGTCGGTGACGACCGAGGGCTGCACGCCGTTGCTGTCGACCAGACAGGGCGTTTCGACCGCGGCGCCCAGCGGAAGCTGCGGAATCTGCCCGGTATTGGGCAGGTTGCCATAGGCGACGTACGGCGTGTCGGTGACGATTGCGTTCATCAGGTCGGCAGCGAACTCGTGGCTGCGGATCACCTCGATGTCGCGCCCGTCGGTCAGGGTCTTGGCCTGTTCTTTCCAGTTGGCGACCTGCTCTTCGCATCGGGTGGGATATTCGTCCAGCGGGATCTGGAACTGGTCGATCAGGTCCTGACGCCCATCCTTGATAAACCACGGGACGTACTCTGCCAGGTGTTCCGAGCTTTCGGTGCAGAAATAGCCCAGGTGATCCATCACCTCGTACCGCACCTTGTTGGGGCAGCGCGGCATCAGCAGCGGCGCCTTGGGCAATTGGCCCGCGTGATAGCCCCGGCGCAGCGCCGGATACAGGTCGCGGCCCTGATGTTCGAGCCGCAGGAAGAAGGCCACGTGGTTCACGCCGGCAACGCGATAGCGGATTTCATCCTTGGGCAGGTCGAGGTCATGGGCCAGCTCCTCGACCGTGTTCTGGACCGAGTGGCACAGACCGACCTGTTTCAGCGCCGGGAACCGTTCGGCCAGCGCCCAGGTATTGATGGCCATCGGGTTGACATATTGCAGCAGCGTGGCATCCGGGCACAGCTGCGCCATGTCGCGGGCCACATCCCACAGGACGGGCACGGTGCGCAGGCCGCGCATGATGCCGCCCACGCCCAGCGTGTCGGCGATGGTCTGGCGCAAGCCATATTGCTTGGGGATCTCGAAATCGGTGACGGTGCAGGGTCTGTAGCCGCCGATCTGGAAAGCCGTGATGACGAAATCAGCCCCGTCCAGCGCCGCGCGGCGGTCGGTGTGGGTGGACACGGTCGCGCCGGTCCCGACCGAGCGGATCATGGCGCGTGCGACGGTTTCGCTCTCGGCCAGACGCTCGGGGTCGATGTCCATCAGGGCAAAATGGCTGTCGGCCAGCGATGGGGTCAGCAGGGCGTCGCCCACGATGTTCTGCATGAAAATCGTGGAACCTGCACCGATGAAGGTGATCTTGGTCATGACTGTAAACCTTGACTAGGCGTTATTTTACGGCACCGAGGGTCAGACCCGCGATGAAGTGTTTCTGCATCAGAAAGAACATGGCCACCGGCGGCAGGGCCGCGACGATCGAGCCGGCACTCATCAAGTGATAGGCGGCGCGGAACTGCGCGTTGAAGCTGGTGATGCCGGCGGTGACGGGTTGGCTCTCGGCCCCCTGGGTCAGCACGACGGCCCAGAAATAGTCGTTCCAGATGAAGGTGAAGATCAGCACGCTGAGCGCGGCGATCGCGGGCTTCATCAGCGGCAGGACGACGTACCAGAAGATGCGCCATTCGCTGATGCCCTCGACCCGGGCGGCCTCGATCAGCTCGAACGGCAGGGCGCGGATGAAGTTGCGCATGAACAGAGTGCAGAACCCCGTCTGGAACGCGATGTGGAACAGCACCAGGCCGGTTTTCGTGTTGTAGAGCCCCAAGTCCAGCGTCAGGTCGCGCACCGGCACCATCAGGATCTGGAAGGGTACGAAGTTGCCCGCCACGAACATGAAGAAGATCCACAGGTTCGACTTGAACTTGTAAATCCCCAGCGCAAACCCGGTCATGCAGCTGAGCGCCACCGCGCCGATCACCGTGGGAACCGTGATCAGGAACGAGTTCAGCAGATAGCGCGGCATGTCCGAGTTGAAGAACACCTGACCGTAGTTCCTGGCGCCTTCAAAGCTGGAGGGCAGGCCCCAGTAGTTGGCGTTGGTGAAATCCGCCTCGGGCTTGATTGAGAACAGGGCCACGGCCAGCAGAGGGCCGAGCCACAGCAGAAGGGCGATCGGCAGCATCGCCTGATAGGAAATCTGCGCCGCGCGGGGTTGTTTTTCGATCGGTTTGGGAAACATCTCAGTAACCCTTTTCTTCGCGGTACATCGACCATAGGAAGTAGGCGATGAAGCACAGCATGATCAGGAACAGGATCACGGCGATGGCCGCGCCATAGCCCATGCGGAACCCGTATTCCGACAAGGCGACCTCGAACATGTAATAGGCCAGCACGCGCGAGGATCCGAACGGCCCGCCCTGTGTCATGATCGAGATCAGGTCGAACGACCGCAGCGCGCCGATGATGGTCACGACAAAGGCGATGAAGGTCGCGGGGCGCAGTTGCGGCAGTATGATATGCCACAGCATCCGCCCGCCCTTGGCGCCGTCCAGCCGGCCGGCCTCGATCTGTTCGGGGTCCACGGCGTTCAGGCCGGTCAGGTACAGGATCATGCAATAGGCGGTCTGCGGCCAGAGTCCCGCGAAAATTATGCCGTAGGTGACGAAGCGTTCATCCCCCAGGATGTTCACAGGGCCCAGCCCGAACCAGCTGAGAAACTCGTTGAGAAGGCCGAATGTGGGGTCGTAGAACCACGTAAAGACCAGCCCGACCACGACTTGGCTGATGACGAAGGGAAAGAAGAACAGCGACTTGTACAGCCGGATGCCCCAGACCGTCTGGTTGAGGAAAAGCGCGATGAACAGGCCGGCCGGGATCGCTAGCAGGTACATGACCAGCCAGATCAGGTTGTTCTTCAACGAGACATAGAAGGCGTCGCGGTCGACCCATTCCCAATACAGGTCTTCATAGTTGCGCATGCCGACATATTCGGCGGCGCCCAGCCCGTCCCATTCGTAAAGCGACAGGTTGAAGGACTGGAAAACGGGGATGATCACGTAGACCATGAAGAACAGCACGCCCGGAGCCAGAAACAGCCAGGGTGCGATACGTTGCTGATTTCTGTGGAACCAGCTTTCGTGTTCGGTGACGTCGACGGCGGTCATGGTCAATCCCGGTTTGGAGAAGGCGGGACGGGGTCAGACCCGTCCTGTGATTGGCTGAGGCGTGGCCGGGGTTGCCCCGGCCACCACCCGATCAATTGTCGTAGATGCGCTGGCGCGCTCGTTCCAGCTTGGCCAGGATCTTGTCCAGGTTGTCCGGCTTGACCATGAACTCCTGGAAGCCTTCCATCGACACCTTGGCCATTTCCGCCGGTGCGTCGCGATCCCAGAACTGGGCGACGCCGCCGGGGCTGTTGGTCGACAGCATCTTGAAGCCTTCCTGCAGGAACTTGTCATCATCCACTGACGATTTGGCGTTGATCGGCAGCTGGCCCAGGTTCTGGCCATTGTTGATGATGGTCTGCTCCTCGGCCGAGACGACGAAGCGCAGGAATTCGCGGGCCGCTTCCTTGTTCGAGGCGTTGGCCGGAATGTGGAAGGTGTCGGTCGGCGCGTCCTCGGCCAGTTCGACATCGGGGTTGATGGTGACGAACTGGTAGAAGTCCAGCTGGTCATCGGTCAGACCGGCCTCGCGCAGCGGTGCCACGGCGAAGTTGCCCATCAGATAGGCCGCGGCATCACCCTGAACCATGAAGGGCAGGGCTTCTTGCCAGCTGTAGGTCTGGTGGTTGTCGATGAACGCACCCATGTCGATCAGCTGTTTCCAGTTGGCGAAGGTCTGCTTGACCCGCTCGTCTTCCCAGCTGACCTTGCCCGCGGCAAGGTCCATGTGGAAATCGAACCCGTTGGTGCGCATGTTCAGATAGTCGAACCAGCCGCCCGCGGTCCACAGGAACTTGGTGCCGATGGTATAGCAGGCCCGGCCCGAATCCACGATCTTCTGACAGTTCGAGATTTCCTCGTCCCAGGTCTTCGGCTCGCTCAGGCCCAGTTCGTCAAAGATGTCTTTGCGATAGTAGACGCCCCACTGATAGTAGGTGTAGGGCACGCCCCACTGCTTGCCGTCGATGGTCAGCGCCCCCTTGGTCGAGGCGAGGTTCTCGGCGATCTCGGGCTCGGCCCACAGGTCCGACACGTCCTCGAACAGACCCGCCTCGACATAGGGACGCATGCGGTTGGCCGCGTACCAAGTGGCCACGTCAGGCGTGTCGGCGGTCAGGAAGTTGCGGATCTGGGTCTTGTAGGCTTCGCGGTCGATCACGGTGGTCTCGATCTCGAGCCCGGGGTGTTTCTCGGCGAACCGGCCGATCATCGCCTCCATCGTCGCGCGCGGCGCGGGGTTCGACGTGTCTAGGAAAATGCGCAGCTCGCCGGTCAGTTCCGCCGCGGCCGGGGCTGCAATTGCCACGCTGACAGCCAGTGCCGCCGTCGTGCGCTTGAACATGGAATGCATGGTTTCCTCCCTTAGCTTCCATTTAGCGGTTCCAAATAGTGAAACCAAGTTTTATATATTGAAAACTACACATCGAATCGGCTAGGCTTGTCAATACCCTCGCGGCCCGTCCGCAAGGGGAGGTGGAGGAGAGTTCAGACCCGTGGCAGGTGACGGAACCATCGGCAAGGCATGTGAGGTGCTGGAGCAGGTCGCGGCGTTCGGCCGGCCTGTGCGGTTCGCCGAATTGCTGGAAAGTAGCAGCTTTCCCAAGGCGTCCCTGTACCGGTTTCTGCAGTCGCTGACCAATCAAGGCATGTTGTCTTACGACCCAGACCGGCAGACCTATTCGCCGGGGCTGCGGCTGGTGCGGCTGGCGCATTCGGCCTGGACGCAAAGCTCTCTGGCGCCGATCGCGCGGCCGATCCTGGATGCGCTCAGCCTGGAAACCGGCGAGACGGTGCACCTTGCGCAGCTTGATTCCAGTCAGGTTCTGTATGTGGACAAGCGCAATGCCAAGAACCCGGTCGAGATGTATTCCGAAGCCGGAAAGGTCGGCCCGGCCTATTGCACCGGCGTGGGCAAGGCGATGCTTGCCTATCTGGATGACGACCTGCTGGACAAGGCGATTTCGCAGCAAAGCTTTCACTGCTTCACCGACAGGACGCTGACCTCCGAGGCCGAATTGAGGGCCGATCTGGCCCGGATCCGCCAACGGGGCTTTGCCATGGATGATGAAGAGCACGAGCCCGGCATCATCTGCGTGGCCTGTCCGATTCTGACATCGGGCGGACGGATGCTGGGGGCGATCTCGATCACCGGGTCGACCCAGCGCATGGATTTCGATCAGTTGAAGAAATGGGTCCCTCGGGTGCGGTGTGCCGCCGACCAGATCGGGGCCGAAGCCGAAGCATGGCGGTTCCCCGAGGGCCGCAAGGACAGGATGCAAGCATCATGACAGGCGTTACCCTGAAGGGCGCAATCAAGCGGTATGGCCAGACCCAGGTCATTCACGGCATTGATCTGGAAATCGAGGACGGAGAGTTCTGCGTTTTCGTCGGGCCGTCGGGCTGTGGCAAATCCACCCTGTTGCGGATGATCGCCGGGCTGGAGGAAACCAGCGAAGGCGAAATCCGCATCGGTCAGCGTGACGTGACCCACATGGACCCGGCCAAGCGCGGCGTGGCGATGGTGTTCCAGACCTATGCCTTGTATCCGCACATGACCGTGGCCGAGAACATGGGCTTTGGTCTGCGCATGAACGGCGTGCCCAAGGCCGAGATCGACCGGAAGGTGGCCGAAGCGTCAGAAATCCTCAAACTGGACCCGTATCTCAAGCGCAAGCCCAAGGCCCTGTCGGGTGGGCAGCGTCAGCGGGTCGCCATCGGCCGGGCCATCGTGCGCGGCCCCGAGGTTTTCCTGTTTGACGAGCCGCTGTCGAACCTCGATGCCGAGTTGCGCGTAGAAATGCGGGTCGAAATCGCTCGATTGCACCAAGAGATCGGCGCGACGATGATCTACGTCACCCACGACCAGGTCGAAGCGATGACGATGGCCGACAAGATCGTCGTGCTGCGCGATGGCCGGATCGAGCAGGTCGGCGCTCCGATGGATCTGTATCGCGACCCCGACAACCGGTTCGTGGCGGGGTTCATCGGCTCGCCCGCAATGAACTTTTTGGAATGCGATGTCGTCGATGGAACGGTGCGCCATCCCGCCCTGACGGACACGATTCCCGTGACAAAAGGGGTGCCGGCTGATGCCAGGAAGGTGACCTTGGGGATCCGCCCGGAACATATCGGCGTCGATCGGTCCGGTGACAGCTGCACCGTCGATCTGACCGAGGCGCTAGGCGGCGTGTCCTACAGCTATCTTCTGACGCCAAATGGTGACAAGTTGATCGTCGAAGAGCGCGACGACCAGCGCAGCAAGACGGGCGAGCGGATCGGGATTTCGGTCCGGCCCGAACGCGCAATGCTGTTCGATTCCGAAACCGGCCAGCGGCTGCGCTGAACGGTCCTCGACAACCACGTCCACACGCGCCGGGCCGGGGGCTGGGCGCGCTGTGATTCCCGTGGATTCCGAACCCGAAAACCGCTAACGCAGAGGCAGGATCTGCAAGAAAAGGACTGCCGATGCGACCAAATGTTTTCTCGGGCACGATGCCGGCCTTGATGACGCCGTGCAAGGCCGACCGAACCCCTGACTATGACGCTCTGGTTCGCAAAGGGCAGCAGATGATCGAGGCGGGGATGTCCGCGGTTGTCTATTGTGGGTCGATGGGCGACTGGCCGCTGCTGACCGATGACCAGCGTATGGAAGGTGTCGAGCGTCTGGTGCAGGCGGGCCTTCCGGTCGTGGTGGGCACGGGGGCGATCAACACGCGCTCGGCGGTGGCGCATGCGGCGCATGCGCAGAAAGTCGGTGCGGTGGGGCTGATGGTGATTCCGCGGGTGCTGTCGCGCGGCAGCTCGCTGGCGGCGCAGCGCAACCATTTCAAGGCCATCCTGTCGGCGGCGCCCGACGTGCCTGCGATTATCTACAACAGCCCGGTCTACGGCTTTGCCACCCGCGCCGATCTGTTCTTTGCGCTGCGGGCCGAACACCCCAACCTGGTGGGCTTCAAGGAATTCGGCGGCAGCGCCGACCTGCGCTATGCGGCCGAGCACATCACCAGCCGCGACGATGAGGTGACGCTGATGGTCGGCGTCGATACCGAGGTCTACAACGGCTTCGTCAACTGCGGGGCCACCGGGTCGATCACCGGCATTGGCACCGCGCTGCCGAAAGAGGCGCTGTTGCTGGCGGCGCTGTCGAAAAAGGCGGCCGAGGGCCATACCGAGGCCCGCCTGCGCGCCCGCGAACTGGACGAGGCGCTTGGCGTGCTGTCCAGTTTCGACGAGGGCACTGACCTGGTGCTGTACTACAAATACCTGCTGGTGCTGAACGGCGAAGAGGAATACCGCCTGCATTTCAACGAGACTGACGAGCTGAGCGACGCGCAGCGCCGCTATTGCGAGCAACAATATGCGCTGTTCCGCAACTGGTTCGCGGACTGGTCGCGGCAGGGCGGGGTGATCGCCGAATGCATGTGATCGACAGCCATACCGGCGGCGAACCCACGCGGGTGATCCTGGAGGGCGGGCCGGATCTGGGCAGCGGCCCGCTGGCCGACCGGGCCGGGAGGCTGGCCCGCGACCACGCCGATTTCTACCACGCGGTCCTGCGCGAGCCGCGCGGCCAGCCGGCGATGGTGGGAGCGCTGCTGGTGCCGCCGGTCGACCCGGACTGCGTGACCGGGGTAATTTATTTCGACGCGGATGCGGTGCTGGGCATGTGCGGGCACGGCACGATCGGGCTGACCGTGACGCTTGCGCATCTGGGCCGGATCGGGGTTGGCACGCATCGGATCGAGACACCGGCCGGGGTGGTCTCGGTCCGGCTGCATGACGCGCACACGGTGACGGTGACGAATGTCGAAAGCCGCCGCGTGGCCCGCGCGGTCGAGATCGAGGTGCCGGGCCACGGCACGGTGACCGGTGACGTCGCCTATGGCGGCAACTGGTTCTTCATCGTCGATCCCAGCCCGGTGCCGGTCGAGCCCGCGAATATCCGAGCCCTGACCGACCTGGGCGTCGCCATCCGCCGTGCGGCCAATGCCGCGGGTATCGGCGGCGAAGCCGGAGAGCCGATCGATCATGTGATCTTTCAGGAGGCCGCGCCGGCCCCCGACGTCCACAGCCGAAACTTCGTTCTGTGCCCCGATGACGCCTATGACCGCTCGCCCTGCGGCACGGGCAGTTCAGCGCGGTTGGCGTGTCTGGCGGCCGACGGGCGCTTGGCGCCCGGTGATGAAATCGTGCAGGCCAGCGTCATCGGCAGCCCCTATCGGCTGTCCTATCAGCCTGGTCCGAACGGCGGGGTGATCCCCTCGATCACCGGTCAGGCTTTCGTGATGGCCGAAAGCCGCTTGATTTTTGATCCCGCCGATGCATTCCGTTCGGGTATAGCGATCACATGAAAAAATAGAGATCACATGAAGACAGACGTCATCGTTATAGGTGCCGGCGTGGTCGGCATCAGCGCGGCACTTGAGCTGCAGCGTCGGGGTTACGCCGTGCAGGTGTTGGACCGCGAAGGCGTGGCCGCGGGCAGTTCGGCGGGGAATGCCGGAGCGTTCGCCTTCCCCGAGGTCGAACCTCTGGCCACCCCCGGGATCATGAAGAAGGCCCCAAAATGGCTGCTCGATCCGTTGGGGCCGCTGTCGATCCCGCCCGCTTATGCCCTGCAGATCGCGCCGTGGATGTGGCGGTTCTGGCGGGCCAGTCGCCCCAGCCGGTATCAAGCGCTGGTCGCCGCGCAGGCCAGCCTGATGCGCCTGTGCCAGGCCGCGACCGAACGGCAGATCGCCGATACGGGTGGCGAGGCGATGATGCAGCGTGACGGGCAGTTGCAGTTGTACGAAAGCGCGGCCGAGTTCCGTGCCGCCTTGCCCACGTGGGAGTTGCGTCGCCAGCATGGCATCGCCTTCGACTTGCTGGAAAGCCCCGAAGCGATCGCTGAGATCCAGCCCGGGCTCAGCCCACGTTTTACCCATGCCGGGTTCACGCCGCACTGGTGGAATACCGTCGATCCCAAACGCTGGGTCGAGCATCTGGCGCAGGTGTTCCGCGACCGTGGCGGGGTGATCGAGACGCGCCCCGTGCGCGCGCTGGAGCTGTCGGACACGGGCGTCTGGGTGCGCTTCGATCAGGGGGCGGCGGATGCCAGCAAGGTCGTGGTGGCCGCGGGCGCATGGTCGCACCACCTGACCCGTACGGTGGGCGACCGGATTCCGCTGGAGACCGAGCGCGGCTACAACACGACCCTGCCGCCGGGCGCGTTCGACCTGCGGCTGCACCTGGCGTTCTCGCGGCATGCTTTCGTGGCCACCAAAATCAACGGCGGTGTTCGCATCGGTGGTGCGGTCGAACTGGGCGGGCTTGACCTGCCGCCCAATTTCAAACGCGCCGATACCCTGTTGAACAAGGCGCGCCAGTTCCTGCCGGGGTTGAAGACCGAAGGCGGGACGCAATGGATGGGATTCCGCCCCTCGCTGCCCGACAGCATTCCGGTGATCGGGCGGTCTCCGAAATCGCCGCACCTGGTCTATGCCTTCGGGCACGGCCATCTGGGCCTGACCCAGTCGGCCGGCACCGCGGAACTGGTGGGCGCGCTGGTCGACGGCACCGATCCGGCCATCCAGGTCGATCCCTTCGCCGCCACCCGGTTCTGAGCGGGTGATGCGCAGCAGCAAGACCATCCACGTGATCTCGGCCCATGCCGAGGGCGAGGTGGGGGATGTGATCGTCGGCGGCGTCGCCCCGCCGCCCGGCGACACGATCTGGGAGCAACGCAGCTTCATCGCCCGCGACCAGACCCTGCGCAACTTCGTACTTAACGAGCCGCGCGGCGGAGTGTTCCGCCATGTCAACATGCTGGTGCCGCCCAAACACCCAAAGGCCGACGCCGCCTTCATCATCATGGAACCCGAAGACACGCCACCCATGTCCGGCTCGAACGCGATCTGCGTGGCGACAGTGCTGCTGGACGGGGGCATCCTGCCGATGACCGAGCCGGAGACCCACCTGACGCTCGAAGCGCCGGGCGGGCTGGTGCGGGTGAGGGCCGAATGCCGCAACGGCAAGGCCGAACGGATCTTCGTGCAGAACCTGCCCAGCTTTGCCGACCGCCTCGCCGCGCCGCTCGAAGTCGAAGGGCTGGGGACCCTGACGGTGGACACCGCCTATGGCGGGGACAGTTTCGTCGTGGTCGACGCCGCAGCGTTGGGGCTGCGCATAACCGAGGACGAGGCCGCCGACATCGCCCGCTTGGGGGTGGCGATTACCTATGCCGCCAATGCGCAGCTGGGCTTTGCGCATCCCGAGATCCCGGATTGGGACCACATTTCGTTTTGCGCCTTCTGCGGACCGTTGGCCGCAACCGAAACCGGCCTGACCGGCCGATCCGCGGTGGCGATCCAGCCCGGCAAGGTCGACCGCTCACCCACCGGCACCGCCGTTTCGGCCCGCATGGCGCTGATGGCCGCGCGGGGGCAGATGCGGCCGGGCCAGAGCTTCGAGGCCGTCTCGATCATCGGTTCGCGGTTTACCGGCCGTATACTGGGCACAACCCATGTTGGCGACCGCGCCGCCATCCTGCCCGAGATCTCGGGTCGCGGATGGATCACCGGCATCCACCAGCACATGCTGGACCCGGACGATCCCTGGCCGCAAGGTTACCGCCTGCGCGACACCTGGGGCGCCTAGTCCAGAAGGGCCAGCAGGTCGCTGTAAAGTTGCGTCGGAATCTCGGCATATCCTCGGGCGGTGTTACGCGCCCGGGCGGCAAAGCGGCGCTGCGACGGCAGGCGCGCGCCCTGATCGAGGATATCGGCAAACAGGCGCTCGGCCCGCGCGTCGTTGGCCTGTCGCCGCCCGCCGCTGAACTGGTCGGGGTCGAAGGCGATGATGATGTCGCCGTGGTATGGCGCGCCGCCTGTTCCTTGGGCGAATTCCATGCTCTCCAGGCTGGTCAGGTCGTCGATCAGCGGGCCGGCCAGAAGCTCGATCATGATCGACAGGGCCGAGCCCTTGTAGCCGCCGAAGGTCAGCATCGCGCCGTCCAGCGCCGCTTGCGGGTCGGTCGTGGGGTTGCCGTCCTTGTCGATCGCCACGCCTTCGGGCAGGGGTTTGCCCGCGCGCTTGTACAGCTCGATCTCGCCGCGGGCGAAGGCGCTGGTGGCGAAGTCGAAGGTGAACGGGTCCTTGCCCCTGCGGGGCCAGCTGAAGGCCAGCGGGTTGGTGCCCAGGCTGCCGCGCGTGCCCCCGGCCGGGGCCACCCAGGAATGGCTGGGCACCATCGCCATGGCCGCAAGCCCCTCGGCCGACAGGGCCTCGACCTCGGGCCACAGGGCCGAGAAATGAAAACAGCGGTTGATCGCCATGGCCGCGATCCCGTGGGTGCGAGTCTTGTCGACCAGATGCGGCATGCCGGTCTGGAATGCCAGCAACGACATGCCGCCCCGCGCGTCGACGCGCACGATGGCATTGTCCGAGGAGGTGACCTCGGGCTGTGCATGGCCGTCGATCTTGCCGGCCTGCATGGTCTGGGCGCACATGAACAGGCGAAACAACCCGTGCGACTGGCAATCATCCATCTGGCAGGTGGTCAGCATCCGCGCAATCGCCTGCGCGTGGTCGGGGCCATAGCCCACATGGGTCAGGACCTTCAGGCTCAGATCGGTCATTTCCTCGGGCGTCAGCCTTACCGTTTCGCTCATGTTCTGTCCCCTTGGGCTGATTTTGGTCGCCCAAGGGGTAACGGGGAAGCTCGGACCTGTTCAACCCGATAACCGCCAGCACCGGCACCGCTGGGCGGAAATGCCGCCGGCCCTCTTGTGAAGCGTTGAAAATCGCCGAAGAATGCAGGTCATGATGTCAGGACCGCATTCCCCCGACCCCGACGAGGACGAGCCCTTTGCCGGCCCGCGCAGCATCTATGATGTCGATCCCCCGGAAGACGAGGACCTGTGGTTTCTGCCCCCCGACAGCGACCCGGCCGCCGAGGATCTTTTTCCGCCCGGTCCCCGGGCGGACCGGCGCCTGCTGTTCGATCCGCGCGAGTGGCGCGCGGCGCAGGCCGCCGTGGCGCAGGACCTGGCCGAGTTGACCCTGACCTTCGGCGCGTTGGACGAACGGTTGCGGGCGGGTCCGGCGGGCTGGACGCATCGGCTGGCGCTGATGGACGTGTCCGATCTGGGTTGGTGGACCGGCGATCGGATCAGCGTCGACCGGCTGGCACTGTGGACCGGGCTGCGCATCGGAGCCACCGGCGACGACGTACAGGCCCTGTTTCGGGCGGGCTGGGCGGTGCGGCGGCTGACCTCAGGGGCCGGTCCGTCCGACGGGGGCTGGCAGCACGGGCTGGCTGCGTTTCTGGACCGGATGGCGCAGGGCATCGACGAGGTGCCTGAGGCCGTGGCCGATCTGGCCGAAGTAATGGACACTGCCGCCGATCTGCACCCGGTGACCCAGTCGGCCATCGCCTTTCACGCCTGGCGCGCGCTGTCGCAAGGGATGGGTCAGGACACCGAGGCCGCTGTCATCGCCGCTCGCCACGCGGCCACGATGGGGCGGGGTGGGGCGCTGTTCATGCCGCTGGCGCTGTCGGGGCCGGGGGCGTTGCGCAGCGCAGGAGCGCCCGAAGACAAGCTGGGCGCGTGGGTGCGCGGCGCGGGGCAGGCGGCGCTGGCCGCCCTGCTGCACCTGGATCGCGTCAGCGCCTGGGAGTCGCGCGCTCGCGCCGCGACCGATGATCTGAGCGGCCGGACACCGCCGGTTCTGATCGACGTTCTGGCCGCCTGGCCCATGGTTTCGGCGCCGCTGGCCGAGCAACTGACGCAGGCCTCGCGCGCGGCGGTGCAGCGCAATCTCGACAAGTTCACCAGCCGCAGGCTGATCCGCGAGGTGACTGGGCAGGGGCGGTACCGCGTCTGGGCGGCGGCGCTGTGATGCGGCGGGCCTAGCGGCCTACGCCAACATAGGTGTCGAAACCCGATTTCAGCGCCATTTCGCGGGCGTAGATGTTGCGCAGATCGACCATCCGCGGGGATTTCATCGCCCGGGCCATCTGGGACAGGTTCAGAGCGCGGAACTCGTTCCATTCGGTCAGCAGCACGACTGCATCGGCATCGCGCACGGCGGCATAGGGGTCGTCCTCCCATACTACGCCTGGCAGCAGGGCCTCGCCCTCGGCGCGGCCCTGCGGATCGACCACGCGCACCTGAGCGCCGCCGCCGATCAGCGCCGGTACGATGGTCAGCGAGGGTGCATCGCGCATGTCATCCGTGTTGGGCTTGAAGGTCACGCCCAGCACCGCGATGGTCTTGCCGTTGAAGCTGTCTCCGCAGGCGTCGCGGATCTTTTCGATCATGCGCTTCTTGACCTCGTCATTCACCCGCATGACTGTCTCGGTGATCTGCATGGGAAAGGCGTGATCCTGGCCGATCCGCGCCAGCGCGGCAGTGTCCTTGGGAAAGCAAGACCCGCCATATCCGGGACCGGCATGCAGGAACTTGTTGCCTATGCGCCCGTCCAGACCGATGCCCCGCGACACCTCCTTGACGTCGGCGCCGACCCGCTCGCACAGGCCGGCGATTTCGTTGATGAAGGTGATCTTGGTCGCCAGAAAGGCATTGGCCGCGTATTTGATCATCTCGGCGCTTTCCAGATCGGTGGTCAGGATCGGAAAGTCCCGCAGGTACAGGGGGCGATAGATGTCTGCCATCACCTGAGCGGCGCGGTCGCTCTCGACGCCCACCACGACCCGGTCGGGACGCATGAAATCGTCGATCGCCGCGCCTTCGCGCAGAAATTCGGGGTTCGAGGCGACGTCGAAATCGGCCACGGGGTTGGCGACCGAAATGGTCTCGTGAACCTTGCGGTTGGTGCCCACGGGCACGGTCGATTTGGTGACGACCACGGTATAGCCGGTCAGGGCGCGAGCGATCTCGTCGGCAGCGGCCATCACATAGGTCAGGTCGGCATGCCCGTCTCCGCGGCGGGTCGGCGTGCCAACGGCGATGAACACCGCATCGGCCCCATCGACCGCCCGGGCCAGATCGGAGGTGAAGCTGAGCCGTCCGGCGGCCACGTTCTTGGCCATCAGCATGTCCAGCCCCGGCTCATAGATCGGAACCTGACCCGCCTGCAGCATCCGAATCTTGTCTTCGGCCTTGTCCACGCAGATCACGTCATGGCCGAAATCCGAGAAACACACCCCCGACACCAGCCCTACGTAACCGGTGCCGATCATCGCAATACGCATTGTCCACTATCCCTTTCTGGTACCCACCGTGGCGGGCGGGCACACATTCTGAGAATCTTCCGCCGGTTTCAATGGCTGTCTGCCGGACCGGCTTGCAATCTGGTTCGTCTTGCTGTTTTAGGAGCGAAACCCAAATACCCCTAGGATTTTTGAGGCATTCGATGACGAAAACGGCGCTGATTACCGGGATCACCGGACAGGACGGTTCTTACCTGGCAGAGTTTCTTTTGGCCAAGGGGTATGAAGTTCACGGAATCAAGCGGCGGGCCTCTTCGTTCAACACGCAGCGGATCGACCATATCTATCAAGACCCGCACGAGCCCAACCCCAAACTACGCCTGCACTATGGTGACCTCAGCGACACGTCGAACCTGACCCGGATCATCCAAGAGGTTCAACCCGACGAAGTCTACAACCTAGGTGCGCAATCGCATGTGGCGGTCAGTTTCGAGGCGCCGGAATATACCGCCGATGTCGATGCAATCGGTACCCTGCGGCTGCTCGAGGCGATCCGCTTTCTGGGGCTCGAGAAAAAGACGCGCTTCTATCAGGCTTCGACCTCCGAGCTGTACGGGCTGGTCCAGGAAATCCCGCAGCGCGAGACCACGCCGTTTCACCCCCGTTCGCCTTATGCCGTCGCCAAGCTGTATTCCTACTGGATCACGGTGAACTACCGCGAGGCCTATGGGATGTATGCCTGCAACGGGATCCTGTTCAATCACGAAAGCCCCCGCCGGGGCGAAACCTTCGTGACCCGCAAGATCACCCGCGGTCTGGCCAACATCGCCCAGGGCCTCGAACAGTGCTTGTACATGGGCAATATCGACAGTCTGCGCGACTGGGGCCATGCCAAGGACTACGTGCGCATGCAGTGGATGATGCTGCAGCAGGATCAGCCCGAGGATTTCGTGATCGCCACCGGCAAGCAGTATTCGGTGCGCGAGTTCATCGAATGGTCGGCGGCCGAACTAGGGATCTCGGTCGAGTTCTCCGGCAGTGGCGTCGACGAGGTTGCAACGGTGACGGCGATCGAAGGCGAGGACGCTCCGGCTGTGAAACCGGGCGACGTGATCATGCGCATCGACCCGCAGTATTTCCGTCCGGCCGAGGTGGACACCCTGCTGGGCGACCCGACCAAGGCAAAGGAAAAACTGGGCTGGGAGCCGGAACTGACGGCGCGGGAAATGTGCGCCGAAATGGTCCGGGAAGATCTGAGAACGGCCAAACGCCACGCCCTGTTGAAAGAGCATGGCTATGAACTGCCGGTCAGCCTCGAAAACGGCTGAGGGGGGTCAAAATGCAAAAGGTCTATATCGCCGGACATCGCGGCATGGTCGGAGGCGCGATTCTGCGCCGTCTTCAGACGCGTCAGGCCCAGGGTGAGGACCTGCAGCTGATCACGCGCACCCACGCAGAACTGGACCTGACCGATCAGGCGGCGGTGCGCGACTTCATGCAGGCCGAACGCCCCGATGTGGTGATCCTTGCCGCCGCCAAAGTTGGCGGCATCCACGCCAACAACACCTATCCGGCGGATTTCATCTATGACAACCTGATGATCGAGTGCAACGTGATCCATCAGGCCTTTGCCGCCGGTGTGCGGCGCCTGCTGCAATTGGGCAGTTCTTGCATCTACCCGCGCGAGGCCGCCCAGCCCATGCGCGAAGATGCGCTGTTGACCGGTGTGCTGGAACCCACGAACGAGCCCTATGCCGTTGCCAAGATCGCCGGGATCAAGCTGTGCGAAAGCTACAATCGCCAGCACGGGGTCGACTACCGATCGGTCATGCCGACGAACCTGTACGGACCGGGCGACAACTTTCACCCTGAAAACAGCCACGTTCTGCCCGCCCTGATCCGCCGGTTTCACGAAGCCGCGCGCGACGGGCTGGACGAGGTGGTGATCTGGGGCACCGGCAAACCCAGGCGCGAATTCCTGCATGTCGATGACATGGCCGAGGCGTCGCTGTTCGTGCTGGACTTGCCGCGAGCCGACTACGAGGCCAACACCCAGCCGATGCTGAGCCACATCAATGTCGGGTGCGGGCAGGACGTCTCGATCGCGGAACTGGCCGCGCTGGTGGCCAAGGTCACGGGGTTCCAGGGCAGGATCACCCAGGACCCCAGCAAACCCGACGGCACGATGCGCAAACTGATGGATGTTTCGCGGCTGGCGAGGATGGGCTGGACGGCGCGCATCGGGCTCGAGGACGGCATTCGCCAGACCTATGCCTGGTTCCTTGAGCAGCCCGAGCACGGCCTACGCGCCAAGTAGCGGCCCGGCCCGAAGGCCGGGTGGCTGAGCAGGTCAGATCCACCGACCGATTGCGACCAGTGCAGGCGCGATTGCCGTTGTGTCCGAGATTGTCGACAAGACCTGCCAGTCGGCCTGACTGTCGGTTGCGGCTCCAAGGCTGAGGAACCGGCCCGTGGCCCCGCCACTGCCCGAGACGGCAGGCGAGCTGCCGCTGACAAAGGGCACCGGGTAGGTCCAGGTTTGGGTGGCGCTTGCAAACAGGGCACCGGCATTGGCGATACAGCCGACCCCAGCAGGGCTTGTTGTGCAGATCTGGGTGCCGTCGGCAAAGCGGACATATTCGCCGTCAGCCGAGGCGCCGCGTTCGATCACCGCTCCGGTCGGTGTGCCGCCGGACTGGCTGACTGCGCCCAGCAGGTTGCCCGGCCCATAGCCAAAATCCGCCCGCATCAGTCGGCCGGGGGTCACGTCAGTCGCGCTAGCCTGAACTGCGGCCCCGGCCACAGTGCCCGTGGCCGCGTCCAAACGAAGGGCCTCGGTCCAGCTGCCGCCATCCGGCGACACCTTGATCGAGAAGTCGGTGTTTCCCGCCAGACCCATCTCGGCGTGGCCGGTCCAGTTGGACTGAAACAGCAGGGATGCAGTGTCGGATGCAGCGGCCTTGTTGATCTTCAGTTGATGCCCGGCCCCGTCATGGGTCAGCAGCGTGGCCGGGCTGCGGACCGACAGACGGTTCGTGCCGTCATAGCCGGTTGCGATACCGATGCCCGCAAGGTTGGACGTTTCGACCGGCGGATCTATCCAACCGTTCCCGTCCCACGACTTCAACCGCCCGGCGGTTTCATCCCAGATCCGCCAGCCGGTTCTGGGGGTCACGAAATACCAGCCATTGTCCAGCCAGGCCGCCAGCTTGCCCGCGTGCCCGGCCCAGGCGCCGGTGGGCGCGGATCCCAATCCATAGACCGCCCCCTGCGCGGGTACCGCAGGCGGGGTGTTTTCGTTCAGCGCAATCGCGCTGAGCTGTACGACCAGATCCAGCTCACGCAGGGCCTCGTTGTGGGTGACATGTTTTTGCGCCTGAGACGGTTGCAGAAAGGGCAGGTTCAGGCGGGGAGTGGTTTGTGACACGGCGGGCATCCTCCTTGGGCTGTCGGGTCAGTGAGTGCTTTGCGCGTCACTCTGCCCTGCCTGTGGTCAAGGCGCGCTTTCCCGTGCGAACGGTACGGAAACGAATTCGAAAGTGGTGATTTCCAATGGCGAAACAAATCGGGGCGATGGTGTGGTTTGTTGCCATCTAAGGGCGGCGACGCATCAAGGTGATTCTGTTGGCCGCACAAAAAAAGGGGCCGCCATGGGGCCGCCCCTGGGGTCATCCGCCGGGATGCTCAGCTGCGGGCATAGACATCCTCGTACCGGATGATGTCATCCTCGCCCAAATAGCTTCCGGTCTGAACTTCGATCAGAACCATCGGCACCTTGCCGGGGTTTTCCATCCTGTGCACAGCGCCCAGCGGGATATAGACCGACTCGTTTTCGCTGACCAACTGCACCTTATCGTCGATCGTGACCTTTGCGGTGCCTTCGACGACGATCCAATGTTCGGCCCGATGGTGATGTGACTGCAGGCTCAGCGCGGCGCCGGGGTGCACATGGATGCGCTTCACCTGAAACCGGTCGCCCACGACCAGGCTTTCGAACCAGCCCCACGGGCGATGGTCCACCGGCAGCTGTTCAGCCTGTTTGGAGCCCTTTGCCTTGAGGGCCGCGACCGCTGTCTTGACGTCCTGCGCCTTGTCCATGCTGGCTACCAGCACAGCATCGGGCATGGCCACGGCGATCATATTCTCAAGTCCCATCGCCACGACTTCCTGGGCTGGCGATTCCGACCGGATCAGAACGTTGCGACAGTCGATCGCCGTCACCTCGCCGGCGGTTGCCACGCCATCCTCGGATGGGTTGCTCAGTTCCTGCACGGCAGACCAGCTGCCCACATCCGACCAGCCGCCTGCGAAGGGCACGACGCTCAGGTTGTCGGCCCGCTCCATAACGGCATAGTCGATCGAGATGTCTTCGATCGGCTCCCATGCGTCGCGGTCCAACCGCAGGAAACCCAGATCGGCCTTGGCCTTTTCAACGGCGACTCGAACCGGGTCGATCAGATCGGGCGCGTGGGCTTCGAAGGCGGAAATGATGTCGCGGACGGCGAACAGGAAGATCCCGGAATTCCACAGATAATTCCCGTCGGCGACCATCTGGCGGGCGCGTTCGAGATCGGGTTTTTCAACGAAATGGTCCAGCGGGACGGCCTTGCCCGAAGCGTCCGGCGTCGTGGCGAGCTTCAGATAGCCATAGCCGGTCTCGGGCCGGTCCGGCGTGATGCCGAACGTAACCAGATGCCGGTCTTGCGCGACAGCTTGCAAGCCCTTTTCGACGGCGGCGTAGAAGGCGGCCTTGTCCGGGACGACATGATCCGACGGAGCCACCAGCATCAGCGCGTCCGGGTCCTGCTGTTGCAGGTACAGGGCCGCCGCCAGAATAGCCGGTGCCGTGTTGCGTCCTTCGGGCTCGATCAGCACTGGGCCGGGGTCGATTCCGACAGCGGCCAACTGCTCGGTGACGACAAAACGGAAGGCCTCATTGGTCAGAATCAGGGGTTTGGAAAAAGGTGCCTCGGCCGGACCCCGCATCCGATCGGCGCAATCCTGCAACAGGCTGGTTTCACCGAGCAGCGGCACGAATTGCTTGGGATAGCTCTTGCGGGACAACGGCCACAGCCGGGTTCCGGAGCCTCCACACAAGATGACGGGATGGACGTTGCTCATGTTAAAAAATACTCTTTTTTTGATGTGATTTGGGTGGTTACACCGTTTGACGGCTAGGTATGGCGCGGTGCATCACTGCGCGGCTTTGCCTGTGGCGACGATATCGTTCAGGTATCGGGCTAAGTCGTCGCGCAGGTCGTCGCGGGCCAGCGCGAAGGACACCGTCGCCTGCAGAAACCCCGCCTTCGAGCCGCAATCGAACCGCTGGCCCTTGAACCGATAGCCGAAGACCGGCACGCCGTTGCCGATGTCCTCGGCGATGGCATCGGTCAGCTGGATCTCACCGCCGCTGCCTTTCTTCATGTGGTTGAGGTTGTACAGCACCGAAGGACCCATGATGTAGCGTCCGATCACCGCCAGGTTCGAGGGCGCCTCTTCGGGTTTGGGCTTCTCGACCATTCCGCGCACGCGGACCACCGTGCCGGCGTTTTCGGCCACGTCCAGAATGCCGTAGGCGCTGGTGCGCTCTGGCGCCACCTCCATCGTGGCGACCATGTTGCCGCCGGTTTCTTCATAGGCTTCAACCATTTGTTGCAGACAGGGCTTTTCGGCGGCGATGACGTCGTCGGGCAGCATCACGGCAAAAGGTTCGTCGCCGATCAAACGTCGTGCGCACCAGACCGCGTGGCCCAGGCCCAGGGCCTTGTACTGGCGGATATAGGCGATCGCACCGCTTTCCATGTTGGTCGCATCCAGCGTTTTCAGCAGCTTGTCTTTGCCCTTGGCCCGCAACTCTTCCTCGAGAACGGGGTTGTGGTCGAAATAGTCTTCCAGCGCCGACTTGCCGCGCGATGTCACGAAGATGAATTCCGTGATCCCGGCCGCGCGGGCTTCGTCGATGGCGTATTGAATTAATGGCCGGTCAACCAGCGTCATGATTTCTTTCGGAACCGATTTCGTGGCGGGCAGAAATCGGGTCCCCAATCCCGCGACCGGAAAAATCGCCTTGGTGACCTTTCGTGACATGATACCTCACAAATAAATACGCTGCGGGCGAACAAACTGCCGCCGGGGATCCCTCTTAGGCCGGGAGGCCAGCGCATTCAATGACTCTTGAGCGACCCGGCGGAAACTTTCCGAACCGTGCCATCTGAAATTAACTGTGTCAAAAGCATCCTTATTGGTGTGATCGACCCGTGAAACGCTATGGGCCCGGGAACCAGGCAAGCGGACGAACCCCCAAAGCCGAAGTTCCGGCTTTGGGGGGCGGCGATCAGGCCTGGCCCAGAATGGCATCCAGCGGGTCGTGCTCGGCCACCAGATGCCCGGGGGCAACCTCGGTAAGCTTGGGAACATAGTCGGTCTGACCCGCCGCCAGACGGCTGGGCAGGAACCGCAGCGCCGCCTTGGGATCCATCGGCGAGGGCAACTCGCCCGGCAGTTTCAACCGCTGGCGGCTGCGCTCGACATCCGGGTCCGGGATCGGAACCGCCGAGATCAGCGATTGCGTATAGGGATGAACCGGGTTCGAGCAGATCACCTCGCCATCGCCCAGTTCGACGATGCGGCCGAGATACAGAACCATGATCCGGTTCGACACCGCGCGCACCACCGACAGGTCGTGGCTGATGAAGATCATCGACAGCCCGAACTCCTTCTGCAGTTCCTTCAGCAGCTGCACGATTTGCGCCTGGATCGACACGTCCAGCGCCGAGACCGCCTCGTCGCAGATGATCAGCTTGGGTTTGTTGATCATCGCCCGGGCGATGCCCACGCGTTGGTTCTGCCCGCCCGACAACTCGTGCGGGTAGCGGTTGATCATGTTGGCGTTCAGGCCGACCCGTTCCATCATCTCGGCGACCATCTGCTTGCGCTCGCGCTCGGTCAGGTCGGGGCGATAGGTTTTCAGCGGTTCCGCGATCGAGGCAGAAATCGTCATCCGCGGGTCCAGGCTGGCCAGCGGGTCCTGGAACACGATCTGCAGGTCCTTGCGGTACTTGTTCAGCTCGGCCCGTTTCAGCCCGACGATCGGATGGCCCAGCCAGCTGACATTGCCGGCGCTCGGCTCGATAAGCTGCAGCACGGCACGGGCGAGGGTAGACTTGCCGCAGCCCGATTCACCGACCACGCCCAGGGTTTCACCCTTGCGGATGTCAAAGCTGACCCCATTCACCGCCTTCAACGGCACCTTGTGGCCAAAAATGCCGCCCGGAACGTGGATCGGGAAATGCACCTTGACGTCATCGACCCTCAGCAGCGGGGCCTCGTCGGTCTCCACCGCCTTGGGCGCATCGCCCGCGTCGATGCGGGGCATGGCCTCGATCAGGGTGCGAGTATAGTCGTGCTTGGGCGCGTGAAAGATCTCGCGCGTGTCACCGGCCTCGACGAACTCACCCAGGCGCATGACCTGCACCCGGTCGCACATGCGGGCCACGACGCCCATGTCATGGGTGATCAGGGCGATGGCCGTGCCTTCGTCCTTTTGCAGACGCACCATCAGATCCAGGATGTCGGCCTGAACGGTCACGTCCAGCGCGGTGGTCGGTTCGTCGGCGATCAGCAGTTTGGGATTGCACAGCATCGACATGGCGATCATCACCCGCTGGCGCATCCCGCCCGACAGCTCGTGCGGGAACTGGTCCAGACGGCGCGCGGCCTCGGGGATGCGGACGCGGTCCAGCCATTCCAGGCACCGTTGCCGCGCGGCCGAACCCTGCAGGCCTTCGTGTACGCTCAGCACTTCGCGCATCTGCTGGCCGATCCGCAGATGCGGGGTCAGCGCGGTCAGCGGGTCCTGAAATATCATGCCCACATCGGCACCGCGGATCTGGTTCAGCTTGCTCACGGGCAGGTTCAGAATTTCCTGCCCGTTCAGCAGCACCGACCCGGTGGCCCGGCCCGCCGGCGGCAGCAGGCCCATCGCGGCCATGAAGGTCTGGCTTTTGCCCGACCCGCTTTCGCCGACGATGCCCAGGCATTCGCCCGGGGCGATGTCAAAGCTGATGTTCTTGACGGCCTCGACCACCCCATCGGGCGTGTCGAACTGAACGCTCAGGTTCTTTACGGAAAGCAGGCTCATGTCAGCGGTCCTTCGGATCCAGTGCGTCACGCAGGCCATCGCCGATGAAGAACATCGTGATGATGATGGTGACGTAAAATGCCAGGGGGTACATCAGTTGCCACAACGTGCCGTAACCCATGGTTCCGGCGCCCTCGGCGATCAGACGACCCAACGAGGTATAGGGCTCGGAAATCCCCAGCCCCAGGAACGAGATGAAGCTTTCCGTCAGGATCATCTCGGGCACCAGCAGCGAGGCATAGACGATCACTACGCCCAGCAGGTTGGGCAGAATGTGGCGGTACATGATTGTGAACTCGCTGACACCGGCGGCGCGGGCGGCTTCGATGAACTCGCGGTTCTTCAGGGTCAGGGTCTGGCCGCGCACGATCCGCGCCATGGTCAGCCAGCCCACCGCACCCAGCGCGATGAACAGCATGAAGAAAGACCGCCCCGCCACAACCAGCAGCAGGATGATGACCAGCGTGGCCGGAATGGCCAGCAGGATGTCGACAAAGCGCATCATCACGCTGTCGACGCGCCCGCCGATGTAACCGGCGGCGATGCCGTAGCAGGTGCCGACGATCAGCGCGGTGGCCGCCCCGACTAGGCCCACCAGTAACGAGGTGGTGGTGGCCTGGATGACCCGGCTGTACAGGTCGCGCCCCAGATCGTCGACGCCGAAATAGTGGCCGGTTTCGATGGACGGCATCCCCATGCCGGCCACGTCGCCCATGACGGCCCAGTCGATTTCCTCGTTGTTCCAGACGGCGAAGTAAGGCCCGATGATCGTGAACAGAACGATCAAGCCCAAGATGAACACGCTGGCCATGGCGGCCTTGTTGCGGACAAAACGCATCCGCGCGTCCTGCCACAGCGACCGGCCCTGGATGGCGGTGTGATCGGTGATGGTCTCGGCCAGCCGAGCGGCTTTTTGTGATTTTCCAAGCATGGATTGCCCCTCAGTACCGGATTTTCGGATCGAACCAGGCATAGGCCAGGTCGGTCAGCAGGTTCACCAGAACGGTCAGCACGCCATAAAGTATCGTGACCCCCAGCAGCACGGCATAGTCGCGCGACAGGGCCGAACCCACATAGGCTTGCCCCAGCCCGCCGGTCGAGAAGTAGATGTCCACAAACACCGACCCGGTCAGTACATAAACGAAGACCGGGCCCAGATAGGACACCACCGGCAGCAGCGTGGGTTTCAGCGCGTGGCGCCAGATCACGGTGCGGGTCGGTAGGCCCTTGGCCCGGGCGGTGCGGATGAAGTTCGAATTCAGAACCTCGAGCATAGACGACCGGGTGATCCGCGCGATCGAGCCCATGTACGAGGTCGCAAGAGCGATGACGGGCATGATCAGGTATTGCCACTGACCCCCGTTCCAGCCACCGCCCGGCAGCCAGCCCAGCCACAGGGTGAAAGTCAGGATCAGGATCGGGCCCATGATGAAGTTCGGCAGCGCCTGGGCGGCGATGCCCAGACCCACGGCGAAATAGTCGATCCAGCTGTTGTGGCGGATCGCGGCGGCGATGCCCAGCCCGACGCCCACCAGCGTAGCCACGATGAATGACAGCATCCCGTAGGTCAGCGAAATCGGAAAGCCCTGCGCGATGATGTCGTTCACGTCGCGGTCCTTGAACTTGAAGGACGGGCCGAAATCGAAATGCACCACGATGTTGTACAAATAGTCCCAAAGCTGTTTCCACAGCGGCTGGTCCAGCCCGTAGCGCGCCTCGATATTGGCCAGAACCTGCGGCGGCAACGGCCGCTCAGAGGTGAAGGGCCCGCCGGGCGCGAAGTGCATCAGAAAGAAACTGGCGACGATCAGCAACAGGATCGTCGGAACGGCGATCAGCAGTCGCCGGATGACATAGGCAAGCATTTCATGCCCCCAATTATTGGCTCTGCCCCAGAGCATGTCCGGGGCAGGGCGCGATCAAAGGATGATGATTACTCGGCGATCTTGTAGAGGTTCTTCGAGTACCAGTTCTGCTCGACGTTGTTCACCGGCCAGTTCCCCACGTCGCTGTCCATCATGTAGACGCCGGCATAGTGGTAGATCGGGATCACAGGGGTTTCCTGTGCGATGATCCGCTCGACCTCGGTGTACAGCGGGGCCGGATCATCCGAGGTCTTGGCCTGGGCCAGCAGCTCGTCCACCTTCGGGTTGCTGTACTTGCCGTCGTTATAGCCGGAATCAGACTGCAGCAGGTCCAGGAAGGTCGAGGCTTCGTTGTAGTCGCCGCACCATGCGCCGCGGGCCAGCTCGAAGTTCTGGTTGCCGCGCTCTTCCAGGAAGATCTTCCATTCCATGTTGGCCAGCTCGACCTGCGCGCCCAGCTTCTGCTTCCACATTTGGCTGAGGGCCACGGCGACCTTCTTGTGCGCCTCGGAGGTGTTGTAGACCATCGAGAAGGTCAGCGGGTTGTCGGGGCCGTACCCGGCCTCGGCCAGCAGTTCCTTGGCCAGCTCGTCGCGCTCGGCTTGCGTCATCGTCGCCATTTCGACGACCGGCGGGGTGAACCCTGCGGTGGCTTCGGGCACGAAGGTGTAGGCTTCGGGCTGACCTCCGGCCAGGATGTTCTCGGTGATGATCTTGCGGTCAACCGCCAGCGACAGAGCCTGACGCACGTTCGGGTCCTTGAAGGCCTCAGGGCCGCCGTCGGACAGGTTGAACGTGTAGTAGTAGTTGCACAGGCGCGGGAAGCTGATCGCCTCGTTCGGGTATTCCTTCTTCAGGCGCGGGAACTGGCCTGCGGGCACCTCGGTACGGTCCAGCTCGCCGGCCAGATAACGGGTCAGGGCCACGTTTTCATCGTTGATGACCAGCGCCACGACCTTGTCGATGATGGTGTTGTCGTTGTCCCAGTACATCGGGTTGCGCTCGCGCACCGAGCGTTCGTTGGGCAGGTGCTCGGTCAGGACATAGGCGCCGTTCGACACGATGTTGCCAGGCTTGGTCCATTCATCGCCGAACTGCTCGATAACCTTCCGCGGGGCCGGGAAGGTGGTCGAATGCGTGGTCATCTGCGGGAAATAGGGCAGCGGCGCGCTCAGCTTCACTTCCAGCGTGTGGTCGTCGATCGCCTTGACGCCCAGATCGTCGACCGGCTTGTCGCCCGCGATGATTTCGGCGGCGTTCTCGATCGACATCAGTTCCATGAACCACGCATAGGGCGAGGACAGCGCCGGATCGACGGCGCGCTTCCAAGCGTATACGAAATCATGCGCGGTGACCGGGTCACCATTCGACCACTTGGCGTAGTCGCGCAGGGTGAAGGTGTACACGTCCTTGGTTTCGTTGGTGGTATAGCCGGTCGCCACGCCCGGAACCAGGTTGCCGTTCTCGTCCTGGTTCATCAGACCTTCGAACAGGTCGCGGACAATCTCGGCGCCCGACACGTCCTCGACCACCTGCGGGTCGACCGAGCTGTGCTCGTCCAGCACGCGGTAGACAAAGGTCTGGTCGTCGGCCAGCGGCTCGCCGGTGACCGGATGGGTGCCTGCGGCCAGCGCGGCACCGGTGATGAAGGTCGAGCACAGCAGGCCCGCCACCGAGTTTCGAAGGATGGTGTTCATGATCTTCTCCCATTTATTGTGGCGGCGGTCTGCGCATCCCCGTGGGATGGCGTCCGGCGGCCCTGGTTGCCCGACATCCGCTGGGACCCGGTTCTTTTCGATTTTGGATTGTGCCAATTCGCAAGGAACACTGCGTCGCAGCTTTGTGGATTGCAGTCGGTGAAGTGGATGCAAGAGCTTCCTCTCGCTGTGCAAGACCGTGCCACTATTTTGGGCAGGGTTAAAGCCTTCCCATGAACCCGGATCGCCTAAAGGTAGAAAGAAACTTCGTGACGCGAGGTCGCCGAAATTTTGTAACGATGGCGTTTGTCGTTGGGATATTTTCGTGCCCAGGCTGCCCGGAATTCCGCCTGTGGAGCGGCCTGTTTCGGCAGAGTATCGCGGCCCGTTTTCGCCGAATTCGGCGAATCGCCCGCGGTCAGGGGCGCAACCGCGATTTCATCCGCGCGTCGGGAAAGCATGTGGGGCGCTGGCCTGTCGCCTCTTGCCAGCGGCCGATCGACCGGCGCGTCTTGTATCCCGGCAGGCCATCGGCACCGCCCACGTCATGCCCCATGGCGATCAGGGCTTTCTGCATGGCTGCGATGTCCGACCGGTACAGGCCGTCAATCTTGCCCCAGCGCCCCTTGAAATCGCCCACGCCATACTGGATGCGGTCGCCTACATGGCCCACAAACAGGGCATAGAGGTCGCTGGTGTTGTAGTCCTTCAGAACGTAGAAATTGGGTGTCACGATGAAGGCCGGCCCGTGGCGGCCCGCTGGCATCATCAGGTATCCTTCGCCGAGCAGCTCGTGCGGGGGAAAGGGTCGGCCCGAGACGCGGGTGATGCCCATCGCGGCCCAGTCGCGGATCGGGCGACCCTGATCGGGGCCCTCCAGCGCACAGGACACTGACGCATCCACCGTCACCTCGAACCCCCAGTCGCGGCCGGGCACCCAGCCATGTCGTTCAAGGTAGGCAGCGATTGAGGCGATCGTGTCTTCGGCCGACCTCCAGATATCGGCGCGCCCATCGCCATTGCCGTCGGTGGCATAGGTCAGAAAACTGCTGGGCATGAATTGCGGCTGGCCCAGAGCGCCGGCCCAACTGCTTTTCATCGCCCGGCCGCTTACGTGGCCGGCCTCGACGATCTGCAGGGCGGCGATCAGCTCGTCGGTGAAATACGCCGCGCGCGTGCTCATGAACGCCTTGGTGGCCAGCACCTGAAAGGCATCATGCCGGATGGGCACCTGCCCGAACCCGCTTTCGCGGCCCCAGATCGCAAGGATGATGCGTGCGGGCACGCCTGTGTCCGCCTCGACCCGACGCAGGGTCGCTGCATGGCGTTTGGCCATCCTGCGCCCGGCCGCGGCGGTGCCTTGCACCGTGTTGGCGTTGAAATAACGCGCCGGTGCGCCGAATTCGGCCTGGCGCTGCGTCTTGGGCGTCTTTGGTGTGGTTCCGGGCGGCACCAGATCCGGCAGATCCCAGTTGATCCTGACGCCGTTCAGACTGTTTTGGAACGTGCGGCGCGACACTCCCTCGCCCCGGGCCAAGGGCCAGAGTTCGGTGCTCAGCCAAGCCTGGAATTGTTGTTCCACGGCGGCCCTGTCCAGCGCCGGAACGGCGGTGGCCCAGATCAGGCCGAGGATGACGAACAGCACACGCATGGCAGGTTCCGAGTGTCTCCACCCCGCGACCCAAGTCAACTCATACCGATAGTTTGCCTGAAATTTCTTGTGAAGTCGGTCAACTCTGCCGATAGTTGCCGAAACCAGCGGGAACAAAAGGCAATCTGACGTGGCCAGAGAACCGACGACCCCGGCAGTACGAGCGACGCTGATCGCGATCACGGTCTGGGCGGTCGCCGCCCATCCTGGGTTGGCCAGTAATAGCTTTCTGGACCCGCAAGGCCCGATAGCCCAGGCCCAGAGGGTTCATCTGTTGCGCGCTACCGCGCTGATCCTGGTTGCGGTCATTCCGGTTCTGGTTCTGGTTCCCCTGATCGCTCTGCGCTATCGACGTCGCGCGCAAAGCCCGGCTACCTATCGGCCCAAATGGGAGTTTTCGCCCCTGCTCGAAACCGCGATGTGGGGCGTGCCAGTGGTAATCGTGGCGCTGCTGTCCTTCTATCTGTGGAAGGCGACCCACCGGCTGGACCCCTACGCGGCCGCGTTCGGCGATGAACCGGCCCTGCGCGTGCAGGTGGTGGGGCTGGATTGGAAATGGCTGTTCATCTACCCCGATCTGGGCATCGCGACGGTGGGTGAATTCGGGATTCCCACGCAGCGTCAGGTCGCCTTGACGCTGACGACGGACACGGTGATGCAATCCTTCATGGTTCCTGCCCTGGCGGGGCAGATCTATGCCATGCCCGGCATGACGACCCAATTGCATCTTGTGGCTGATGCCCCCGGACAAATGCAGGGCGAAAACACCCAGTACAACGGGCGCGGATTTACCAAGCAGAAGTTCCAGACGGTCGCGATGTCGCCCCCGGACTTCGACGCATGGGTTGACCGGGTTGGGCAGAACGGAATCGTTCTGGACCCGGCAACCTATCGGACGTTGGCCATGCGGACCGACCGGGACGAAGTTCAGGCCGCGCTTGGCACCGCGCAGATGCCGGACAATGCGCTGTACTTTCGTCTGGATGATGGCGATCTGTTCCACAGCGTTTTGGACCGGTATCACAACGGGCAACCATTGCCTGAGGATCAGCAACCGGGAACCGCCCAGTACGGGCAGGAGGGCAAGCCATGACAGCTGCCGAGTCCGGTTTCTTCGGTCGTCTGACCTGGGAAGCATTCCCCATCACCGGGCTGATTCAAGATCCCAACACGAACGAGATCGTCGCCAACGCGGCGGCGGGCGTGGTGATCGTCGGTGTGGTCTTGGTTCTGGGGCTGCTCACGTGGTTTCGCCTGTGGGGGCCGCTGTGGCGCGACTGGCTGACCAGCGCGGATCACAAGAAAATCGGCATCATGTATATCGTCTTTGCCATCGTGATGCTGGCGCGCGGCGTTCTGGAAGGCGTCGTGATGCGTGCCCAACAGGCGGCCGGGCCGGGCGAGGGATTCCTCGAGGCCGAACACTTTGCCGAGCTGTTCAGCACCCACGGCACGATCATGATCTTCTTCGTGGCGGTGCCCTTCGTGTTCGGACTGGCGAATTTCCTTGTCCCGCTGATGATCGGCGCGCGCGACGTGGCCTTTCCGGTGATGAACCAGATCAGCCTCGGCCTGACGGTTTCGGCGGGGATGATGCTGATGGTCAGCTTGGTGGTGGGCGAGTTTTCCACCGGCGGCTGGACGGCCTATCCGCCCTATACCGGCGCGGCCTTCAATCCGGGTGTGGGGCCGGATTACTGGATCTGGGCGATCGTGGTGTCGGGTATCGGCACCACGCTGACGGGGATCAACTTTGCCGTCACGATCTACAAGCTGCGCGCGCCCGGGATGATTTTCATGCGGCTGCCCATGTATTGTTGGACGATCATCTGCAGCTCGATCCTGATCGTGTTCGCAATGCCGCCTTTGGGGGTAGCGGCGCTGCTGCTGGCCGCTGACCGGTATCTTGATTTCCATTTCTTCACCAATGACCTGGGCGGCAACATGATGAACTATGCCAACCTGTTCTGGCTGTTCGGCCACCCCGAGGTCTATCTGCTGGTTCTGCCGGCCTATGGCATCTTTTCCGAAGTCTTCGCGACCTTCTCGGCCAAGCGGCTCTATGGTTACACTTCGCTGGTGATCGCGACCATGTCGATCGCGGTGCTGTCGTTCACCGTCTGGCTGCACCATTTCTTCACCATGGGCCAAAACGCCCTGATCAACGCGGTCTTCGGCATTGCCACGATGCTGATCGCAATTCCCACCGGCGTTAAGGTCTATGACTGGATGGCCACCCTTTATCGTGGCCGCATCCGGTTCTCGGTGCCGATGCTGTACGGGCTGGCCTTTCTGATGCTGTTCGTGATCGGGGGGCTCAGCGGGGTGATCCTGGCCAATCCGACCGTCGACTATCAGGTGCACAATACGCTGTTCCTGGTCGCGCATTTTCACAACGTGCTGCTGCCGGGTGTCCTGTTCGGCTTGCTGGCGGGCTACAACTATTGGTTCCCCACAGCCTTCGGCTTCCGCCTGGATGAAGCCTGGGGGCGGATTTCAGTCGTCCTGTGGACGGTGGGCTTTATGCTGACCTTCCTGCCGCTGTATGTGGTGGGTCTGATGGGTATGCCGCGCAGGTCCTACAGCTGGGAGGACCCGAACTTTCATCCCTACATGATCGCGGCCGTCATCGGAGCGCTGGTTATTCTGGCCGCGCTGTTGTCGATCGTCGTGCAACTGTGGGTCAGCATCCGCAACCGCGAACAGAGCCGCGTTCCGGTTGGCGACCCCTGGGACGCCCGCACGCTGGAATGGTCGATCGCGGCCCCGCCGCCGCGTTACAATTTCGCGATCATCCCGCTTGTCACGGACCGTGACGATTTCGCCGCCGCGAAAGAGCGCGGCGAGGCCTACCCGCACCCCGACCGGTACGAGGACATCACCATGCCGTGCAACACCAGCATCGGTTTCGTGCTCTGCGTGCTCAGCGGCGTGTGGATGTTTGCGCTGGTTTGGTGGATCTGGTGGCTGGCGGCGCTGATGACCGTGATGATGATCCTGTCGTTCATCCTTTGGACCTTTCAGACCGATAACGAAGACGTTGTTGCGGCCGAAGACGTGCGCAGGCAGCACGAGGCCTGGCTGGACCTGGTCCGCAACGCGACCCCTGTAAACAGGGATCATGAAGGCGCGCCAGAAAACACCGGGCTTGCCCGACCGGATCTGGAGGCGACGACATGAGGCCTGCACCAACCCACAGCTATCCGGGCCTGAACCTGGGCCGAGGCAGGCCCGGGGCCCACAAGGCGACCGAGGTTGTGACCTTCGGTTTCTGGGTCTTTCTGATGAGCGATCTGGTCTATTTCGGGCTGATGTTCGGCGTCTACATCACCATGATAGACGCACAGGCCGGTGGTCCGGGCCCGCACGCGCTGTTTGATCTGTACAGCATCTTTGCCCAGACGCTGATCCTGCTGACCAGCAGCCTGACCGTTGGACTGGCCATGCTGGCGCTGAAATACAACCTGCCGCGCGGCCGGATCGTTTTGTGGTTCGGGGTCACGCTACTGCTGGGGCTGAGTTTTCTGGTTCTCGAGATCCGCGATTTCATGTCGATGGTGGAAAAGGGCGGCATCCCACAGCGCAGCGGTTTCCTGTCCGCCTACTACGGGCTGGTGCCTCTGCACGGTCTGCATGTGGCCGCGGGCTGCGTGTGGTTGGTGGTGCAGGGCATTCAACTGCGGGTCATGGGGATGACCGACCTTGTGATCTCGCGCATGGTCCGGCTGGCGCTGTTTTGGCATTTTCTCGACCTGACCTGGATCGGCATCATCACTATCGTCTATTTCGGAGGGCTGACTTATGGATAGACATTCCGAACTGCACCGGCGCGAGCGGCGGCGCTATGCGATCGGCTATGGTGGCTCGCTTTTGTTGACGCTGGGCATGTTTGGCACGGCGCATTGGTTCGGCATCGAAACCCCCGGCGTCTATCTGACGATCGGCCTGCTCGGGCTGGCGCAGCTGATCGTGCAGCTGATCTATTTCCTGCATATCGACCGTCGCCGCAGCAGCCGCGAGGATCTCGATCTGGTGTTGTTCTCGACGCTGGTTCTTCTGATCATAATCGGGGGAACGGTCTGGATTCTGGGCAATCTGGCGATGCGGATGCATATGCCCGTCATGTGAGCGCGCTCAGCGCGTTGCCCACAGGCCCAGCCACAGGGCCAGCCAGCACAGGCCGACGCTCAGCAGGATGTTGGCGGCTGCGGTCGCGATGGTGCGCTCGCGCCGCAGTTCCAGCGACTGCCAGGCAAAGCTGGAAAAGGTCGTGAAACCGCCGCAGAAGCCGAAGACAAGGCGCCGTTGATCTTCGACCAGATCGACGGTGCCGCCCAGATACCCGATCCAAAGCCCCAACAGCAGGCTGCCGCCCACGTTCACCATCAGAGTTGCCACGGGCAGGTCATGGGTGACCGCGCGTGTAACCCAATGGCGCAGCACGGCGCCCAGCCCGCCGCCCAGCCCGAACATCAAGTGCAGGTGCAGATCGGTCATCCGCCGAACCCTCGGGCCGACCTGCGACGGCCGATGGCCTCGCCCAGAATGGCCGCGCCCAGTCCGGCGGAGATCTCGGCCGCCAGCGGTATCAGCACCACCCAGCCCGAGGTTTCGGCGAAGCGCTCCAGCTCGGCGACGAACGAGGAAAAGGTCGACAGCCCGCCGCAGAAACCCACAGCGCCCAGATGCAGCACATGGGCATGCACACGGGTGCGGATCGCATACAGCCAGCCCAGCACGAAACAGGCCGCCACGTTGATGCCGAACGTGGCCGTCAGCAGTGGCGCACCGGGGATCTCCAGCGCAAACAGTTCGCGCAGGATCGATCCCGCCGCGCCGCCGATGAAGACGGCGGCATACATCAGCGGTCGTCCCGCTATGGCAGCCTGCGCTCTGGCCAAAACGTCTGTCCCTGTTCCTGCGTGTCTGCGCATGGATAAAGGGCGTGCCCATCAGGCTCAAGGGCGATCACGATGGCGCAAGACAGGCCGCGCGATCCGCACAAAGGCTTGCAATCGCGTGACAAGCTTTCCACGATCGGCCGAAGATCATGAGGGAGAGCAGGATGATCGTACGCAGGATCTACTTTGCCGTGACCTTTGTCGCGTTGCCGCTGACGGTCATTCTGGGGCTGTTCTGGCCGCCTGCTTTCTGGCTGCTGGTCCTGTTGGTGCCTTATGCGCTGGTTGGTCTCTATGACCTGCTAACCACGCGGCACAACGTGCTGAACAACTATCCGGTTCTGGGGCACTTCCGCTATATGCTGGAATTCGTCAGCCCCGAGATCCGGCAATATTTCGTGGAAACCAACGAAAGCGGCCGCCCGTTCAACCGCATCGTGCGGTCTCTGGTCTATTCCCGAGCCAAGGGGCAGGTCGATACGCAGGCCTTCGGTACGCAGTACGACATCCTCAAGGTCGGGTACCACCGCGCCAACCATTCGCTGGTCCCCAAGGAGGTGCCGGAAAGCGAGGAACGCATCCTGCTTGGCGGGCCTCAATGTGAAAAACCCTATTTGGCGTCGCGTCTGAACGTCTCGGCCATGAGCTTCGGTGCGCTCAGCGCCAATGCGATCCGGGCGCTGAACGGCGGCGCGCGCGACGGCGGTTTTGCCCACAACACGGGCGAGGGCGGCCTGTCGCCCCATCACCTGGCCGAGGGCGGTGACATCATCTGGCAGATCGGCACCGGCTATTTCGGCTGCCGCACCCCTGAGGGCGGGTTCGACAAGGACAAGTTCGCCGAACGGGCGCGGATGGAGGTCGTCAAGGCGATCGAGATCAAGCTGTCGCAAGGGGCTAAGCCCTCGCATGGCGGCGTGCTGCCTGCGGCCAAGGTGGATGCCGAAATCGCCGTGATCCGCGGCGTGCCCGTGCACCAGGACGTGATCTCGCCGCCGGTTCATTCGGCCTTCGACGGCCCGACCGGGTTGCTGAATTTCGTCCAACAGCTCCGCGACCTGTCCTGCGGCAAGCCCGTCGGCTTCAAGCTGTGCATCGGGGCGCGATCCGAATTCCTTTCGATCTGCAAGGCCGTGCTGGAAACCGGCATCCTGCCCGATTTTATCACCGTGGACGGGGCCGAAGGCGGCACCGGCGCTGCCCCGGTGGAATTTACAAATCGCCTGGGAACCCCACTGAACGAGGCGTTGATCTTCGTCGACAACAGCCTGCGTGGCGTGGGGCTGCGTGACAAGATCCGGGTGATCGCCTCGGGCAAGGTGGCCACCGGGTATGACATGATCGAGAAATGCGCCCTGGGGGCCGACATGTGCAACGCGGCGCGGGCGATGATGTTCGCGGTGGGCTGCATCCAGGCGCTGCATTGCAACACCAACCGCTGCCCCTCGGGGGTGGCCACGCAGGACCCGGTGCGCGGCCGCGCGGTCAATGTCCCGCAAAAGCGCAAGCGCGTGCATCGGTTCCACGATGCGACGCTGGAAAGCTTCCGCGAAATCCTGGGCGCCATGGGCAAGGAACGGGTGTCGGATCTGCGCCCGTCCGACATCTTTCGCCGGACGGCGGACGAACGCGAGTGGTCCTATGCCCAGCTTTATACCTTTCTCGAAGACGGCGCCTTGTTGGGTGCCGACATTCCTGCCGAATTCGCCGATGATTGGGCCCGTGCCTCACCCGCGCAGTTCTGACATCCGGGCCTAGTTCAGCGACGGCCGCGGGTTGCTGGCGGCATGGGCGTGGATCTTGCGGATGCTCCATTCAACAGCGTTCCGCATCGTGCTGCCGAGGGCCTGATCGAAGGCAGCGACCAGGTCGGGTGTCTGGTCGCTGGCAGCAATCACGTCGCGCTGGAACGAGTTCGAGGCGATGATTTTGTCTTCGAACTCGTCGATGATCTTGATGTTGAGGCGAACTTCGATTTTGACCGAGGTGGAATCTTCGGTGTCTCCGACGACGATTCCTTGGAATTCGCGCAGGTCTGGAACGATCACATAGTCCGCCCTCAGACCGACGGTCGAGCGGCCCACGGCCGCAACACGGTTGCTGTTTTCAAAGCTCTCGACCAGCAGGGCCTGCACGATCAGCGGTGCCCTGTCCACCCAGCGCGCGCGCGGCAGGTATTGCACCTGCAGGCGCGTCGGCTGCACCGCGATCTGGTCGGTGTTGACCGCGGCTGTGGCCGTCGGCTCCTGCACGACGATCTGCTTACCCACACGTGGCAGCGAACTGGAGAACGTGCTTTTGGGCGTCAGCAGGTACAGATCGTTGGGTTTCGAGGCCTGCTTCAGCGTTCCCAACCCGGTGCAGCCGGTCAACCCTGCCAGGCCCAACGCGACGATTGCTGCTCTGATCATTGGCGAAACTCCGATGCCTGTGTGCCCAGCAGGAACCGGGCCGGGTCGCGTTCCAGCTTGTCCACTAGCCGATCAAGGCCAACGACAAGGCGCTGGGATTCTTGGACGAAGCGCACGAACTGGGGCAGGCCCACCCGCAGAAAGTCCGACACCTGGCGACGGTTCTGCTGCACAATGCCGTCGATCGTGCTCAGCAGGTCCGACGCCGATTGCGAGGCGCTGAGGATATCGGCGGAAATCGCGTCGATCCGCTCGGTGACGTTCGACACGGTCTCTGCCACCTGGTTGGCTGCGGTGCGGATATCGGCGGCCACGGCGGCCACGTCTTCGTCCATGACACGATTGGCCGAGTCGAAGGCGCGTTCGGCCGAGGTCAGCGTGCCCTTGGCCGTTTCCATCGCCGAGGTGACGGAGTCGAGCGTTTGGTTGGCATTCGCGAAGGTGTTGTTGACGGTTGTCATGGTCACCCCTGCCTCATCCGACAGCCCGATCAGCCGGTCCGCCAATTCAGACCCCTGCGCGATGAAGGGCCGGATATCCTGTTCCAGCACCTGATCGGCCGTGGCCAGCGTCTTGTTGGCACCATCCAGTGCGGTTTTTGCGGATTCCGCGGCGGTCTTGACACTGTTGAGCGTGTCAGTCCCGGTGGTCAGCGTGGTTTCGGCCGTATCCGCAAGCTGGTCCAGCCGCTGGGTGAAGGCACCAATCTCCTTTGCCGCTCCGCCCAGATCGCCCGAGAGGGTTTCGAAATCGGTCAGCGTCTTGTCCAGCCGCCCCGAGGCCGAGGCGAGGTTGTCCAGAATGTCGGCGACCGCCTTGCGGTTGTCGTCATCGACAACGGCGTTGAGGTTTTCCAACAGGGTCACCGCCTCGTCCAGCACCTTTGGCGCGCCTTCGAACAGCGACTGGATCGCGCTGCGTTTACTTTTGATGACGCTGAACTGCGGCAGGCGCTCTGCATCGGGCGACCCCCCCGACAGTTCGACATAGCTAACGCCCGTCACCCCCAACGACTGCAATTGCGCGATGGTATCCGTGGTGACGGGAATATCGGCGTCGATTTCAAGGCGCACACGCACCTTCGAGGGGTCGTCATCGTCCAGATCCAGCGAGATCACCTGGCCCACGGGCAGTCCGTTGTAGTTGACGCCCCCGGCCGCCGACAGGCCCGAAACATTGTCGAACAACACGTCGTAGTAGGCGTATTGCCGGGTCACCTCGAACTTGGCCAGCCACAGGAAAAAGCCGAACGCGCTGAGGATACCCACAAGCGTAAAAGTGCCGATCAGGATGTAGTTCGCCCGGGTTTCCATCGCCTCTACCTGTCGTGCCCCTTCTGCTGCGCCGCGCGGGCCCGGGGGCCGGTGAAGTATTCCTGTACCCAAGGATGATCGACCTTGGTCATCTCGTCTATGGGACCTTCGACCAGAACGCGTTTTTCCGCAAGCACCGCGACGCGGTCGCAGATGGCGTAAAGACTGTCGAGGTCATGGGTGACCATGAAAACGGTCAGCCCCAAGGCCTGTTGCAATTCGCCGATCAGTTCGTCATAGGCCGCCGCCCCGATCGGGTCCAACCCGGCGGTGGGTTCGTCCAGAAACACGATCTCGGGGTCCAGCGCCAGCGCGCGCGCCAGTGCCGCCCGTTTGCGCATCCCGCCCGACAGCTCGGACGGAAACTTGCCGCAACTCAGCTGTGGCAGGCCCACAAGGCTGATCTTGAGGCTGCCGAGCGCGCGCATCAGGCTTTCGCTCAGGCCCGTATGTTCGCGCAGCGGCGCCATCACGTTCTGCAACACGGTCAGCGATGAAAACAGCGCGCCGTCCTGAAAGGCCACGCCCCAGCGTTTCTCGATCCGGCGACGGTCCACCTCGGGACCGTTCAGCACGTCAACGCCCAGAACCTCGATGCTGCCGGCGGCGGGCTTGTTCAGCCCGACGATGGTGCGCAACAGGACCGATTTGCCGGTGCCCGACCCGCCGACGATGCCCAGAACCTCGCCGCGCCAGACATCCAGGTTCAGGTCATCATGCACCACCTGCGGGCCGAACTGGTTGCGCAGGTGACGCACCCGGATCACCGCCTCGCGCTGTGCCTCTGCCTTGGTGTCCTGCTGCTGGATTGCGCCATCCATGTCAGACGCCCACCTCAGAGAAGAAGATGGAAAACAGCGCATCGATGGCGATCACCATGAAGATCGCCTGCACCACCGATGATGTCGTCCGCTGCCCCACGCTCTGGGAAGAGCCCTTGACCTGCATCGCCTGCCAACAGGCGATCACCGCGATGACCACGGCAAAGAACGGAGCCTTGATCAGGCCGACTGCCAGGTGCCAGACATCGGTGTTTTCCTTCAGGCGCGTGACGAACATGCCGGGGCTGACGCCCAGATCGATCCAGCTCATCAAGGCGCCGCCGAACAGGCCGGCAATGTCGGCGACAAAGCCCAAGATCGGCAGCATGATCAGCAACGCCAGCACCCGAGGGACAACCAGAACCTCGATCGGGTCCAGGCCCAGCGTCTGCATGGCGTCGATCTCCTCCTGCACCTTCATCGAGCCGATCGAGGCTGTGAAGGCCGAGCCCGACCGGCCCGCCACGATGATCGCGGTCAGCAGGACGCCCAATTCGCGCAGAACCGAGATCGAGATCAGCTCGACCACGAAGATCTCGGCGCCGAACTGTTTCAACTGGGTTGCCCCCTGAAAGGCAAGAACCACGCCGATCAGAAACCCCATCAGCGCCACGATGGGCAGCGCCTTGAGCCCGGTTTCCTCCATCTGCGACACCAGCGCGGCCCGGCGCAGACGCCACGGCATGACCAACGTGCGCGCCAGCCGATGCAGCGTCAGGCCCAGAAAGCCCAGCATCGACGCCGTGTCGCGCCCGGCCCCGACCGTCCTCCGGCCCAGAGACTCCAGCCAGGGCACGAAGCCGCGCGGCGGGGCCTCTGCCGGTATCTCGGTTGCGATGTTCTGCGCGACGGTCTCAAGCAGCGCCGATTGCGTGGCCGAGACGTTTTCATAAGTCACGGTTGCGCCCGCCGCCGAGGCGCGCCGCGCCAGATCGCAGATCAGCCAGGCGCCTCCGGTGTCCAGCGACCTGAGCCCGGACAGATCGAAAACAATGCTTCTCGCGTCGGGGGGAACAGACCGAAATCCCTTTTCCACCGACTCCAGCGATTGGGTCACCATCTCACCCGAAACGGCGATCCGCAGGTCGTCGTTGACCTGCTCCAATGCAATCGAGGGCTGTGTCATGTGGGTATCAGATGGGAAACGGCCCCCTGCTGCAACGGCTTTCTTGCACATTAGGTGAAACTGGGCGTGGGGCGTGTCCTTCAGGGGCTGCCGCGCCGTCGGAAAATCTCGCCTGACCGACGGAATCGGTTGCCCGGCCCAAGGATCGCAGACACAGTCGCTTTCGGACGGAACACGGGATCCAGACAGGGTGGTTCGGAATGCGGCGAAGGGGAAATGTCCTGTTCATCATCATCGATCAGTTGCGTGCCGACTGCCTGACCGGGGCGCTGGCCGACCATGTCGATCTGCCGAACCTGCGCGGCTTCATGGCCGAGGGCGTCACGTTCACCCGCCATTTCTCGGTCACCAACCCGTGCGGGCCGTCGCGGGCGTCGCTGCTGACCGGACAATATGCCATGAACCACCGATCGGTGCGCAACGGCACGCCGCTGCGGCATGATACGCCAAACATCGCCACCGAAATGCGCAAGGCCGGATACCTGCCGCAGCTGTTCGGCTATACCGACACCTCGGCCGACCCGAGGGTGCATCACCCGAACGACCCGGCGGTAAAGACCTACGAAAACCCGATGAACGGCTTTCACGAGGTCGTCGAAATGCGGCTCGAGGAATCTTTTCCCTGGCAATCGCACCTGCTGCGCAAGGGATATGAGTTCGACAACTATTGGGACCTCTACAAGCCGGTTTCACAGGACGGGTCCGTGCCTCGGTTGAATGATCCGGCCCCTTACAGCGCCGAAGACAGTGACACGGCATTCCTGACCGACTCGTTTTTGAACGAGATCGCGTCGTATCGAAAGCCCGGCTGGTTCGCGCATTTGACCTATATCCGCCCGCACCCGCCGCTGGTTGCGCCGGCGCCGTACAACCGCATGTATGATCCGGCGTCGCTGCCCCTGCCGACGCGCCTTGATACGCCTGACGCCGAAGCCGCCGTTCATCCGTTCTTTGGTCCGGCGCTGGAAAACTGCGGGACCGGTGACTGCGTGCATGGCTTTGCCGAGGTGTCACCGACCGATCCGAACACCCAGACACTGCGCGCCGTCTATCTGGGGCTGGCGAGTGAGGTCGACCATCACATCGGTCGGGTGCTGCGGTTTCTTAAGGACAGTGGTCAATATGATGACACGTTGATCGTCATCACCGCCGATCATGGCGAGATGCTGGGCGACCACCATGCCTGGGGCAAGATGTCGGTCTATGACGCGGCCTATCACACGCCGTTGGTGATCCGCGCGCCGGGCAACGCGAGGAATGCGGGGCTGCGTGTCGACGTTCCGACCGAATCCATCGACATCGCGCCTACCATTATGGATTGGGTGGGGCAGGCCATCCCGAATTCGATGGACGGGCGTTCCCTGCTGCCGCTTCTGCAGGGCCAGACACCGGCGGACTGGCGCAGCCATTCTTTCAGTGAGCTGGATTTTTCCGACCCCGAACACCCGACCGTCTGGCAGAGGCGGCTGGGGACAGGGCACAGCGACTCGTGCCTGGGCATCCTGCGGGATGCGCGGTTTACATTGGTGGAATTCGCCGCCGATCTGCCGCCCCTGCTGTTCGATCACCATGGCAAGGGCGAGGCCGAGAATGTCGCGCACAAGCCCGAATTCGCGTCGGACCTTGCGCGGTTGACGCGCCAGATGCTGCGCCACCGGATGCGCAACATGGACCATACACTCTCGTTGCATTCAATCACGCCGGATGGGCCGAGATCGGTGTGGCGCTATTCCTGACCCACGCCAGTTCCACCCCCTGTGACATCGCGGATGTTGCGTTTTCCGGCTTTATTGATAAACCCGAGTAAATCTGAATCATCGGGAAAAATTATCTATAAAATGTCGGCTACATCGAACACCTGGACCCGCGAAACCGCTCAGGCCATCTATGACCTGCCGCTGATGGATCTTCTGTATCGGGCGCAGACCGTACATCGCGAGAATTTTGACCCCAACAAGGTGCAGATGTCGCGGCTTCTGTCGATCAAGACCGGCGGCTGCGCCGAGGATTGCGCCTATTGCTCGCAATCCGCGCGCAACGGCTCCAAGCTGAGCGCCTCGAAACTGATCGAGGTCGAACGCGTTCTGGCCGAGGCCCGCAAGGCCCGCGAGTCCGGCTCGACCCGGTTCTGTATGGGCGCCGCCTGGCGTGAGCCCAAGGCGCGCGACATGGATGCGCTGGTGGCGATGATTCAGGGCGTCAAGGCGATGGGCATGGAAACCTGCATGACCCTGGGTATGCTGGACGACACCCAGGTGGTGCAGCTGCGCGATGCCGGGCTGGATTATTACAACCACAACATCGACACGTCCGAGCGTTACTACCCCGAGGTCATCACCACTCGCACCTTTGCCGACCGGATCGACACGCTGAACCGCGTGCGCGAGGCGGGGATGAAGGTCTGCTCGGGCGGCATTCTGGGCATGGGCGAAAACGGCGAGGACCGGATCGACATGCTGGTCACGCTGGCCAACCTGCCCGAGCCGCCGGATTCGGTGCCGATCAACATGCTGATGCCGCAACCCGATACCCCGCTGGCCGACGCCAAGCCGGTCGATCCGATCGATTTCGTGCGCATCATCGCGCTGGCGCGGATCATGATGCCGAAATCCCATGTCCGCCTGTCCGCTGGCCGCAGCGACATGAGCGACGAGATGCAGGCCATGTGCTTCTTTGCCGGTGCCAACTCGATCTTTGCCGGCGACACGCTGTTGACCGCCGAGAACCCCGAGGAAAGCAAGGACGCGATCCTGTTCGCCAAGCTGGGCATCCAGCCGATGGAGGCGGAGTCCGAGGCCCGCGTGGACGCGGCCGAATGACAGCGATCGCAAGGCTGGGCAATGCGCTGAAGGTGCTGGAAACGCGCCATCGGCTGCGCAGGCTTGCGCCCCGCACTGGGCTGGATTTCGCATCCAACGATTATCTGGGCCTGGCCGGGTCCGATGTTCTGAAACGTGCGGCGCAGGACGCGCTGGACCGGGGTGTTCCGCTGGGTTCCGGCGGGTCGCGCCTGTTGCGCGGCAACCACCCCGAGCATGAGGCGCTGGAAGCCGAGGCCGCCGCCTTTTTCGCCGCCGAGGCGGCGCTGTACATGGGCGGCGGGTTTCAGGCCAATCAAGCCATTTTCGCGACCCTGCCGGCGGCCGGGGATCTGATCCTGCATGACGAGTTGGTCCATGCCAGCGCGCATGAAGGGATGCGCTTGGGTCGGGCCGACACCCGTGGCTTTGCGCATAACGACATTTCGGCGGCCCGCGCGGTGCTGGCCGATTGGCGTGCGCAAGGCGGCACGGGCCAGGTCTGGATCGCGGTCGAAAGCGTCTATTCGATGGAGGGCGATCTGGCCCCGTTGAACGCCCTGGCCGAACTGGCCCGAGCCGAGCAGGCAGTGCTGGTGGTGGACGAGGCCCACGCCACGGGCGTCTTCGGCCCGAACGGGCAGGGACTGGCCCATGGGTTGAACGCCGAGATGCTGACACTGCACACCTGCGGCAAGGGGCTGGGCGCCAGCGGCGGGTTGATCTGCGGGCCGCGTGAAATGATCGACACCCTGATCAACCGGGCACGGCCGTTCATCTTTGCGACAGCCCCGTCGCCATTGGACGCCGCCATCGTGCGGGGCGCGTTGCGGGCCGTCGGACAGGACCCGGGCCTGACATTGGCCGCGCGCGACCGGATGGCCCATGCCCATGCTGAAGCCGCACGCCTGTGCGGTCTGACCGGATTTCACAGCCAGATCATGCCCGTCATCGTGGGCCAGGACGCGGCCACGATGGATCGCGCGGCGGAACTCCAGCAGATGGGGTTTGACGTGCGCGGCATCCGCCCGCCCACCGTACCACGAGGCAGCTCGCGACTGCGGGTCTCGATCACCGGCAACGTCGGCGCGCAGGACATCACGGCGGTGTTTCAGGCCATCGCCGAACAACAGGCAGGAACCGCATGACCACAGTGATCGTGACCGGAACCGACACCGGTGTCGGCAAGACCGTGTTTTCCGCCGGGCTGACTGCGGCCCTTGGCGCGCAGTACTGGAAGCCCGTGCAATCGGGGCTTGAGGAAGAGACCGACAGCCAGATCGTAGCGCGCCTGTCCGGCCAACCGGTCTTGCCCGAGGCGTATCTGCTGAACCTGCCCGCCTCGCCGCACCTGTCGGCCGAGGCCGAGGGGGTCGCGATCGACCTGAACCGACTGACCCTGCCGCAGACCAATGGCCCGCTGGTGGTCGAAGGGGCAGGGGGAGTCATGGTGCCGTTGACCCGGCAGGCCTATTACCTTGACCTGTTCGCCCGCTGGCAGGCACCGGTGATCCTAGTGGCGCGGACGGCTTTGGGCACGATCAACCACACGACCCTGTCGCTGATGGCGCTGCGCGGCGCCGGTTGCCCGGTGGTCGGTGTGGCCTTCATCGGAGACCCCGAACCCGAGGTCGAACAGACCATCGCCCAGATGTCGCAGGTGCCCCACGTTGGACGCCTCGGCCGGATCGAGAATCTGACACCCGCCACCCTGCGCCGCGCGTTCGAGGCGATCGACATGGACACGATCCGAGGTGCCCTGTGACCCCGCTCGAGTTTGACGCCCGCCACTTATGGCACCCCTATACGAACGTGGCCGACCCGGGCCCGATGCATCTGATCGACCGGGCCGAGGGCGTGTATCTGTACCGCGAGGATGGGGTGAAGATGATCGACGCCATGTCCTCGTGGTGGTGCGCCATCCATGGGCACCGTCACCCGGCGATCACAGCCGCCATGCAGCAGCAGCTGGACCGGATGCCCCATGTCATGTTCGGAGGCCTGACCCATCGGCCCGCCATTGATCTGGGCCGCAAGATGGTGGCCCTGCTGCCCGAGGGGCTGGACCGGATCTTCTATTGCGACAGCGGCTCGGTCTCGATCGAGGTGGCGATGAAGATGGCGGTGCAGTTCCAGATGGCCCATGGCCGCACCGACAAGGTCGAGTTCGCCACGATCCGTGGCGGCTATCACGGCGACACCTGGAAGGCGATGAGCGTCTGCGACCCGGTCAACGGCATGCACGGGCTGTTCCGCGGTGCGCTGTCGATCCAACATTTTCTGCCACGCCCGTCCGTTCGCCTGGGCGATGACTGGCCAGAGGACTCCGCGCAGAACGGGCTCGACGCTCTGGAACAGTTGCTGCGCGACAAGGCGCACCGGCTGGCTGCGTTGGTGCTTGAACCGGTCGTGCAGGGCGCGGGCGGCATGTATTTCTATCACCCCAAGTGGCTGCGCCGGGCCAAGGCATTGTGTCAGGCCCATGACGTTCTGGTGATCTTCGATGAAATCGCCACGGGGTTCGGCCGGACCGGAGAGCTGTTTGCCACCACCCATGCGGGGGTGACGCCGGACATCATCTGCCTGGGCAAGGCGCTGACGGGGGGGCATATCTCGTTCGCCGCAACGGTGACCACCGAACAGGTGGCTTATGGTATCGGCAACAGCGAGGCCGGCGTGTTCATGCACGGCCCAACCTACATGGCCAATCCGCTGGCCTGCGCCGCCGGCATCGCCAGCCTGGGGCTGCTTGAAGACAACGGCTGGCAGTCCCGTGCGCGGGCCATTGAGACGCAGATGAAGGCCGAACTGGAGCCGGCGCGCGGCCTGCGCGGCGTCACCGATGTGCGGGTGCTGGGCGCCATCGGCGTGATCGAGATGGAGCACACGGTCGATCCGCGCATCGCTCATCGGCGGGCGCCGGAAACCGGTGTCTGGCTACGCCCCTTTGCGCGCAACATCTATTGCATGCCGCCCTATGTGATCTCGGGCGACGAGCTGAGCCGGGTAACGGCGGCCATGGTCGAACTGGCGCGAGGCGACGCATGAGGCGGCACTGGCTGAACCGTGACGGCGGAGCGCAGTTGACGCTGGTGTTCGGCGGGTGGGCGCTGGGGCCTGCGCCGTTTACGCGCCTGACCGGGGCGGCGGATGTTCTGGTGGTTGACGACTATCGCAACCTCGACGACGCCCTGCCCGAAACCGGCGACTATGACACGGTCCGGCTGCTGGCCTATTCCTTCGGGGTCGCGTCGGCCGCGCATTGGCTGGCGGGTCACGGGCTGACCTGTGTCCGCAAGGTTGCGGTCAACGGCACGCTGTTTCCGGCGGATGCAGACCGGGGCATCGCGCCCGAGACGGTCGCGGCCACGGCCGATGGCCTGAGCGCGGCCAGCTTTGCACGGTTCTGCCGCCGGGCCGGGCTGGAAGGCCCCGCACCCGGGATCGATTTTGCCGTCGCGGCCGAGGAACTCCGGGCCATCGCGGCGCGCGGACCTGCGCCCGATCCCGAGTTCGACCGGGTCTGGATTTCTGCCTCGGACCGCATCGTGCCGACGGCGGCGCAGGAGGTGGCCTGGGGCCAATCGGACACCGTGCGACGCATCCCTGGCCCGCACCAGCCTTTCGCGGCGGGGCAGACTTGGGCGGAGTGGTTCGCATGAACGCCATGCCCACGGACCGCATCCGGCGCAGTTTCAGCCGCAGCTTCGGCAGCTATCACTGCGCCGCTGGCCCGCAGGCCCGGATCGCCCGCGCATTGCCGCATCGGCTGGTCGATCTCGGGGCGCCCCGCCAGTTTGGCACCCTGTTCGAAATCGGCTGCGGCACCGGCCATCTGACCGAGGCGCTGCACCAGCAGTTTTCGTTCACCCGGTCCACGCTCAACGACCTGATGGCCGAGGCCCAGGAGACTGCGCGGCGATGGGGCGCGGATTTCCTGCCGGGCGATATCCGCAATGTGACATGGCCCGCGCGGCCCGACCTGATTGCCTCGGCCTCGACGGTCCAATGGCTGGACGATCCGACGGCCGTGGTCCGCCGCGCGATGCATCAGGTCGCACCCGGCGGGTGGGTTGCCATTTCGGGATTTGGCCCCGACCAGTACGCCGAACTTTCCGCGCTGGGGTCGGCCGCCCGCGCGCCCGGTTTGTGCGGCCCCGAGGATCTGGCCGCGGGGATCGGCCCCGATGCTGAAATCCTCGACCTGTGGCAGGATCGGCAACCGCTGTGGTTCGACACGCCGTTGGACGTGCTGCGCCACCTGCGTGAGACCGGGGTGAACGGCCGCGCGGCGCAGGTCTGGACCCGCTCCGACCTGACCGATTTCAGCACGCGCTATCGCGCCGCGTTTTCCGGCCCCGAAGGCGTGCGCCTGACTTATCACCCCGTCTGGATCATCGCCCGCAAACCCGGCTAGGGGCCAACCGGTCGCATCCGGCCCCTCTACACCTGCCCGAAAACTGGTGATAGGCCTGTGCCCAGGGGAGGATCGGCGTGGACATATCTGAACAGCGCATCAAAGAGATGACAACCGCAGGGCTGAACCTGATTGGTCAGGCGTTGTCGATCTATGACGACCAGTTGCGCCTTGTGGTCAGCAACAAGCGTTTTCAGGAAATGTTCGACCTGCCCGAACGCCTGGTGCAGCCGGGCGCGCTGTTCAGCGACACGATCCATTTTCTGGCCAGCCGCGGGGAATATGGTCACGACCAATCGGTCGAGGATCTGGTCAGCGTCCGGGTCGAACAGGCCTTGGCGTTCGAGCCGCACTACATGGAACGCGTGCGCCCCAACGGGCAGGTGATCGCGATCGAGGGCGCACCCCTGCCCACCGGTGGCTGGGTTGCCGTCTATACAGACATAACCAGCACCAAACGGGTCGAAGAGCTTCTGCGCAGCCGGTCCGAAGAACTGTCGGACCAGTTGCTGAGCCATGCCGAAGAGCTTTCGGCCACCAACCGGCAACTGGCCGCCACGATCAGCGCGCTGGAAGAGGCCAAGCGCCAGCTGACCGAGATCGAAGCGCGCACCCGCATGACCACCGAGATGATGCCCGCCCATATCGCCCATCTGGATGCCGAGGGGCGGTATGATTATTCTAACCGGCGGCTCAGTTCGGTCCTGCCGGGGCGGCCGTCGGACATCCTGGGTCTGCACATCTCGCAGGCCCTCGGCGCGCACGCTTACGAGCGGGTCCGGCCGCATCTGAAACAGGCCTATGACGGGCAGGCCTCGGTGTTCGAATTCACCGAGGATCAGGATTCACGCCGTATCCGTGTCTCGTTCACGCCCGACGGCGCGGGCGGCGTCTATATCATGTCGGTGGACATCACCGAGGAAACGCAGGCCCGCGTGGCCCTGCAGCAGACCCGACGCCGGGCTATGGCCGCGCAGATGACCAGCGGGCTGGCGCATGATTTCTCGAACCTGCTGACCATCATCCTGGGGATGCAGGCCAAGCTGGAAAAGATGGACCTGCCCGAAGACGCCGCCGAGCTTGTGGTCGCAACCCAGCAGACCGCGCGGCGCGGCGGGCAGCTGCTGAACCGCATCGCCGACATGACCGGCAACCGCACCCCGCAGCCGCAGGCCACCGACATGCGCGGCCTGCTCGAGGATCTGCGGGTGTTGGCCTCGCCTTCCTTGCCGCGTGGCGTGGGGCTATCGGTGGTCAATACTCTGCCGGATGAAGCGCTGATGTTGGACCCGGGCATGGTTCAGGACGCGTTGTTGAATCTTGTGCTGAATGCCCGCGACGCCTGCGGCAGTAGCGGGCAGATCACCATCAGCGCCCATGCGATCGGTCGGATCTGGGTGGAAATTACCGTGTCCGATACAGGCCCGGGGTTTTCACCCGATGCGCTGGACAAGGCGTTAAACCCGTTTTTCACCACCAAGGGCAGCAAGGGGTCGGGGCTGGGCCTGCCGATGGTCTATGACACGGTGAAGCTGGCAGGCGGAGACCTGCAACTGCGCAATACGCCATCTGGCGCATCCGTAATGCTGCGGCTGCCCTATCGGCCCGCGCCGCCTGTCCAGTCGGGCCTGGCGTTGCTGGTCGAAGACAGCGACGATCTGCGCCACCAGTTCCGCGACATGCTGGTTGATCTGGGTCTTTCGGTGATCGAGGCGACCTCGGCGGATGAGGCGCTGGCACTGACCGCCAGTTTGAATGACATCTCGCTGATCTTGTCCGATATTCGGCTGGAGGGCACTGCCACCGGCATTGATCTGATCGAACGACTTGCTCTACCAATTCCGGTGATCCTGATGACCTCGTTGCCCTATGATGACCCGCTGCACCGTCAAGCTCTTGCCAAGGCGCCGGTCCTGCGCAAACCCTTCACCCGCGCGCAATTGTCCGCGCTGATCCGAACCGAGGCCGCCTCATGACGCAACCCCTGGTGACCATTCTGGACGACGAGCCGGAAATCCGCCGGATTCTGACCGAAGCGCTTGAAGACGCTGGATTTCGAACCCAGAGCTTTGCCCGCGCCCGCGAATTCGAAGCGTCTCTGAAACGGGTCACGCCGGATGTGTGCCTCGTGGACCTGTCGCTGCCCGACACCGACGGATTGGCGCTGGTGCACCGGCTGGCGCTTGAACAGGGGGCGGCGGTCATCATCATTTCGGGTCGGGCACAGGTGCAGGACCGGGTGACGGGGCTGGAGTTGGGGGCCGACGACTACATCACCAAACCGTTTGACCCAGCTGAGGTGGTGGCCCGCATCCGCGCCCGTCTGCGTGCGCCCAGATCCCAGGTGCAGCAATCGCAGGTGGCCAGGTTCCATGGCTGGACGGCGTGTTTCGACCGCTATGTTCTGCTGTCTGATACCGGTGAGGAAGCCGCATTCAGCCATGCCGAGGGCGAAGTTCTGCGGCTGTTCCTGGAAAGCCCCAAACGCCTGATCAGTCGAGCGCAGATGCAGGAGGCTTTGGGCGGGGCTGCGGGCGAAAGCTTTGACCGGGCCATGGACGTGCGCATATCGCGGCTGCGGACCAAACTGGGAGAAGACCCCAAGAACCCCCGCCTGATCAAGACCATCTACGGCGCCGGTTACATCTTTTTGGGCGACGTCGAGTGGCGGTGATAGGGTTTCGAGCGAACGGCCCGACAGGTCTTGGTCACCCGATGCTTTGACGAAAACCCGCATTGTCACTGGTATTTTCGAGCTCAGCCCCTAACTGAAGGCTTCTGCGCGTCGTGGCACGGCTTTGCCGGTCGGCGCTTTGACAACTTGCAAATCCGGTTCTGACACGCAACAAGGCGTCAGAACGTTTGGAGACCCTGATGATCGGAAAGACCTGGGCCAAGTGGCGCTCCGGCCATATCGGCCGGCTGGTGGGCGATAGTCTGCGGGCGCAGTGGCGGCTTTATGCCATCGCAATGGTCGCCATGGCGATCGTGGCCGCGACGACAGCCGGAACCGCGTGGATGATGGAAAGCATCGTCGACGCGATGACCACCCCCGAAATGCAATCGCAGGTTTACTGGATTGCGCTTGGGGTCGTTGCGCTGTTTTTCACCAAGGCGGTGGCCTCCTATGCTCAGGCCGTGTTTCTGGCACGCGCCGGTAACCGCATCATCGCCGAGCAGCAGGAAAAGCTGTACGACAAGCTTATCACCCGCGGGGTCGGGTTTTTTGCCAAGACCGAGTCGTCTAGTCTTTTGATGCGCGTGACCAATGGGGCCCAGGCTGCGCGGCGTCTTGTGGATGTCATCGTCACCAGTTTCGTTCGAGACGCCCTGACGCTGGTCGGCCTGGTCTTTGTGATGGTCTACCAGCAACCGGTTCTGTCGGTTATGTTCTTTGTGGTGGGGCCATTGGCCCTGTGGGGCGTGAGGGCGCTTTTGAAAAGCGTGCGCGTCATCATGGAATCCGAGCTGAAATCGCTGGCAGAGATCATCAAGGTGCTTCAGGAAACTTCGGCCGGCATCAAGGTGATCAAGGTTTTTGCGCTCGAGGACATGATGGTCGACCGGATGCACGGCGCCATTCGCTCGGTCGAACGCCGCGCCAACTCGATCGCCAAGCTGCAGGCGATCGCAAGCCCCTTGATGGAGCTTTTGGCTGGATTGGCGGTGGCGGGCGTTCTCGTGGTTTCGACGATGGGACTCGCCGGCAGCGAGCCGCCATCGGCGGGTCAGTTGATGTCGTTCATCACGGCTCTTCTGATGGCCTACGAGCCGGCCAAACGGCTGTCGCGCATGCGTGTGGCGATCGAAACCACATTGGTGCCGATCGGTATGATGTTTCAGTTGCTGGATCAGGAAGACCCGATGCGCGAAAAGCCGGGGGCAATCGACCTTGCTCCGGGGCCCGGTGAAATTCGCCTGAAGGACGTCACGTTCGGGTATCGCGGTTCGCACCCGGTCATCCGAAATCTGAGCGCGACTTTCGAGGCTGGCAAGACGACCGCGCTGGTGGGGCAATCCGGCGGCGGAAAATCGACCATCTTCGGCCTGATCATGCGGTTCTACGATCCCAAAAGTGGTACCGTCGAAATCGACGGGCAGAACTTGCAGGATGTCAGCTTTGCCTCGTTGCGGCGCAAAATCTCGTTTGTGGGCCAGGACACGTTCCTGTTTTCGACATCCGTGATGGAGAATTTGCGCTTTGCCCGACCGGATGCCACCGACGAAGAGGTCATTGAGGCGGCGCGTGCTGCGCATGCGCACGACTTCATCATGGCGCTGCCCAAAGGTTATGATACGCAGGTTGGCGAAAACGGAGCCTTCCTGTCGGGTGGGCAAAAACAGCGCCTGGCCATCGCCCGGGCCATTCTGCGCAAGGCCGAGATTCTGTTGCTGGACGAGGCCACCAGTGCTTTGGATGCGGATTCCGAATCCCTCGTCAAGGACGCCTTGGACAGATTGACCGAAAACGTCACCACGATCGTCATCGCGCACCGGCTGTCGACGGTGCTGGGCGCGGACAAAATCATGGTGGTGCAAGACGGGCAGGTGGTCGAACAAGGCAATCTGGATGAATTGCTGGAAATGAAAGGCAGATTCCGGGGTTTGTTCGACCAACAGTTCAAGACGTCCTCCAATTGACGCAGGTGGCGTGCCCTAGTCCCTGAACGCGCGGTTCTTGATCTTCAGAACCGGCTGCAACAGATACTCCAGGACGGTTTTCCGCCCGGACAGAATATCGACCTCGGCGATCATGCCCGGAATGATCTCGACAGGGTTCCCGGCCGCGTCCAGCAGCTTGTCTTCGGTCCGCACCTCGACCACGAAAACCTCTTCGTCGTTGCGCTCGGATCGGGTGATCGTGTCGGCACCGATGCGGATGATTTCACCGTCAAGTGCGCCATAGCGCGCGAAATCATAGGCCGTTATCTTGACCCTGACCTTCTGGCCTGCACGCAGAAACGCAATGTCCTCGGGCCGGACATAGGCTTCGACCAGCAGGCTGTCATCCAAGGGGACGATCTCGACCAGCTCCTCTCCGCTGCGGGCCAAGCCGCCTAGTGTGCTGCGGTGCAATCGGTTGACGATTCCTTTGACCGGTGCCCGGACCTGCGCCCGCGAAGCTCTGTTTTCCAGCGCGGGCAGCGTCGGCTCCAGTGCGGCCAATTCGGCCGTGACCAAGGCAAGGTCGGTCAAGGCCGACGTACGAAACCGGCTGCGGGCGGCCTTGATCCGATCATCGATTTCGCTCAACCCGGTGTTCAGCCGCAATGTGGCCGCCTCGGCTCTGACCTTGCGCCCTTTCCATTCGGCTTCGCTGCGGCGCAGGGCCATCAAGGTCGTCGCCGGCTCCATCTGGCGTTTAACCAGGGGTTCGATCAGGGCACGTTCCTCCGCCAGGACCTTGAGCGTTTCCTCCGCCGTGACCTTGTCGACCAGACCTTCTTCATACTCGCGCTGGCGTTGTTCGCGTTGTCGCTCCAGAATCGCGATCTCATCGGCCAATTCCGCCTGCCGCCCCAGATACAAGGCCGTCTCGGACTGGACGACTTCGGGCGCCTGCCGGACCAGATCGTCCTCAAACCTCAGATCGGTTCCATCGATCTCGGCCTGTAGCCTTTGTGCCTTTGCCATCAACCCAAAGGCCTTTTGCCGTTCGCGGTCCAGGTCGCTGTCAAGTTGCGTGGCGTCGAATTCCATCAACAGCTCATTCTTGTCGACGACCTGACCCTCGCGAACATGCAGGGCCAACAGAACGCCGGGTTCGGTGGCCTCGATGACTTGAACATCGGCCGACGGTACAATGCGCCCATCGGCGCGTACGACGTCATCCAGTTCGGTGGTATACGCCCAGACACCCGCAACCAGGATGCAGCTCAAGGTCACCAGCAGCAGAACCGAACCTCGCGCGCCCGGGCGGCCGCGCAGTTCCCGCTCAAGGGAAGCAAAATCAGGATGCCGCGACATTCAGATGCCTCCGTGTACTGCGGGCGCGATGGGTCAGTATCGACTTGGGGCCGTCGGCGGCGATCCTGCCGTTCTCGATGACGATCACCCGCTCCACCATCTCTAGAAGGCTGGTTCTGTGGGTGACGACGATGGTCGTGGTTCCTTTTGTGGCCGTCTTGAGGCGCTGGATAATCTCGGCTTCTGACTTTACGTCCATTGCGCTTGTCGGTTCATCCAGGATCAGGACCGGTGGTCGCCCGATCAAGGCCCGTGCCAGGGCGATGGCCTGTCTCTGACCCCCTGACAGACCTTCGCCGCGCTCTGCCAGTTGCAGGTCGTAGCCGCTGGGGTGTCGGTTCACGAAATCTTCGACTCCGGCGATGTGGCCGGCGCGGATCAGGTCTTCCTCGCTGGGCCGATAGGCGCCGCTGACTATGTTGTCACGCACGGATCCTGAAAACAGCCATATGTCCTGCAGAACCGATCCAATGCTTCTCCGCAGGTCGCCCGGGTCAATCTGCCGGATGTCGATATTGTCCAGAAGAACCGACCCCGATCGCGGCTGGTACAGTCCCAGAAGCAACCGGGCAATTGTGCTCTTGCCCGAGCCGATCTGCCCAAGAATTGCGACCTTTTCCCCGGGTTCGATGGTGAAGGTCACGTTTCGCAGCGTATCTTCTTCCTGACCGGGATAGGCGAAGCAGACGTTATTGAAGGAAACGCGGCCTGCAAAGCCGGGCCGGCTGATCCAGGTTCGTCCTGCTGGCTGTTCGCAGTCTGCCGACATCAGAGATTGCAGGTTGCGATAGGCGCTGCGCGCCTGATTGACCCGCGTCAGTGTTTGCGCAACCTGCCCCAGCGGGGCCAGGGCCCGACCGGTCAACATGACCGATGCAACGAGGGCACCCATGCTGGCGTGACCGTCGGCAATCAGGAATACCCCGTAGAAGACGATGAGAACCTGCGCGGCCTGTTGCACGAATCCGGTCAGGCTAAGCGCGAACTGGGTGATCGCCCGGCTCTTGATCCCGTTTTGCGAATGCCGCTCGACCGCCTCTTCCCAGCGCTTGCGCATCCGGTTCGAGGCCGTCGTGGTCTTGATCGTCTCTAGACCGGCCAGAGTTTCCACCAATACTGATTGCTTGGACTGCCCTTCGTCAAAATTCCGTGCCGCGAGCCGGGAAAGAAAGGGTTGCACCACCAAGCCCGCCAGCAGGACCGCAGGCACCGCCAGCGCCGGAATGGCCGCCAATTGACCGCCCACCATGTAGATCGCGAAAATGAACAACGCGATGAAGGGCAGGTCGACGACGGCAACCAGCGTGGCTGACGTAAAGAACTCGCGCAGGGTTTCGAATTCGCGGACGGTGCTCGCCATGGCACCAATCGACCCGGGGCGCGATTGCATCCGGATGTTCAGAATCTGGTTGAAGATCCGTCGCCCCATCAGCATGTCGGCCCTCTGGCCGGCCCTGTCGATGAACTCGGCCCGCAAGATCTTGAGGATGAAATCAAACAGCAACGCAAGACCGACGCCGACCGTCAGCGCGACAAGGGATTCCGTCGCCTCGTTGGGAAGTACCCGGTCGTAGACGACCATGATGAAGACCGATGTGGCCAGACCCAGAAAGTTGGTCATGGCGGCAGCCAGAGCGACTTGCGCATAGGACCAGCGGTTCGCCATCAGGGCCGACCAGAACCAGTGACCGTCGTCCCTGGTGTCCGGCTTCGGACCGTCCCTGTGGGCCTTACGGAACAAGATGGCATAACCGGAATAAAGCGAGGCAACCGTCTCTTGGGGCATTTCCACAACGCCATTGTCCAGTTCAGGGTCAAAGATCAACAGGTCTCCGCCGTGACCCCGTCCATGATAGACGACCGCCTTGTCGCCCTGCATCAAAAGAACAGCAGGTGCCAGCACATCGTCGAAGTCTTCCAGTCGACGTGCACCAAAACCGGCCTGCAGGCCGGCATCCTGAGCGAGAGCCAATGTCTCTTTGACGTTCAACCCCTTTTCCGGGTTGTGCTGGGCCGCAATGACCCGCGATGGCGTCAGTGGCCGCCCCAATTCGGCTGCGACGTGCAGAAGGCAACGCTCCAGTGCTTTGAAGTTCGGCTTTGTGGGTTCCGGGCGCTCCGAGGTCATGGCATGCCGTTCCAGTTTTCCAGTTGGATATCAAACAGGTCGAGGATGTCGCCGGTCAGGCTGATGGCGGCGTAATTGGTCAGGAAAAAGTTCTGCTCGGCGAGGATCATCCGCTCCTGCGCGGCGACCAGATCGCGTTGTGCATCCAGAATTTCGATCAGGCTGCTGCGGCCGATCTTGAACTGCTCTTGCATCGCCGAAACATTCTGGATGTTTGCCTGAACGGCGCGGCGCGCCTCTTTCAGTCGTTCGGCGCCGGCTTTCTGGTCTGACCGAATGAAGCCAAGTTCGCGGCCGATTTCGCGGATCAGCGTTTCCCGCTCGAATTCCGCCTGCTTGATGCGCGCCGAGGCAGCGGCGATTTGGGCTCGCCGTTTGCCGGTGCTGTCAATCTCGTAATTGACGGACAGGTCCACTCCGAAATTCGCGTCATGGTTGTCGTCCTGGTTGGCGAAGGCGGATACGCGAATATCCGGTTGGCGCCTGGCCAAGGCCGCCGACTGCTCGGCCCTAGCGGCAAGAAGCGCCGCATCCGCGCGTCGAACCTGTGGGCTGTTCAGCACGATCTGGCTGTCGCTTCTGTTTAAAACGGGCGCGGGAAGCGGAGCGGGTAGAGCACCGGGGTCATAGCCGAATATCTCCCGGAAACGGGCGATGGACCGATCAGCCTGCGCCTGCGCGTCGGCCAGTTTCGTGCGGGCATCCGCGATCCTGGACCGGGCGGTCAGAAGATCAGCAGTCGATCCGGCTCCGATGTCGGTCCTCTCGGAAATCTGTCGTTCGATCTGTTCGTGCGCCGCTACATTCTGCCGAGCAATGTCAACAAGCTCGCGCCGGTTCAGAACCGAAACATAAGCCTCGATTGCGGCCAAGGCGGTCGCGGAAGCCGTCTGCAATTGGTTGCCGCGGCTTTCCAAAATCCTGGCCCGGGCAGCGGCCAGATTGCCAGAGGCCGCGCCGCCGTCATAGACTAATTGAGAGACGCGTAGATAGGGCGATACGTCAGAAACATCCGAATCCACGCGCTCGGAACGCGCATTCAATCCCAAGGACAGCTGCGGCAGAAATGCACCTTCGGCGACGTCCCGGTTCGCGCGTGCCAGGTCGATTTCCGTATTTGACTTCGCAAGCGTCGGACTGGATTCCACCGCCTGGCGGATGCGGCGGCCGAACTCGCTGCTGGTCAGTCGCTCAGACGGTGCGGTAGCGCCCGCTCCGGCCGTGCCGGCCGAGAAGGCCATTTCGACTGGCGCCAGATCCGGCACGGGTTCGCACGCGGAGACAAGAGCCAAAAGAATGCAGCCAAGTACTTTCTGCGCAGACCGTTCAAAAAAATGCATGGGAAGCCTCGTTTTCGGCCTTGGATTGTGCCGTAGCGAGCGCAGTGAGGAACCCGTCCAGTTCCGACGGCTGGGAGGTTGCGCAAGCGGATTGAGTTCGGCCGGCGGCCATCTGCAACTTGCCCAACCATTCACAATGAGCGAGCGAAACCCGATGGCTGTATGCGATCTGCATTGCGCCACTCGTCATCATCAGCGAGGTTTCGGGCGGTGACAACTCGGCCAAACGCGTGAAATCGATGCCGCAAAGAGGCAAATCCAGGCTCAGCGGCACACCTGATTGCAAGGGTGCAAACAGCTTGAGCTCGGCAAGGACGGCGCAGGCGGACTCAGCCGCTCTCTGCTCCGCCAAATAGTGTCGCATGAAGTCGACGACTGTCCCAAGCTCTTGCGAGGGCGCCATGTCGGACGTGAAAAACGGCAGTCCTGTCGAATCTGGTGTGACAAGGCCCGTCGTTTCGTCCACAAGCAAGGTAAAGGTGCTCTCGTGCCCGGCTTTCCGACGGTCGGCCGGCGCCGCGAAAAAGGGGTGACACCGCAGGACAGACGGCACATAGGGTGCCAACCATCGGCCGTCGTTTGCGACGAAGGGGTTTGGTTCCCCTTCCAAGACAGACATGATGCTGACCGGTCGCAGCGATTCGCCGTTGGAGAGAAACCCGATCGGGAACGAAGCTGCGACGATCGGGATTTCTGAGGCAACGACCTCGCAAACTGCCATGGTTCGGGCGAAATCATAGGATGTGAACCGATGCCAAGAGCATTTGGAATGTCTCTGTGTGGTCACTGCGACCCGGTCGTTCTGAACCATTTTCCCTCTCGATGCTCGCTATGGGCAACACCCCCTTGGGAATGTTGCATGTTCCTTCGCTGGATCAGGCGGTCGCGCCGGTGGGATCCGTGTGCAGGATGTTGTCGCTGCTGAGGCTTCCGAGATCGCCAACCCCCTGGAAGTGCGCGATCATGTCGACAGAGGCCGTTCCCGGGGCTGTATAGTCCACCTTGGCCAGTACGCTGTCGGTTCCGTCGGTGGCCATCAGATAGATCTCATCGCCAGACTGAGCGCCACCCAAGCCTTCGGCTGCGGTCGTCAAGGTTCCCACATCGAGATCGGCCAGTTGGGTGTTCAGTCCGACAAAGCCGGTGTTCGCGCCAAGAGAACCTCCCAGCCCCAAAATCTCGATATCTGTCCCGCTTCCGCGCAAGGTCGAAGCATCAAGCCCGCTGAAGAGCAATGCATCGGTCACATCCGTCGCCGGACCAAGATTGAAGCCGGTGATTGTATCCGTGCCGTTGATCGCGGGGTCCGCTTCAAACACGACCAGATCGCGCCCGGCGCCCGTCAGGTTAATTGCGTCGTCGCCGCCGCCGCCTCGAACGACGTCGTCCACATTTGAGGTCGACAGGATATCGGCGCCATCGGTTCCCATTTGCCATTTGGCTGGTCCGCCATTCGGTGTCGTTATTGCCAGAGCGATGGGCTGAGAAGGATCTTGCACCGTGATCGTGAAGGTGAACAGCGGTTGCGACAGGTCGGTGAAGGTCAGGGCCGTACCGGCAAAGTTGACGGCGCCCGGACCGGGTGAATAAGTGAGCTCCGAAAAGAGTTCGGGGTTTGGAACCGTCGATCCGGCGTTGAAGGTGACGACCGTCGGGTCGAAGGTCGCGTCGACATTGTAATCGATGCCGCTGGAGATATCGCGGTCTGCGTCGGCGTAGACGGCCAGTGTGACTTCGGACCCGGTTCGGCCGAATTCGGCGATCGTGTAAGCCGAGGGCACATGCGCAAAAACCTGGTCACTGACGGGCACGGGGTCAGGCCCTGTTGCGACGCTTGCCGTAGCCTGAACGTCGATGGCGTCGCCGCCGTCGAGCCCTGCGAAAGTCGCGGCCGGGACCGAGATGCTCCATGACCCGTCTGCTGCGATGGTAGCGGCGCCCACTACGTTGGAGTTGACGGTTACATCCACCGACTGGCCGGGGGCGAGGCCGTACGACGTTCCGCTGATCACAGTGCCGTTCGCTTGCGCGTCGGCCAGAGCGATGCTGTCGTTTGTACCCACCGGGTCCAGCAAAAGGATCGGACGGAAATCGGTCGCGAAATTCGCGGGCGTGGCCGAGGCCGGGTTCCCTGCAGCGTCTGCGACCGTGGCCGTGATCGTGTAGTTTCCGCCATCCGACAGACCTGAAAGGTCCGACGCAGGAATCGTCGCTGTCCAGCTTCCACCATTGGCGGTGGCCGTGTAGGTCTGACCGTTCAACGATACAGTGACCGTCTGCCCGTCTTCGGCTGTGGTCGAACCCGAAACCGGCAGGTCTGAACCTCTCTCGACGACATCAAGTGTCGCGCCCACAAGTAGCGGGTCCAACGTGATCGTCGGCGCCGAATAGTCGGTTGCGAAGCCGGTGGTCGCGCTTTGGGTGTTTCCGGCTGGATCGGTTACTGTCGCGGTAACGTTGTACGCTTCGGCGTCCTGCAACGAGGAGATGTCCATACTGGTCGCCACGAAGCTCCAGGCGCCGCCGCTGACGGTTGCGGAGCCGGTCGCGTCGACCGTGCCATCGGCCCGGGCGATGCTGATGGATACGATCGATCCGTCCGGCGCATCCGTCGTTCCGTTGACCGAAAGACCGCCAGCCCGTTCGGTTGCATTCATCACCGCTCCGGTCGAAATGCCCGAAATCGCCAGCGTCGGGGCCGTGAAATCCGTGTCGAAACTGGTAGATGCCTGAGTAGCAGGGTTGCCGGCAGCATCCGAGACATCCGCCGTGACAGAGATCGTGGACCCGTCGGCGAGCGCGGCCAGGTCAGCCGTCGGAACGGTCACTGCCCAGCTTCCAACGGTTGCGTACGCGGAATAACTCTGTCCGTTCAGGTTGACGGTCACGGCCTGCCCATCCTCGGCGGTCGTCGATCCGGAGACGGTAAGGTCCGTGGCCTGCTCGGCTGCATTCATGACGGCGCCGTCGGAAAGCGCGTCGATGGTGACCACGGGCGCGGTGGCGTCCTTGGACAATCCGATGCTGGCCTGAGGCGCAGACAGGCCGTCCGCATCAATCACGTCGGCGGTGATGGTGAAACTGCCACCATCCGCCAGCGCCATCAGATCAGTGCTTGGGACGGTGACGCTCCAACTTCCGGACGCGACCGTACCGACATAGGGTTGTCCGTCCAGGGTCACCGTTACGGTTTGGCCGTCGGTCACGTTGCCCGTGGTTCCCGAGATCACAAGATCCGAGCCGGTTTCCGTGGAATTCATAACTGACCCGACCGACAGAGGAGCGATGGATATGGACGGACCGGTTAAATCGACTGGAACCGAGGCCGAAACTGGCGACGCCGGATTGCCGGCGGCGTCGTCGACGGTGACGCTGACGTCTACCGGAACTCCGGTGGACAAGGTCGCCAGATCCGCGACGGGGACGGTAACTGACCACGCACCGCCAGAGACGGTGCCGGAATACTTGTTTCCGGCGAAGGTGACAGTGACGGCCTGTCCGTCTTCCGCTGTAGACGTGCCGGTCAGGGTCAAATCCGCGCTGACATCGGCAAGATCGATCTGCCCGCCGGCCACGGGGTCGAGGGTCACGGTGGGATCGGTGAAGTCGGTGTTGAAATTGCCAGTCGCCTGAAGAGCTGGGTTCCCGGCGCGATCTTCGACATCTGCAGTTACGGAAATGATCGCTCCGTCGGGCAAGGACGTGAGATCCGCGGCCGGGATGGTGACGCTCCAGGTGCCGCCTGACACCGTTCCGGAATAGGTCTGGCTATTGATGTTCACGGTGACGGTCTGCCCGTTTTCGGCGTCTGTGACTCCGGTGACAGTCAGATCCGTACCGCTTTCGGCGGTGTTCATGACCGCACCGTCTGAAAACCCGGTGATCGAGATCGTCGGTGCAATCGTGTCGACCGAGAAATCCGCCGTGGCGACCGATATTTCGTTTCCGTCACTGTCCAAGCTTCGGACCGTAACGGTCGTCACCCCCTGTGGCAGCCCCGCGGCCTCGGCCTGCGTCAGCGATACGCTCCATGTGCCATCGGGCGCGGGCGCGGCGATTGTGGTGACCGAGCCGATTGTTACCTCCACGGCGGCAGCCCCCGCCGCTGCCTCTGCCCCTGTGCTGACACTGTTGAGCGACGTGCCTTGAAGTTCGGCAAGGTTCAGGCTGGGGGGCGCAGGGACAGAGGGTGTGACGGGTGCCGGTTCGGGGGGCGGCATCGGGCTTGGCTCGGGCGATTCATCCCCGCCGCCACCCCCGCCGGCGGCAGCCGCGCCGGCAAGGCCTATGCCGCCTAACACCGCGCCGGCTGCGCCGACTCCGCCTCCGGCTGCGGCCCCAGCGGCCGCGGCTTCGGCTGCGGCGGCGAACTGGGCAATCTCGACGGCGACGCCCTCGGCGATCATGATCGCGCCGCCGTCCAGTACGCGCACGTCTTCGGCTGCCACGACAACAGTTCGGCCGTCAAGCATCTTGAGTTGGACGTCGCCATTCTCAAGCAGTTTTACCGACCGGACGCCGGGCAACACTTCGGCGAACTGAAACGAGTCCAGGTCTTCTCGGCTGGCCTGGGCCAATGCAGGGAGGGTCAGCAAGGTCGAAACGAGACCGCCCGCAAAGCCGCGACCGGCCCATTTGCGCAGCTGTTTTTCAATCAGGTGGCGGGCTGTGATATCTTTGCCCGTTTCCGGTGCCTTGTCAGCCAAAGAGGCCTTTTGCGAACCTTGTTTCATCGTCATGATGCCCTCACCATCGGTGGCCACAAACAGCAGGTCGGCAGGCAGAGACGCAGCGTGTTTCGATCTTCGTTCCTGTCGCCTGTTTTCTCATGCGGTCGAACCCAAAAAGTTGTTTAAAACTGGAACCGAAATCCTCGTTTTCACCACATTTTCGTTCTGATCCCTGCTTCTCTTTCGGATGACCCTTGACGTGTGCCGCAAGTGGCGTGGGGGAAATCGAAAGTGAATCTTCAGTTCGAAAGAGTGGTGGCAACGGGAAGCCCGGCGCTCGATTCCGGTATCGGCGATACGGCTTTAAAAACGTTTAACGGTGTCACGTACCTGTACGGCGTGACTGGCGCGACAGGCGGGATTTCGGTTTGGGAACTGACAGCGGGCGGCGCGCCCGTGTTCCATGATGATCAGTATTTCGGCAGTACGATTGCCCTTCAGGCCGGGCGGTTCGGGCAGCCCGTAACCTTTGGCGCCCAAGACTGGATCGTGCTGGATATCGACACCGCGACGGGGCTTGTCGGCTATCAGCTGAACGGGAACGGCACGATCGGGGCCTTGGGCGAAGCCGCCGCGGTTTCGGGAGGTGGGGACGTGACGAGCCTGGTTCAGTACTCCGCCGGGGCAAGCGAATTCGTGACGGTTTCCCATCAAGATACTGCGCAGGTCACGACATACCGGATTGAAACGAACGGAACGCTTTTCGAGGTTGGGTCCCTCGCCGGTCAGGCTGATTCGATGCAGGCTGCACAGGTTGGCCCGAGTTCATTCGTGGTTGCGGCCAATGCAGCCGACAGCACGGTTCAGGTCTTCGGAGTCGACCTGATGACGGGCAGTCTGAGCCTGACCGATACGGGCGCATCGCTCGCAACGTTGGGCTTCCATACCCCCACGGCGCTCGAGATCGTGCAGGCCCATGGCCAGACCTGGGTTCTGGTTGCGGGGTCGGGCAGCAACTCGATCAGCGTCATGCGGTTGGGCGCGGATGGCAGCCTGGTTCCAACCGACCATGCCCTCGACACGCTTGGCACCCGGTTCGGATCGGTTCAGGACATGAAGGTCGTCGAAGCGGGCGGCCATGTTTTCGTGGTGGCCGGTGGCGGCGACGACGGGGTCACGCTGCTGACGATGACGCCGGATGGCAAGCTGGTCTATCTGGACAGCTTTGCCGATACGCTGGCCAGCGGCCTTCAGAATGTCGAGGTGATCGAAGTTGCCCATGTCGGGAACGAGTTGCAGATCTTTGCCGGCTCGCAGCAGGAGCCGGGCTTGACCCAACTGAGTGTGTCTCTGCAGGATTTGGGCGTGGTTGCCGAAGGCTATGGCACCGTGACCGGCACCGCGCAGGACGACATGCTGAGCGGTGGCGTTCTGGATACTGTCGTGCAGGGCGGGGCCGGAGACGACATCCTGATTGCCGGGCGTGGCGCGACAACCCTGACCGGCGGATCGGGTGCCGACATCTTCGTCATGCGGTCCGGCAGCGGGCCAACCACGATCACAGATTTTCAGGCTGGCACCGACCGCCTGGACCTGTTCGACTATCTGCTGCTGCGCAATCCCGGCCAGTTGACCGTGACCTCGACCGCGCAGGGTGCGCAGATTGACTATCGCAACGAGACGATTCATGTCGTCTCGGCCGACGGGTCGCCGCTGGACGGTGCGGCTATGTTCGGTGCGGGGTTTCAGGGTCCCGATCACATGCCGGTCGACTACGGCGTGTTTGCCAGCCCGCAATCCTCGGGTGGGGTAGTCGGTCTCGTTTCGATCGACTCGCGAACCGCGAATCCGGGCCTCACCGATGCCGAAATCCGGTTCACGCCCTCCGGCAACGCGACGATCACGGCGCAGGCGGACGGGCAGGGGCAGTTCGATCTGGGCCTTCCGGACGGAACCCTGAACGGCCATCTGGACATCATCAAAACCTACTCCAATGCCACGCGCGAAATCACCGCGCTGGATTCCCTGCAGGTTCTGCGAATCTCGGTCGGCATGGATCCGACATGGGGTCCAGCAAGCCCCGAAGATCTGATCGCCGCCGATATCACGGGTGATGGCAAGGTGACGGCTATGGATGCACTGGTGATCCTGCAAGTGGCCGTCGGCATGCCGTCATTGCACGAGCCCGAGTGGGTCTTTCTGGATCAGAACGCCGACCTGTCCGGCATCACGCGGCACAACGTTTCGTATGACACCGGAGTTTCCGTGGCGGCCGTCGATGGCGTGATCGCTACTGACATGACATCCATCTTGCTGGGCAACCTCGAAGGCCCGTGACGCGCTATTCGCGGAAGGCCCGGTTGAAATAGTCGGTCATGGGCTTGACCAGATAGGACAGCGGCGTGCGCTCGTCGGTCTTGATCAGAGTTTCGACCGGCATGCCGGGCAGCAGGGTCTGGCCATTCAGCCGTTCGGTCTGGCCATCGTCCAGGGCCACCTCGGTCCGATAATAGGCCTGCCCGGTCTTTTCATTGGTCAGCGCGTCGGCCGACACGTTGATTACATGGCCGTCGATCTGGGGGGTTTCCCTCTGGTTGAAGGCCGGAAACCGCAGGGTGACGGGTTGTCCCACGTGCAGCTGGTCGACATGGATAGCGTCCACGCGCGCCGCCACCAGCAAGGGCGTATCGTCGGGGACGATGTACATCATGGGTTCGCCGGGCTGAACCACGGATTGCGCTGCAAAGACCTGGCTGCCGAAGACCGTACCAGCGACCGGGGCGCGAATGTCCAGGCGCGACAGGCGCTCGGTCAGCGACAGGCGACGCTGCGACAGCTCCACGATCTGCGCCTGCACTTCCCGCAACTCTGTGATCGCCTGCTCGCGCCGTGCGGACGCCAGCTCGACGATCTGGATTTCGGTCGCGGCGATCTGTCCCTTCAGGCGGGCCACCGTTGCCTCCAGCCGCCCGATTTCACCGGTCAGGCTGGCCTCTTCGCGCTGCAGGGCCAGCACCCGGCTGGCCTGGGTCAGGCCCTTGGCCAGAAGGTCGTTCTGATCCTCCAGCTCTTGCCGGATCAGATCGACCTGTTTGGTCAGCGACACCCATTGGGCGTCGGTTCCTGCGATTTCGCTTTCGATTTGATTCCGTTGCTTGCCCAGCTGGTCGATCTTCTGGGCCAAGGTATCGGACCGCGCCAGGAACAGGTTTCTTTGTCCGGTGATCAAATCCGGGTCGATCGGTTCCATCCGCGCAAGATCGCGCATGCGCGCGTCCAGTTCGTCGACCTTGGCGCCATCGCGTTCCGCTTCCAGCCGCACCTTCCGCGCCAGCAACTCGAACAACTGAGATTCGATGATGGCCTTCTCGGACGTCAGGAAGGTGCCGTCCAACTGCAACAGAAGGTCCCCCTGGGCGACATGGTCGCCATCGCGGGCGTACAATTCGCCCACGACCCCGCCGTCAGGGTGCTCGATCACCTGCCGGTTGCTCTGGACTTCGACGACGCCGGGCGAGACGATCGCCCCGGCCAGTCTGGTCCGCGTGCTCCAAACGCCGACGCCGCCGATCAGGATCGTCAGTGCGGCAAAACCCACTAGGGCCGGAACGGTGATCCGCCAGGCCGGGCGCGAAACTTGGTTGGCCATGTCTATTCACCCACCTTCTTGAGCTGTCGCTTGATGACGCCCGCGTTCTGCACCATTGCGCTCAGAACATCGTCGCGCGGTCCGAATTTAACGATCTGGCCTCGTTCGACCACAGCCAGGTCGTCGCACTCTGAAATGGCCTGGGGCCGGTGCGTCATGATGATGGCCGCCTTGCCTTCGGCTTTGAGATTTCGGATGGCCGCGTTCAGCGCGTCCGTTCCGTCGGCATCCAACGCCGAATTGGGCTCGTCCAGGATCAGCACGACCGGGTCGCCATACAGAGCGCGCGCCAGGGCGATCCGCTGTTTCTGACCGCCCGACAGTTGGCTGTCATTGCCTTCCAGAAACGTGTCATACCCTTTCTCGAGGCTCAGGATCAGTTCATGCGCATTGGCCTTCTTGGCGGCGGCCACGACGGCCTCGGCGTCAGGCGACAGGGACATCCGAGCGATATTCTCGGCCACGGTTCCGTTGAACAGGGTGACCTGCTGCGGCAGATAGCCGATGTGACGGCCCAGATCGTCCGGGTCATACTGGCTAAGGGTTGCGCCGCCCAGGCGAACCTCGCCCGCCGCCGGCGCCCACAGTCCCAGCAGCGCCTTGGCCAGTGTGGTCTTGCCCGATCCGCTCTTGCCGATCACGCCAAGCGCCTTGCCGGGCTCCAGCACCAGAGACGCCCCACGCAGGGTCGGTGTCTTGGTGCCCGGAGGGATCACCGTCAGGTTCTTGGCCACCAGCCGCGCGGCGGGAACCGGCAACTTGGTGCGCGACGGCTCCCTGGGTGTTCGGGCCAAAAACTGGTTCAGGCCCTTCCACGCCATGCGCGCCCGTTCGACCATCGCCCATTGGCCCACGATCTGTTCCACAGGTGCCAGCGCCCGTCCCAGCAGAATTGACCCCGCGATCATCGCGCCCGCCGTCATCTCGTTCTGCAGCACCAGCCAGGCGCCCAGTGCCAGCATGGCCGACTGCAAAAACAGCCGCAGGGATTTCGTCAGCGCGCTGAAGCTGCCGGTCCAGTCGCTGGCCGAAATGCTCTGCGACAAGGCCTGCGATCTCTGTTGCAGCCACCGGTCGGTAACGTCCCGCTGCATGCCCTGCGATCGCACCACCTCGACCGCCTGACGGGCACTTTCGGAAAAGGCGTTGGCCTTGGCCGACGCGACCTGGGCTTCGGCGACCTTATGGTGGGTCAGGATCTGGTTCACGACCGCAATGACGATCAGAAGAATCCCGCCCCCCACCGCGAGCCAGCCCAGAAGAGGGTGGAAAATGAAGATGGCGGCCAGAAACACCGGCGTCCAAGGCAGGTCCATTATCGCCAGAAATACGGGCGAGGCACACAGGGCCTGAATGGTCTCGAGGTCGCGCAGCGACCGGGCGGGTGTGGCCCGGGCTTGAGGATAAAGAGCATGGCGCAGGGTCGCGTCGAACACACGTTCGTCCAGGTCGGACTGAAACCTGGCGCCGAACCGGGCAATGATTCGCCCGCGGGCATAGTCCAGCATTGCCATCAGGCCATAGAGCAGGGCGACCAGCAGAAACAGCGCCGTCAGCGTCTCGACCGCGCGCGAGGACAGGACGCGGTCATAGACCTGAAGCATGAACAGCGGCCCGGTCAACATCAGGATGTTGACGAAGACGCTGAACAGGAAGGTCAGCAACAGGAAGGTCGATCCCTGCCTGCGTGCGGATTGAAGCTCGGGGTCCGGGCGGAGATTTTCAGGGTGCTTCGGGCTCACGATCGGTCAACCTTTGTCATTCATGCGCGGATCCGGGGCTGTGACAAGCTTGGGCCGCAGCCAAACCCGGGATTTACCAGCCTCGCCCGGCCTTCTGAAGTCGCAAGGGGCGCCGGAGTGCAATGTGCGGCGGTTTCTTGCCAGATTGACCGGCCGGATTCCGCCTCACTCAGGCACTCTGGGGGTGCGGCTACCCGATGTTGCAGCGAGCCTCGTCGCAGCTACGATATATGGGTGACATCGGTGGAACAACAGTTTTGTCCACCGGTTGCCAAGGCTCGTGAACGGTCAGTTGTCGAGGCTACGGAAAATCCGCGTGGTCGAGAAATACCGCTCCAGTTCTTCGATCCGTTCCTTGCTTTCTTCCCAGCGGGCTTCCTGCACCTCGGCGATCAGGGTCTCGGAGATCAACTGCAATGCGATGGTGGAATCCCAGCTCGACGGTGCTTCGACCAGCGCGTGGAACGTGTAATCCGCCGTCCGCCCAATGGGTGAGCCCCACTGGTCGGTGAACAGAACGACCGTCACACCCCGATCCGACGCCACCTGCGCCAGCTTCTCCAGATGCGCTTCGTAGCGGCGGATGTCGAAGATCACCAGGACCGAGCTGTCATCCATGTCCAACAGGTATTGCGGCCACACGTTGGCCGAGTTGCCCAGCATCGTCACGTTGGGCCGGATGATCTGCATGTGGTTGAACAGATAGTCGGCGTTCGAGCGGGTGATGCGGCCGCCCACGACATAGAGATGCCGCTCGGTATCGGCCAACAATTGGGCCACGGCGTCGAACATGGACTTGTCCAGCCGCTCCAGCGTGTGCCGCATGTTGGTCCAGACGGCCTGCGCGAAACGGGTGATCGGGTGCTCGGTCTCGTCGTCGACGATCCAGGCGTCGCGTTTCGAGATCGGCTTCTTGATCTGCGCGGCGACCTCCTCGCGCAGGGCGTCCTGAAGGGCGGGAAAGCCGTCAAAGCCCAGTTTGCGCGCCATGCGGATCACCGTCGGGGTCGAGACCTGCGCCGCCGCGGCCAGCTTGGTGATCGATTGCAACCCGGCCATCGGATAATCCTGCAGCAGGACCGAGCCCAGCTGACGTTCGGATCGGGTCAGGTCATCAAGCTCGTCCTGGATGCGTTGCTTGACGGTCTTGGCGACAGAGGCCATCGGCGCCCTCGTATTATTCAATTCGTTACAGAATATGATCGAATGTAATTTTGTCTACAGAAATTTTCTTGACAGGCTGAATTTCGCTGTAACAAATGCTACTCATGATTGCTGCACCCGAGTCTCCTTTGCTGTCAACGATCGAAGCACCCGCCGCACGGGTGTTGAACGCGCTTGGCTGCGCCCCGGCAGTGCTGGTGTGCGAGCATGCCAGCCGGTTCATTCCGGCGGCGCTGGACGGTCTGGGGCTCGAAGCGGATGCGGCCCGCTCTCACGCTGCCTGGGATATCGGCGCGTTGGAGCTTGCGGTCGAGTTGATGGGCGCCCTGGATGCGCCGCTGGTGCAGGCCCGGGTCAGCCGGCTGGTCTATGACTGCAACCGCCCGCCCGAACGCGCCGATTCCATGCCCGAGGTCAGCGAAGTGTTCGAGGTGCCGGGCAACCGGAACCTGACCCCGGCCCAACGTGCCCAACGGGTGCGTGAAATCTACGAACCGTTCCGGGATCTGTTGTCCAAGACGCTGGACGCGCGCCCGGAACCACCGGTTCTGATCACGATCCACAGTTTCACCCCGGTCTACAAAGGACAAAGGCGCGACGTCGAACTGGGCATCCTGCACGATCAGGACGAGCGCGCGGCTCGGGTGATGCTGGACCATGTCGCAGGCTGCGGCCTGAGGACCGCTTTGAACGAACCCTATTCGGCCGCCGATGGCGTGACCCACACCCTGAGCGAGCACGGCGTCGCCCGCGGCCTTCCGAACGTGATGATCGAGGTCCGCAACGACCTGATCGACACGCCCGCCGGGGTCAACCGTATGGCTGGCATTCTGTCCCCGGTTCTGACCCGGACCATCGCGGCATTTTCGCCAACCGGAACAGAGGAGCAGGTATGAATTTCATGCGGGGATATGTTGCGGTCATCGACCGCATGAACCGCTGGATCGGGCGGGTCGTGATGTACGGCATCTTCGTGATGATGGGTATCCTGTTGTGGTCGTCGATCTCGAAGACCTTTTTCCTTCCGTCGCTCTGGACGCTCGAAGTCGCGCAGTTCGCGATGGCGGCCTATTACATCCTGGGCGGGCCGTATTCGATCCAGATGGGCTCGAACGTGCGGATGGACCTTCTCTACAGCGAATGGTCGCACCGGCGCCGGGCCTGGACCGACGCCATCACCGTGCTGTTCCTGATCTTCTACCTGGGTGTAATGATCTATGGCGGCTTCGACTCGCTCAGCTATTCCCTGCAGTATGGTGAGCGCAGCCCGACCGCGTGGCGCCCCTATTTGTGGCCAATCAAGGTGATCATGGTTGTGGGGCTGATCCTGATGCTGCTGCAGGCCATTTGCGAGCTTTTCAAAGATATTCTGCGCCTCAAGGGCGATGACATCCCGCGCGAGGTGATCTGATGTCATATGAATTGATCGCCATTCTGATGTTCTCGACCATGATGCTGATGCTGCTGACCGGTCAGCGCGTGTTCGGTGCCATCGGCTTTGTGGCCGTGGTGGCTGCGCTGCTGCTGTGGGGAGACCGCGGCGGCTATGATATCGGGTTTTCGGCCGCGATGAAGCTGATGAAATGGTACCCGCTGCTGACACTGCCGATGTTCATCTTCATGGGTTACGTTTTGGCCGAGTCCAAAATCGCCGACGACCTGTACAAGATGTTCCATGTCTGGATGGGCGGGCTGAATGGCGGGCTGGCTATCGGCACGATCGGGTTGATGGTGCTGATCTCGGCGATGAACGGGCTGAGCGTGGCAGGTATGGCGATCGGGGCCACGATTGCGCTGCCCGAGCTGCTCAAACGCGGCTATGATAAGAAGATGGTGACCGGGGTTATCCAGGCCGGGTCATCGCTGGGCATTCTCGTGCCGCCGTCGGTGGTGCTGGTTCTCTATGCGATGATCGCGCGTCAGCCGGTGGGGCAGCTGTGGCTGGCGGGTATCCTGCCGGGCCTGATGATGGCGGGGATGTTCATCCTGTACATCGTGATCCGCTGCCGGATAAACCCGGAACTCGGCCCGGCCCTGTCCAAGGAAGAGCGCGACGTGCCAATGGCGGAGAAGCTACGGCTGCTGCGCGCGGGTCTGCTGCCGCTGGCGATTTTCGCGGCAATGATGGTGCCCTTCGTCAATGGCTGGACCTCGCTGGTCGAAAGCTCGGCCATCGGTGCGCTGACGGCCTTTGCCGCCGCGGTTCTGAAAGGGCGGATGACGCGCAAGGTGTTCGAGGTCTCGGTCCGTTCGACCCTGGGCATCACCTGCATGTTCATGTGGATCATCCTGGCCGCCTTGGCCTTTGGCGCGGTGTTCGATGGGCTGGGCGCCGTGCGCGCGATCGAGACGCTGTTCACCGAACGGCTGGGCCTGAACCCGTGGGTGATCCTGATCCTGATGCAGCTAAGCTTCATCGTGATGGGCACCTTCCTGGACGACACCGCGATGCTGGTGATCGTTGCGCCGCTGTACGTGCCGCTGGTGGGGGAACTGGGGTTCGACCTGATCTGGTACGGGGTGCTGTACACGATCACCACGCAGATTGCGTACATGACGCCGCCCTTCGGCTACAACCTTTTCCTGATGCGGGCCATGGCCCCGCCCGAGATTTCGCTGCGCGACATCTACGGCTCGATTCTGCCCTTCGTGATGGTGATGACGCTGGCGCTAGCCATCATAATGACCTTCCCGCAGATCGCGCTGTGGCTGCCCGACTACATCTACAACAAATGACCCCGGACATACCGGGGCACATGCGAGAGGATGGTCTCTCGCCCATAGAAACCGACAACGGAGAGAGAAGATGACGAACAGACGCACATTCCTGAAAGGGGCCGCCGCGGCCCCGGCAGCCGCGCTGGCCACGCCCGCACTGGCGCAATCCACGATCCGCTGGCGCATGCAGACATATGCCGGCCCCGCGCTGGCCGAGCATGTGATCGATCCGGCCATCAAGATGTTCAACCAGATCGCCGGCGACCGGATGCAGATCGAGCTGTTCTATGCCGACCAGCTGGTGCCCACGGGCGAGCTGTTTCGCGCCATGCAGCGCGGCACGATCGACGCGGTGCAGTCGGATGATGACTCGATGGCCTCGCCCACTGAGGTAACCGTGTTCGGCGGCTATTTCCCGTTTGCCTCGCGCTATTCGCTGGACGTTCCGGTCCTGTTCAACCAGTACGGTCTGAACGAGATCTGGGACGAAGAATATTCCAAGGTGGGCGTCAAGCACATCTCGGCCGGCGCCTGGGACCCGTGCCATTTCGCCACCAAGGACCCGATCAACAGTCTTGAGGACCTGAAGGGCAAGCGGGTCTTCACCTTCCCGACGGCGGGCCGGTTCCTGTCGCAGTTTGGCGTGGTCCCCGTGACCCTGCCGTGGGAGGACATCGAGGTTGCCGTGCAGACCGGCGAGCTGGACGGCATCGCTTGGTCGGGCATCACCGAGGATTACACCGTCGGCTGGGCGGATGTGACCAACTACTTCCTGACCAACAACATCTCGGGCGCCTGGGCCGGGTCGTTCTTTGCCAACATGGACCGCTGGAACGAATTGCCCGAAGACCTGCAGACCCTGTTCCGTGTCTGCACCGACCAGTCGCACTACTACCGTCAGTGGTGGTACTGGGGCGGCGAGGCATCGCTGCGCGTGAATGGTGACAAGTTGAAGCTGACCACCATCCCCGACGAGGAATGGGCGCAGGTCGAAGCGGCCGCCGTTGCCTTCTGGGATGAGATCGCCGCCGAGTCCGAGACCAAGGCCAAGGTCGTCGAGATCATCAAGCGCTACAACGCCGACATGCAGAAGGCCGGGCGTCCATATCGCTATAGCTAAATCTGATACTCCGGCGCGCGGGTTCAATCGTGCGCCGGGGGTTCTGGCCGGTGCCCGTTCGGGCGCGGGTGACCGCAAGAGCAAGTTCGCCAGTGTGAGACTAGGCCGGGGTCTTGGAAGTGACGAGGAATGAGAACAATGGGCATTGACGCGATTTTGGCGGATCTGAAGGTCCAGGTCGATGAAGGCGATGTGGATACCGTGCTTGTCTGCATGGTGGACATGCAGGGCCGCCTGATGGGCAAGCGCTTTCATGCGGGGCATTTCGTGGCCGGAGCGTGGCGCGAGACCCATTGCTGCAACTACCTGCTGGCCACCGATCTCGAGATGGCGACGCCGGACGGCTATGCCTCGACCAGCTGGGAGCGCGGCTATGGCGACTATGTCATGAAGCCCGACCTGAGCACCCTGCGCCCGGTGCCGTGGCTCGAGGGCACGGTGATGGTGATGTGCGACGTGCTGGATCACCACACGCATGAAGAGGTGCCGCATTCTCCGCGCGCCATTCTGAAGAAGCAGGTCAATCGCCTGAAGGCCATGGGCTATGAGGCGATGTGCGCGACCGAGCTGGAGTTTTTCCTGTTCGAGAAGAGCTTCGACCAGATCCGCAAGGAGGGGTTCCGCGACCTGCAGCCGATCTCGGGCTACAACGAGGATTACCACATCCTTCAGACCACCAAGGAAGAGCATGTGATGCGACCGATCCGCAATCACCTGTGGAACGCGGGCATTCCCGTCGAGAATTCAAAGGGCGAGGCCGAGGCCGGCCAGGAAGAATTGAACATCAAATACGCCCCGGCCATGCAGACGGCCGAGTATCACTCGATCGCCAAGAACGCGGTCAAGGAGATTGCATTCCAGCAGGGCCATGCGGCGACCTTCCTGCCGAAATGGCATCATGACCGGGTCGGAAGTTCGTCGCATGTGCATCAGTCGCTTTGGGCGGACGGGCAGCCGGCATTTTTTGACAAGGCCGACCCGCTGGGCATGTCGGACCTTATGAAGAGCTACATGGCGGGCCTGCTGAAATACGCGGCTGATTATACCTATTTCATGGCGCCCTACATCAACAGCTACAAGCGGTTCATGAAGGGCACCTTCGCGCCGACGCGGATCATCTGGTCGGTGGACAACCGCACTGCGGGGTTCCGGCTGTGCGGCGATGGCACCAAGGCGGTGCGGGTGGAGTGCCGGATTCCGGGTTCGGACATGAACCCCTATCTGGCCATCGCCGGAATGCTGGCCGCAGGGATCGCGGGCATCGAGGACGGGCTGGAGCTGCAGCCGCCGACCAAGGGCGATGTCTATCAGGGGGATACGGGCATGATTCCGGGCAACCTGCGTGCGGCACGGGACGCGCTGCATGGGTCGTCCATGCTGCGGGCGGCCATGGGCGATGACGTGGTGGATCACTATGTGCGTGCCGCCGAGGTCGAGATCGAGGAATTCGAGCGCGTGGTGACCGATTGGGAGATTGCCCGCGGGTTCGAGCGGGCGTAAAGGGCGGATGTGAGGGGCCAGCCCCTCACGCTCCCCGGGATATTTTTGGCCAGATGAAGCAGCGGGCCTGTTTTGCTTGAGGATGGAGTGACCATGGGTCAGGTGTTGAAATGTATCTCGCCGATCGACGGATCGGTGTTTGCCGAGCGGACTGCGCTGGATCGTGACACGGCATTCGCCGCAGCAGGCCGGGCGCGGGCGGCGCAGGCGGATTGGGCAGCGCGGCCCTTGCAGGAGCGGATCGATCTGGTGATGGCCGGCGTTGCAGCCGTGGGGGCGATGAATGACGAGATCGTGCCGGAACTGGCGCGGATGATGGGCCGGCCGGTGCGTTATGGCGGCGAGTTCGGCGGTTTCAACGAACGCGCGACCTATATGGCGGGCATCGCGCGCGATGCGCTGGCCGATATTGCCGTGGGTGAGGACGAAACATTCAAGCGCTACATCAAGCGCGTGCCGCATGGAGTGGTGTTCGTTGTGGCGCCCTGGAACTATCCGTACATGACGGCGATCAACACGGTGGCGCCCGCCTTGATCGCGGGCAACACGGTTGTGCTGAAACATGCCACGCAGACCCTGTTGGTGGGCGAGCGGATGGCGCGGGCCTTCCATTCGGCAGGGGTGCCCGAGGATGTGTTCCAGAACCTGTTTCTGAGCCATGACGTGACCAACGAATTGATCGCTGGCAAGGCGTTCGATTTCGTGAACTTCACCGGCTCGGTTGCCGGAGGGCAGGCGATGGAACGGGCGGCGGCCGGCACCTTTACCCCCGTCAGCACCGAGTTGGGGGGCAAGGATCCTGGCTATGTTATGGACGACGCCGATCTGGATGCGGCGGTCGAGACGCTGATCGACGGGGCCATGTTCAACTCGGGCCAGTGCTGCTGCGGGATCGAGCGGATCTATGTGCATGAAAGCCTGTATGACGATTTCGTTGCCAAGGCGGTCGAGATCGTCATGGGCTACAAGCTGGGCAATCCGCTGGACCCTGAGACGACGCTGGGACCGATGGCCAACGTGCGCTTTGCAGACGAGGTGCGCGCGCAGATCGCCGAGGCCGTGGCCGCCGGCGCCGTGGCGCATATCGAGACCTTTGCCGAGGATGACGGCGGCGCCTATCTGACGCCGCAGATCCTGACCAATGTCACCCACGACATGCGCGTGATGCGCGACGAAAGCTTCGGCCCGGTCGTGGGGATCATGAAAGTGTTCTCGGATGACGAGGCCATTGCCCTGATGAATGACAGCGAATTCGGCCTGACCGCCTCGCTGTGGACGCGCGACGTGGCGCGGGCCGAACGCATCGGCGACCGGATCGAGACCGGAACCGTGTTCATGAACCGGGCCGACTATCTGGACCCGGGCCTGTGCTGGACCGGGTGCAAGAATACCGGCCGTGGCGGCGGCTTGTCGGTCATCGGATATCACAACCTGACACGTCCCAAATCCTACCACCTGAAGAAGGTGACGGGCTGAGGGCGATTTGCCTGCCCCGGACCGACCCCCTCGCCGGGGCAGGCCTTAGACACAAGGAAAGCTGACATGAGTCTTGTTGGAAACTGGTCCTATCCGACCACGATCAAATTCGGTGCTGGCCGCATCAAGGAACTGCCCGAGGCCTGCGCGGCGGCGGGGATCAAGCGCCCGCTGTTGGTGACCGACCGCGGTCTGGCCGATCTGCCGATCACCGCGACAACGCTGGACATTCTCGAGGCCGCAGGCCTGGGCCGGAGCCTGTTCAGCGAGGTCGACCCGAACCCGAACGAAAAGAATCTCGAAGCCGGTGTGGCCGCCTACAAGGCGGGGGAACATGACGGTGTGATCGCGTTTGGTGGCGGCTCGGGGCTGGATCTGGGCAAAATGGTCGCCTTCATGGCCGGTCAGATCCGCCCGGTCTGGGATTTCGAGGATATTGGCGATTGGTGGACCCGCGCGGACGCCGACGCGATCGCGCCGATCATCGCGGTGCCGACGACGGCCGGCACCGGCTCGGAAGTGGGCCGTGCCAGCGTCATCACCAACTCGGAAACCCATGCCAAGAAGATTATCTTCCACCCCAAGGTGCTGCCGACCGTGGTGATCTGCGACCCTGAACTGACCGTGGGCATGCCGAAATTCATCACCGCCGGCACCGGCCTGGATGCCTTTGCGCATTGTGTCGAGGCCTATTCCAGCCCGCATTACCATCCGATGAGCCAGGGCATCGCGCTGGAAGGGATGCGGCTGGTCAAAGACTATCTGCCGCGCGCCTATGCGGACGGCACCGACATTGAGGCCCGCGCCCAGATGATGAGTGCGGCCGCCATGGGAGCGACGGCTTTCCAGAAGGGGCTGGGTGCGATCCACGCCATGAGCCACCCGATCGGCGCGGTTTTCAACACCCATCATGGCACCACCAACGCGGTCTGCATGCCCGCGGTTCTGGAGTTCAATGCCGCTGCGATTGCCGACCGGTTCGACGCGGCCGCAGCCTATCTGGGCATTTCGGGTGGGTTCGACGGATTTCGGGCCTTCGTGCAGGAATTCAACGACTCGCTGGGCATCCCGCGCAAGCTGTCCGATCTGGGCGTGACCGAGGATGCGATCCCCGACCTGGTCAAGGGTGCGATCGTCGATCCGTCCTGCGGCGGAAACCCGATCGAGTTGACCGAGGACAACCTGACCCAGCTGTTCCGCGCGGCGCTGTAAGCGCAACGCCGGGCCACTTGAAACCCCGGCGGCGATTGCTTGACGTTCGCGGATGCGGCCCGCAAGTTGGGTCCGCAACATGGTGGCCGGTGGGGCCAACGATGGATAGGAGCATCGGTATATAGATGCGAACGCCAACATGACGCAGCCGGACTGGACCGACCGGTTCAATGGAACTCGCCGCTTGCCGGACCGGGTCCGCGACCGGCTGCGCAAGGCGGCGCGTATCGTGCGGGTTGCGAAGGGTGCGCAGGTGTTTGGCCCGGACAATGTGCCCGAAAGCCTGTTGTTTCTTTACGCTGGTCGAATTCGGGTGTCCCAGCGGTCCGATACGGGGCGCGAGATCGTGCTGTATCGCGTCGAGGCCGGCGACAGCTGCGTTCTGACTACGGCCTGCATGCTGGCCGAGGAGGCATACAATGCCCAGGGGATCGCGGAAACGGACGTGACGGCCGTTGTTCTGCCAAAGGCCGAGTTCGACCGGCTGGCGGCCGAAGAAGACGCGTTTCGCAGCTTTGTCTTCGAGGCCTATTCGCGCCGGTTGATCGATCTGTTGCGGGTGGTTGATGATGTCGCCTTCGGGCGCATCGATGTGCGGTTGGCGGAACGGTTGCTGGCGCTGGCAGGCGAGGCGTCCGAGATACAGGTGACCCACCAGCAACTGGCCGACGAGCTTGGAACCGCCCGTGAAGTGATCTCGCGTGTCCTGAACGATTTTCAGAAGCGCGAGTTGATCACCCAGTCGCGCGGGCGAGTCACCCTTGCCGACAAGGCTGCATTGCAGTCGCTGGCGCAAAGCGGCTGAGTTTTTCCTGAAATCCACCGGCTTTCGTGACATTGTCACTGAAGGGGCCGGAAACCTGCCCTATGTGTCATTCAAGACTTGGAATGTAGAGGGCATAATGGCCACCAATGTGGGAACGCTCGACCGAATTCTGCGTGCAACGCTGGGGCTGGTCCTGTTGTACTTGGCATTTGCCAGCAAACTGCCGTTTTTCGACGGCGGCATCGGAAAATGGGGTGCAGTAATTGTCGGCGTAGTGATGCTGATCACTTCGGCGCTGCGGATCTGCCCGCTTTACGGTGCCTTCGGCATCAAAACCTGTAAGAGGACCTGACATGGAGACTGTATTTACACCTTTCGCTTCTTTCGGGGGCGGTTTGCTGATCGGCCTGGGGGCCGTTCTTCTGATGCTGGGGCTGGGTCGCATCATGGGGGCGACCGGGATCATGTCGGGGCTGGTTTTTCCCGAGAACGTCTCGGAGTTCTCATGGCGTCTGGCTCTGGTGGCAGGCATGGTCGTGGCGCCGGGGCTGATCTTCGCGGTCACCGGCACGATGCCCGCGATTGACGTACCGGTCAGCCCGCTGATGATTGCCGTCGGAGGTGTCATCGTCGGACTCGGTGCCAGCCTCGGGTCCGGGTGTACGTCGGGCCACGGTGTCTGCGGCCTGTCGCGCCTGTCGGTGCGGTCGCTGGTGGCGGTACCGACCTTCATGGCGACCGCGGCCATCACCGTTTTCATCATTCGCCATGTGATCGGGGGGTAAGCCGATGAAACTGTTTCATACCTTCCTGACCGGTCTCGTCTTCGGCGTTGGGATTGCCATCTCGGGCATGATGAACCCGGCCAAGGTCCTGAACTTCTTTGACATTGCCGGCACCTGGGACCCCAGCCTTGCCTTCGTGATGGGCGGTGCGCTTGTGGTGACCTTCATCGGATATCGGCTGATTTGGCGCCGGGACGCGCCCCTGTTCGCCGCGCGGTTCCAGATTCCGACCTCGACCGTCATCGACGGCAAGCTGATCGGTGGTTCGGCCCTGTTCGGCATCGGGTGGGGTATTGCCGGGTTCTGCCCTGGAGCGGCCCTCCCGGCCCTGGGTACCGGACGGTGGGAGGTGGTGTTGTTCCTGGGGGCCGTCGCCGTGGGCCTGGTCCTGGCCCGGATCCTGCAGGGCAAACCATTGTTTTCGCGCTCGGCCAAGGCCTGAGCGCCCAAGAGGAGACACAATCATGAACGATCAGAAATCAATCGACGCCCACAACCAGCGGATGGCGGATGCGATTGCAACGCCGATTGCCGAGTATCCGGTCGATCTGAGCGTCAAGCCCGAGGTTCAGGGCTTCTACGACGAGGCGACGGCGACGATCAGCTATATCGTCAAGGACCCCACGTCGAACGCTTGCGCGATCATCGACAGCGTGATGGACATCGACTATGCCGCCGGCCGGATCACCTTTGAACATGCCGATCTGCTGATCGCCGAGATCGAAAAGCAGGGGCTGAAGTTGGAGTGGATCATCGAGACGCATGCGCATGCCGACCACCTGTCGGCGGCGCCCTACATCCAGCAGAAGCTGGGCGCCAAGATCGGTATCGGCGAGAACATCAAGATCGTGCAGGAGGTCTTCGGCAAAATCTTCAACGAAGGCACCGAGTTCCAGCGCGACGGCAGCCAGTTTGATGCGCTGTTCAACGATGGCATGACCTACAAGATCGGCAACATGACCGCTTTTGCCATGCACACGCCGGGCCATACGCCGGCCTGCATGACCCATGTGATCGGCGATGGGGCCTTTGTGGGTGATACACTGTTCATGCCCGATGGTGGCTCGGCGCGCGCCGATTTCCCGGGCGGGGATGCCGGTACGCTCTATGACTCGATCCAGAAGGTGCTGAGCCTGCCGGACGAGACCCGGCTGTTCATGTGCCACGACTACATGCCCGGCGGGCGCGAGGTGAAGTGGGAGACCACGGTGGCCGAGGAAAAGGCGCACAACATCCATGTGGGCGGCGGCAAGTCGCGGGACGAGTTCATCAAGATGCGCACCGAGCGTGACGCGACGCTGGCGATGCCGACGCTGATCATCCCGTCGATCCAGGTCAATATCCGGGCGGGCGAAATTCCGACCGACCAAGACGGCAATCAGATGCTGAAGGTGCCGGTCAACAAGCTCTGATCGCGGGAGGCGACGATGGAAATCAGGAAAATCTCCGACAAGTTGTCGGTCTCGCCGCAGATCACGTCGGACGACCTTGCCGCCATCAAGGCGGCGGGGTTCCGCGCCATTATCTGCAACCGGCCCGACGGTGAAGGCGCCGACCAGCCCACTTTCGAGGAAATCGAGGCCGCTGCAGAAAGGCTGGGTATCGAAGCCCGGTACGTTCCGGTCCAATCTGGCCTGGTCCGCGACGAAGATGCCCGCGCCTTCGGTCAGGCCCTGACCGAGCTGCCGGGTCCGATCCTGGCCTATTGCCGGACGGGCACGCGCTCGGCCACCCTGTGGTCGCTGCACGAGGCCGCGCACAAACGCCCTGTTTCGGAGATCCTGACCGCGACCAAGGTTGCCGGGTACGACATGAGCGGTGTCGCCCGCCGTATCGCCAATGGCGGCAAGACGCCCACCGACACCGGCGATGCGTCCTTTGACGTGGTGATCGTGGGCGGCGGGGCAGGGGGCATCGCCACCGCCGCTAGCCTGCATGCGCGCAAATCCGACCTGTCGATCGCCATCATCGACCCGTCGGACGTGCACTATTATCAACCCGGCTGGACCCTGGTGGGCGGCGGCGTGTTCACGCCGGAACAGACGGCCAAGACCATGGGTTCGCTGATCCCACGCGGGGTCAAATGGATCAAGGCCGCCGTTGCCGCGTTCGAGCCGCAGAACAATGCCGTCATTCTGGATGGCTGCCGGGTGGTCAAATACGACCGTCTGGTGGTGTCTCCGGGGCTCAAGCTGGACTGGGGCGCGGTCGAAGGGCTGGAAGAAACGCTGGGCCGCAACGGCGTGACCTCGAATTATCGCTATGACTTGGCGCCCTATACCTGGCAGTTGGTCGAAGGGCTGAAGGCGGGCTGGGCTCTGTTCACCCAGCCGCCGATGCCGATCAAATGCGCGGGCGCGCCGCAGAAGGCGATGTATCTGTCGGGAGATGCGTGGGTCCGGCGCGGGGTTCTCAAGGATATCGACATCCAGTTCATGAACGCTGGTGGAGTGCTGTTCGGGGTCAACGACTATGTCCCGGCGTTGATGGAATACGTAAAGAAATATGACGCCACGCTCAATTTCTTCCACAATCTGGTGGCGGTGGACGGGGCGGCGAAGACCGCCACGTTCAAGGTGGCCAAGCCCAACGAGCAGCCCGAGCAGGTGACGGTCGAATTCGACATGATGCATGTCTGCCCGCCGCAGGTGGCGCCAGACTTCATCCGGGTCTCGCCGCTGGCGGATGCGGTGGGCTGGGTCGATGTCGATCAGGCGACGCTGCGCCATAAGAGCTATGACAACATCTGGTCGCTGGGCGACGTGATGAACGCGCCAAACGCCAAGACCGCGGCGGCGGCGCGCAAGCAGGCGCCGGTGGTGGCCGACAACATCGTGGCCGATATCGAGGGCCGCGCTCCGGTGGCGGCCTATGACGGATACGGCTCGTGCCCGTTGACAGTGGAACGCGGCAAGATCGTGCTGGCCGAGTTCGGCTATGGCGGTGTCCTGAAGCCCAGCTTCCCAAAGTTCCTTATTGACGGCACCAAACCTAGCCGCGCGGCCTGGTTCTTGAAGGAAAAGCTGCTGCCGCCGGTCTATTGGTCGGCGATGCTGAAGGGCAAGGAATGGATGGCCAAGCCCGAACCGCTGAAGGTGGCGGCCGAATAAACAACCTGCCGCCTCCGAACCCGATGCCGGCTGAACCGGTGCAAGTTCTGGCCTGACGCTGCGGATGTCCGGCCGAGACCTGGCGGTCAGAGCCTCCTCGCTCTGACCGCCGCCTTTCCAGGACGAGACCCCATGCAGAGCCTTTTTCGCTACCTTCCCATTCTCGACTGGGGCCGCCGGTACGACCGGGCGGCGCTGTCCAATGACATGATCGCGGCGGTGATCGTGACGATCATGTTGATCCCGCAATCGCTGGCCTATGCGCTGCTGGCGGGGCTGCCGCCCGAGGCGGGGATCTACGCCTCGATCTTGCCGATCATCCTCTATGCAATCTTTGGCACCAGCCGGGCGCTGGCGGTGGGTCCGGTCGCGGTGGTGTCGCTGCTGACGGCAAGTGCGGTGGGGCAGGTGGCTGAACAGGGCACCGCCGGATATGCGGTGGCGGCGCTGACGCTGGCCTTTCTGTCGGGCGGGTTCCTGGTGCTGCTGGGCGTGTTGCGGCTGGGCTTTCTGGCCAACTTCCTCAGCCATCCGGTGATCGCCGGCTTCATCACCGCCTCAGGCATCCTGATCGCCACCAGCCAGCTGAAACATATCCTGGGGGTCAGCGCGCATGGGCATACCCTGCCGGAGATGCTGGGCTCGATCCTTGCGCATCTGAACCAGACCAACCCGATCACCGTGGTGATTGGCGTGTTGGCCACGGCGTTCCTGTTCTGGGTGCGCAAAAATCTCAAACCCGCGCTGCGGCGTATGGGGGTGCCACCGCTGCTGGCGGATGTGCTGACCAAGGCCGGGCCGGTGGCGGCGGTGGTGGCCACAACCCTGTCGGTCTGGGCCTTCGGGCTGGACGCGCGAGGCGTCAAGATCGTGGGCGAGGTGCCCCAGAGCCTGCCGCCGCTGACCCTGCCGGGGGTGTCCTCGGATCTGATCGGCGCGCTGCTGGTGCCCGCCATCTTGATCTCGATCATCGGGTTTGTCGAAAGTATCTCGGTCGCGCAGACGCTGGCCGCCAAGAAACGCCAGCGCGTCGACCCCGATCAGGAACTGATCGGCTTGGGCGCGGCCAACCTGGGCGCGGCATTCACCGGGGGCTTTCCGGTCACCGGCGGGTTCTCGCGCTCGGTGGTGAACTTCGACGCGGGCGCCGAGACCCCGGCGGCGGGCATCTACACCGCCGGCGGGCTGGCGATCGCCGCGCTGTTCCTGACCCCGCTGGTCTATTTCCTGCCCAAGGCGACGCTGGCCGCGACGATCATCGTGGCGGTGCTCAGCCTGGTGGACCTGTCGATCCTGAAAAAGACCTGGGGCTATTCGCGGGCCGATTTTGCTGCCGTCGCCGCCACCATCGTGCTGACCCTGCTGGCCGGGGTCGAGACCGGCGTGGCCAGCGGTGTGGCAATCTCGATCCTGCTGCATCTGTACAAGACCTCGCGCCCACATGTGGCCGAGGTGGGGCTGGTGCCGGGCACCCAGCACTTCCGCAACATCAAGCGCCACAAGGTCGAAACCGACCCCACGCTGGTCACGCTGCGGGTGGATGAAAGCCTGTATTTCGTGAACGCCCGGTTCCTCGAGGACCTAATCCAGTCGCGCGTGACCGAGGGCTGCGAGATCCGCAACGTGGTGCTGATGTTCTCGGCGGTGAACGAGGTCGACTTCTCGGCGCTCGAAAGCCTCGAGGCGATCAATTACCGCCTGCGCGACATGGGCGTCGGCCTGCATCTGAGCGAGGTCAAGGGCCCCGTCATGGACCGCTTGAAACAGTCCCACTTCCTAGACGAACTGAACGGGCAGGTCTTCCTGTCACAATACGACGCGTGGCAAAGACTGACCGCGCCTGACCGGGTGCGCGCGGCGGAATAATCCGGTCAGATCAGTTCTTCATGGGCCTTGCGCGGGATGGTTTCGATGACCTGGTGACCGGAGCGGCCTACCATGGAGTATTCCCACCGCCCATCCTGCCAGATCACGATGCCCAAATCCCCGTCGCGCCGGTATTGAAACGAGGGTTGAGCCGGGCCCGTGGCCAGGTCGGCAAACAGGCTGAGGCGGTCGCCGGATTCGTTTTCATAATGGAAGACTGGTGCCGGGCCATGACCCAGAGGCAACACCCCCCCACCGATCAGCCGGTAACCGGTGTCCCCCAGTTCCGGCGCGATCACGGGTGCGCCCAGCCAGATACTCAGCCAGGTTTGCAGATGATCGCGTTGGTCGGCGAACACCTCGACCGGGTTAAGAACCTGGGGCGAATACAGGGCGTGTGCCGCCGCAGCCTGAATCGGTGCCTGCGACATCAGTGTCACTGGTTTGGCGGAGTCCCGCGACAGGAACAGGCCACTGCCCAGACCCAATGCAAAATCGAAACCGCCGCGGCCAGCCGCCTGCACCCGGCATGACCGGTACTCTGAAGTGCCCCGCGCATCAGTCGGTCCAGTTGCGCGGGATCAGGCTGCGGCACCAAGGCACCGATCATCCCGGCTGCCGGATCATTGCCGCAAGCCGCGTACGGTCGGCCGGATGTGCAGCCAGGTGCCGCTCCTGACGGTCCTGCTGAGATGGCGTCAACTGGCCGTCGAAAGCGGCCTGCCGCAGGGTTTCAATGGTCGGTTCGGTCGTCATTTCACGCTCCGCAATCGTGACGTTTTCGGCGGTTCTTCGGCGGCTTGCAGTCGTGCCCGCGCGCGACAGACGTGACGTGACGGTGCCCTACGGGATCCCCAGCAATCGGGCGCTCTCGGCATAGGTCTGCTGCGCGACCTTGACCGCCAGCAGTACAAGTTTCTAATCCTCCGGCAGGGCACCGATCTGACACCTCAGCCAGCGAAGTTCCAAACGCTCTTCGGCGGCGGCCTCGGGCGAGGCCAGCTGATCCAGCGCTTGGGGGTCAGAGGCCGGGACGCCGGCGGCGCGCCTGCTGTCGTTGCGATAGCAGTTGAGCAGGATCTTCATCGCCCAAGGTTTGACCGGGTGGTCCGGCCATCTAAGCCCCTTTTTTCTTATCGCACGCAGAACGGCATCCTGCACCAGGTCATCGGCCTGGTTGTGGCTCCGGGTCAGCGCGAACGCAAACCGCCAAAGATCGGGCAGAGCGTCTTCGATCTGCTTGTCGAATGTCTGTTTTTTCGCGTTGACGAAAGGCGACCGGATCCGGTCGCCCTTCAGGTCCGGGGTCAGGGTCGCGCAGTGTGCCAGATACCCTTGACGCCGTCGCCGGTCATGTCTCCGGGTTGCTTGTGCTTGATCCACAGATACAGGGGTTGGCCCTTGTAGGCGACCTGCATCGTACCGTCATCGCGCTGGATCAACGAATAGTTCTTGGGCAGGTCGGTTCCGGCGGCGGCCAGCGGCGACCAGTTCACGGCGTATTGGTCATAGCAGTTGGACTTGCCCGTTTCGTCCTTGTCGAACGTGTACAGCGTCATCTTGTTGGCATCCATCAGAAAGGTCTGATCACCCAGTTTCCCGGTCAGGACCGGGGCATCGCCAGCGGCGGCGGCGGTTGCAAGGGCGCATGCCATCAGGGTGGATATGGTCAGCGCAAAAGAAGTGCTGGTCATTCAGGTGTTCCGCCGTGTCGCTATCGCGCGGCGCAAGCACCACGACTGGGCCAGTCCGTTCGGGTGCGTTTTTGTACGAACTGACGAACATTCAAACCCGGTGGCTTCAGCTGGATCAGTCCGGTCGCCGGTTCGAAGCCCGCCGGTGGGCGTTTGCGAAAAGAGGTTTTCCGTCAAAAAATAGGAAACTGGCACGGTGTGCTGGTCTTGCCGCTATCCGCTGTCGTGTCGCGACGTTCGCGGTATGGTGGGCGAGTGCGGGATGACAGTCGATGCCTCGGCGATCCACCGTTGCGTCAGGAAGTTCGGCCCCAAGATCCGCGGGCGTGTCTATTGTGCCATCGATCATGCAGCGATTGCGCCCGATCCGCGGGTTCCAGACCATGGCCGGAGCCATCGCGGCGCTCGCCGGGAAACGAGACCTTCCGCACGATCCGAAAGGGCCAGTTCGAAGACTGTCAGACAGGGGTTGCCAGGGAAACGGCCTTCGTTGCAGATCTCTTCCCCGAAGCTGCGTGACGGGAGACGCTGCGGCTATCACTCCGCGGTTACAGGTTTTAGGCTACAGACCCCAGACAACACCTACGCAACTCCATACCCGGGCACGCAAAATCATTCTGCCGGAGCAAATCCCGTAATCAGCTGACGTAAACCGATGGCTGCACCGACAAAGATCGAACCGAAGGCGACAGGCGCGCTGAAGGCAAGAACCGAAAAAGCTGAAATTCCTTGGCCGACACTGCATCCTACTGCAAGGATCGCACCCGGGCCCATGATCGCGGCCCCCATGATTTGACGTCGCAATTCGCGCGGGTCTTCGCAGGCTTCCCACCGGAAATGCCCCTTGGAATACGACCCAAGTGCCGCCCCTAATACCACACCTACAACTGAACCGACGCTGAACGACAATGTATTGCCCGACGCGGTCATGGCATAGATGATTGTATCTCCGATCGGGGCTGCAAACGTGTGGGTCCGGACGGGTTCGGCGTCAAAACCGGTATAAAAAACCCAATATGTGCCGACCCAGCCTGATACGATGGCAAGTCCCACCACGCTGGCCCAAATGATCTGGCTTGCCGACGGGCGCTGCCCCGCCCGAACAAGAGCTGCGCCGATAAGAACCGCCCCTGCGACCAAACCGGTTGCCAAAGGTTCGATCCCAACTGTTTCAAAAAGTTGGGTGAAACCTTGAGGTGACTCAGCGCCCATAATTTCGGGAAACAGCCAAACGCGCGCTTGTGCCAGGGGTCCGGACATGACGAAATAGGCCGACAGACCCATCACGACAACGATGAGAAAAGACCGCAAGTCGCCTCCGCCCAACCGAGCCAACGCGCCGTATCCGCAATTTCCGCTAAGTGCCATGCCGTAGCCGAACATGAGGCCGCCGATGATCGTTCCCAGCGGGTTCCATGCGCGATCCAGATAGGCCGTTTCAAGGCTGTTGAACTTGCCCGCCGCAATAGCCAAATGCACACCGATTACTGCCACACCGATGGCGATGGCCCACATCTTGAGGCGCCGGTTGTCAGATCCGTACAGAGCGTCCTCAATGGCGCCCAATGTGCAAAAGCGGCCAATCCGAGCCGCCAACCCAAGCGCCACGCCCCCGATCAACCCGATCAGGGCTGCGGAGTTCGCTTCTCCGATGAGTTCCAGCACGGTATCCTCCCTCGGCCGGATGCCACAACAGGGCAGGGCCGCTCAGTCGGCACGACAGAACAAGTCGTACACAACCTCCATGATTTGTTTCGGGCGGTCGTCTGTCAAGCTGTAGTAGATCGCCTTGCCTTCTCGGCGCGGGGTTACCAACCCCTCGAAGCGCAAGCGGGACAGCTGCTGGGACACTGCAGCCTGGCGCGCGGACAAAAGTTCTTCCAGTTCGGTCACTGATTTTTCGCCGGATGCCAGATGGCACAGGATCATCAGCCGCCCTTCGTGGCTGATCGCCTTCAGGAAGTTCGACGCCCGCTGAGCGTTGTTCACCATCTTTTGCATGTCTTCGGCGCAAATGTTCTTGTCGAACACCGGCAGACGTGACGCTGGGGTTTCAGGATTGGTTGTCACGAAACTGTTTTCCTTACCCAGCTTGCTTCCAATCAATACCCGCCCGGTCAAGCATCATTCCCAAGAGACCCCAAAAGAAATCTTCACCCGGATAGCCCTCGATTCGACCGACCTCGAGCCCGTCTTCAATCAGAATGAAAGTCGGGGTAAACCGCACGCCGCGCTGCAGTTGTACGTCTGGCGTCGTTGTGCGCAGGTCGTATCGGCGCAATGGCGCGGCCTGGCCTTCGAGGGTCTTAGGATAGATGGGGGCAATTTCGGCGTTCCAGCGGGCACACCAACTGCACCCTTTTTCCTCGGCCATCAGCAGGTAAGTATCCGCCAGGACAGCCGTCGGAAGCAACATGGCCAAGACGAAAGCCAGTGTTTTCATCATCGACGTTGTCCCAAGTTGATACGCTCCCAAATTGACGTAGGCTATGTTTCCATCATAATAGTATTTTTGAATATCTCAAGCGGTGGAGCGGCGACCAAGTGTTTGATGTCACTTTTTGGGGTGCAATTGTCGCCGGGCTACTTTCTTTCCTGTCGCCCTGCATCCTGCCGATCGTCCCGTTTTACCTGAGCTATCTGGCCGGAGCGGGTATGAACCAGATTTCTGCCGGGTCCGAGATTTCGCCGGCAGTCCGTTTTCGTGCCGTACTGGCAGCGAGTTGTTTTGCGTTGGGAGTGATAACAATTTTCGTTGGCCTCGGCGCCACCGCGACTGTGTTCGGCAGCTTGGTGCGCGAGTATTTTGACGTGCTGCGCTGGGTCGCGGCGGCGATCATCATTGCGATGGGTTTGCACTTTCTTGGCGTGGTCAAAATCGGATTCCTGTACCGTCAGTTCCGGGCGGACGCAGGGGATATATCGAATGTAAGTCTGATCGGGGCCTATGTGATCGGGCTGGCCTTCGCCTTTGGATGGACCCCTTGCGTTGGGCCAGTCCTGGCTGCGATTCTATTCACTGCGGCCGGGCAGGAAACGGCCAACGAAGGGGCCGCTTTGTTGCTTGCCTACGGTCTGGGCATGACATTGCCCTTCATCGTGGCCGCCATGTTCATCGGTCCGTTCATGACGTGGATGGCGCGGTTCCGCAAACATCTTGGGCTGATCGAGAAGCTGATGGGGCTGATGCTGGTCCTTTTCGGCGTTCTGATCGCCACGAATTCGATCAACTACATTGCGCAATGGATGCTTGAGACCATTCCCTGGTTCAGCGCAATCGGATGAAACTCGAAAGGACTCTCACCATGATCAGAATGCTTCTCCTGTTCGCTACGATTTTGTTGGCACCGATGACTCTGGCAGCGGAACTGGGTGACGACGGCCTGCACAAGGCCTCGTGGATGCGCGATACTTTCAAGGATCTGCGCGAAGACCTTGAGGAAGCCAATGCCGAGGGAAGGCGGCTGATGGTCATCGTTGAGCAGCGCGGCTGTATATATTGCAAGAAGATGCATGAAGAGGTTTTTGTCGATCCGGAGATCGAAAGCCTGTTGGAAGACCGGTTCTTCGTCGTTCAGATCAACATGTTCGGCGATGTCGAAGTGACTGATTTCGACGGTACGGTCCTGCCCGAGAAAGACATGGTCAAACGCTGGGGAGCCTTGTTCACTCCAACTGTCTATTTTTTCCCCCAAGAGGTGCCGGAGGGTGCAGCGGCGACACAGGCAGTGGTGGCCACAATGCCGGGCGCTTTCGGTCGCGGGACAACGTTCGACATGCTGAACTGGGTGCTGGAAAAAGGTTACGACGGGGACGAGCCGTTCCAGAAATATCATGCCCGCATGATCGAGGCGCGCAAAGGCTAAGCTCCCTTGGCTCGGCGCAACAATAGTTTGAACCCCGCCTTCCCTGCGTAAAAATACAAAAATTCAATTAGACGAATTTAATGTTGCGAGTCGGTGTTGGTGTGCACTAGTGTGCAAAGACAAAGCAGGGAATCGTCTTTGGGAGGAGGCATGACAAAAGCGTTGAAACTTGGCCTGGCCGGAATGCTGTGTGCATCGACGGCGATGGCGGGTGAGATCAAGCCGAAAGATGTGTCGTTTGCCGACGGCGCCATCGAACAGTCGCTGACCGGTACTCCGGGCGACCCTGAAAAAGGCGCGATGATCGTGGGTGAGAAATCCATGGGCAACTGCGTGGCCTGCCATCAGGTGGCGGCGCTGGCGGACGTGCCGTTTCAGGGCGAGGTCGGCCCGCCGCTGGATGGGGCGGGGGACCGCTGGACCGAGGCCGAGCTGCGCGGTCTGGTGGCAAATGCCAAAATGACCTTCGAAGGTACCGTGATGCCGGCCTTCTTCAAGGCCGATGGCTATATCCGACCTGGCGATGCCTATACCGGCAAGGCGCCCAGCGGGCCGCTTGAGCCGATCCTGAGCGCACAGGACGTCGAGGACGTGGTCGCGTTCCTGATGACACTCAACGAACAATAGTCGCCTTCGCCTGTCCGAGGGGCACACACTCAAAGGAGATGTAAAATGGAAATTTCGCGACGCGAAACCCTGGCCTTGGGTCTGGGGGCTGCGGTTCTGACGATGCTGCCGTTCCGGGTGAATGCGGCGATCGAGGATTCGATCTCGGCTTTCACCGGTGGGGCTGACATCGCCGACGGTGGCGTCACCCTGACCGCGCCGGAAATCGCCGAAAACGGCAACACCGTACCGATCGAAGTCAGCGCCCCGGGGGCCGTGGCCATCGCAGTGTTCGCCGCAGGCAACCCGACGCCGGATGTTGCCACGTTCAACTTCGGACCACTGGCCGCGTCGCAGTCGGCATCGACCCGGATTCGACTGGCCGGAACACAGGACGTCATCGCCGTGGCCAAGATGGCCGATGGCAGCTTTGCCAAGGCATCGGCAACGGTCAAGGTCACAATCGGCGGCTGCGGCGGCTGATCGCCCGCGCTCCCCTTAGAACAACAGGAGAAACCCCATGGCATCCGGAGTGAAACCCCGCGTTAAGGTCCCAAAAACGGCAGCGGCCGGCGAGGCGGTGACGATCAAGAGCCTTATTAGCCACACGATGGAAAGCGGTCAGCGCAAGGACAAGGAAGGCAATGTCATTCCGCGTTCGATCATCAACCGCTTTACCTGCGAATTCAACGGCCAGATGGTCATCGACGTGACCCTCGAGCCGGCGATTTCGACCAACCCGTATTTCCAGTTCGAAGCCACCGTGCCCGAGGCCGGGGAATTCGTCTTCACCTGGTATGACGATGACGGGTCGGTCTATGACACCAACAAGAAGATCGAGATCGCTTGACGGCTCGGCAAATCGGCAGAGCGGTGCCCGGGTGTATCTGGGCGCCGATCGACCAAGGGAGGAAACGGAATGAAATTGAAGGCTTTGACGGCTGTTGTTGCAATGGCGGCGATGCCGACTGTGGTTCTGGCCGGCCCCGATGACGACAAGCTGATCATCAATGGCGAGACCGAGATGATTTCGGTCGCCAAGGCGCCCGAACATCTGGAAAACTTCGACACGATCTATTCCGGCTGGCATTTCCGCACCGACGAGACGCAGGCGCTGCAGGTCGACGACTTCGACAACCCGGCCATGATTTTCGTGGATCAGGCCGCTGACACTTTTGAAGCAGTGGACGGCGCCGCCGGCAAGAGCTGCGCCTCGTGCCATGACGGTGCCGAAAGCTTTGCCGGTCTTGCCGCTCAGATGCCGAAGGTTGACCCTGAAACCGGCAAGCTGGTGGTGATGGAAGACCTTATCAACGAATGCCGGACCGAGCGCATGGAGGCTGACGCTTGGAAATGGTCGGGCGCCGACATGCAGGGCATGGTCGCGCTGATCGGCCTGCAGTCGCGGGGCATGCCGATGAACGTAGCCATTGACGGACCCGCCGCGCCCTATTGGGAGCAGGGCAAGGAGATGTACTATACCCGGTATGGCCAGCTTGAGCTGAGCTGCGCCAATTGCCACGAAGACAATTACGGCAACATGATCCGGGCCGACCACCTGAGCCAGGGCATGATCAACGGCTTTCCGACCTATCGCCTGAAACAGGCCAAGCTGATTTCGCGCCACAACCGGTTCCGCGGCTGCATCCGCGATACGCGCGCCGAAACCTTTGCCGAAGGCTCGGATGAGTTCCGCGCGCTCGAACTTTACGTGGCTTCGCGCGGAAATGGTCTGTCGGTCGAAACCCCGGCGGTCCGCCAGTAATCGAACACCCGCGCCGGATCGTCTGGTGCGGGTATTTCTTTCCTAAAACATTCACGAATTTAAATGTGAATCAAGGGCGCATCAGATGATCTCAAGACGTGACTTTCTGCAGGTTTCAATGGCAGCCTCGGCGCTGGTGGGCGCGTCCGGCTTCGGCAACTGGGCCCGGCTGGCGGCGCAGCAGTCTCTGACCCAGGACCAGCTGCTGGAGTTCGAGACCTTCGGCAATGTGTCGCTGATCCATATCACCGACATTCACGCACAGCTCAAGCCAATCTATTTCCGCGAACCGTCGATTAATATCGGGGTGGGGGCCAACAAGGGGGTTGTGCCGCATGTTACCGGGGCCGATTTCCGCAGGCTCTACGGGATCGAGGATGGCAGCCCCAGCCACTATGCCCTGACGTCCGACGATTTTGCCGCGCTGGCCAAGGCCTATGGCCGGGTTGGCGGTCTGGATCGCGTGGCCACGGTGATCAACGCCATTCGCGCCGATCGTCCCGATGCGATCCTCCTCGACGGGGGCGACACCTGGCACGGATCCTATACCTGCCTGAAGACCCAGGGTCAGGACATGGTCAACGTGATGAACGCCTTGCGGCCGGACGCGATGACATTCCATTGGGAATTCACCCTGGGCAGCGACCGCGTGGCCGAACTGGTCGAACAACTGCCCTTTGCGGCCTTGGGACAGAACATCTTCGACGCGGAATGGGACGAGCCGGCCGAGCTGTTCCCGCCCTACCAGATGTTCGAGCGCGGCGGCACCAAGATCGCCGTGATTGGCCAAGCGTTCCCTTACATGCCGATTGCCAATCCCGGCTGGATGTTCCCCGAATACGCGTTCGGCATCCGCGACGAACACATGGCGCAGATGGTTGAAGAGGTCCGCGCCGCCGGTGCGGAATGCGTCGTGGTTCTCAGCCACAACGGCTTTGACGTCGACAAGAAGATGGCCAGCGTGGTGCCGGGGATCGACGTGATCCTGTCGGGCCATACTCATGACGCTCTGCCCGAGCCGGTGCTGGTGGGTGAAACGATCATCGTTGCGTCGGGCTCGAACGGCAAATTCGTAAGCCGGGTGGATCTGGATATCCGCGATGGCCGGATGATGGGCTATCGCACCAAGCTGATCCCGATCTTTTCGGACGTGATCGCCCCCGATCCCGAAGTTTCCGCCTTGATCGACGAACAGCGCGCGCCCTATCTGGACGAGATGTCCGAGGTGATCGGCCAGACCGACGGCCTGCTGTATCGACGGGGCAATTTCAACGGCACCTGGGATGACCTGATCTGCGACGCGTTGCTCAGCGAGCGCGAAGCGGAAATCGCGCTCAGCCCGGGCGTGCGCTGGGGGCCGTCTCTGATACCGGGGCAGGACATCACCCGCGAGGATATCTTCGGTGTCACCTCGATGACCTACGGCCAAGCCTACCGGACCGAGATGACCGGCGAATTCCTGAAGGTGGTTCTGGAAGACGTGGCCGACAACATCTTCAACCCTGATCCCTATTATCAGCAGGGCGGCGACATGGTGCGCACCGGTGGGCTCGGCTATCGGATCGACGTGTCCAAGCCGCAGGGCGAGCGTATCTCGAACATGACCCTGCTGAAGACCGGTGAGCTGATCGAAGCATCCAGGGCCTATGTCGTGGCTGGCTGGGCCTCGGTCAACGAGGGCACCGAGGGACCGCCGATCTGGGACGTGGTCGAAAGCCATATCCGCAAGCTTGGAACCGTCACGGTTCAGGAAAACACCAACGTCGACGTCGTGGGCGTCTGACACTACCCGGAGCACTTGAGACATGGATGATATGTTCAAGCCTTCCCGCCGCGCCTTTCTGCGAGGCGGCGCCGCGATCGCCGCAGGATCGGTCGCGGGGTCGGTCGCGGCGCAGGAGGCGGACCCGTTGATCACCCAATTGCAGGACTGGGCCTCGTACACCGGCGCCGGTGTCGATGAAACGCCCTATGGTCTGCCGATCCGTTTTGAAAGCGACGTCGTGCGGCGCAACGTCGAATGGCTGACCGCCTCGCCGATCTCGTCGATCAACTTCACGCCGATCCACGCGCTGGACGGCACCATTACCCCTCAAGGCTGCGCCTTCGAGCGGCACCATTCCGGCGCAATCGAATTGAGCAAGCAGGATTACCGGCTGATGATCAACGGGTTGGTCGATCGGCCGCTGGTCTTTACCTACGATGATCTTGAACGGTTCCCGCGCGAAAATCACGTCTACTTCTGCGAATGCGCGGCCAATACGGGCATGGAATGGGCCGGCGCCCAGTTGAACGGCGTCCAGTTCACCCATGGCATGATCCACAACATGGAATATGCCGGCGTCCCGCTGCGCGTCCTGCTGCAAGAGGCCGGATTGGACGCCGCCGGAGACCTGTCGGACAAATGGGTCTATGTCGAGGGCGCCGACGCTTCGTCGAACGGCCGTTCGATCCCGATGGAAAAGGCGCTGGACGACGTTCTGGTCGCCTTCAAGGCCAATGGCGAGGCGCTGCGGATGGAGCATGGCTATCCGGTCCGGCTGGTGGTTCCGGGCTGGGAGGGCAACATGTGGGTCAAGTGGCTGCGCCGGATCGAAGTGACCGATGCGGCCGTGGAAAGCCGTGAGGAGACCTCGAAATACACGGATGTATACGCCGATGGCACCGCCCGGAAATGGACCTGGGTGATGGATGCCAAGTCGGTCATCACTTCGCCCAGTCCGCAGATGCCGATCAAGCACGGCAAGGGGCCGCTGGTGATTTCCGGCCTCGCGTGGTCCGGTCACGGACGCATCACGCGGGTCGATGTCTCGAAGGATGGCGGTATCACCTGGGAGACCGCGCGGCTGGGCAAGCAGCTTGATACCAAGGCGCTGACCCGCTTCTATTTGGATACCGAGTGGGACGGTTCTCCGATGCTGCTGCAAAGCCGCGCCATGGACGAAACCGGCTATGTCCAGCCGACCAAAGACCAACTGCGCGAGAAGCGCGGCGAAAACTCGGTCTATCACAACAACTGTATCCAGACCTGGTACGTCAACGCAGAAGGGATCGCCGAAAATGTCGAAGTCTCTTAGTGGCATCTATCTTCCCGTTTTTGGCGGGATCGCCTTGGTGTGCAGTGTCGCGGTTGCGGTCGCGAACCGCGGATATGGTGACAGCCAGATCGAGACGCTGCAGACGCGACTTGCACAGGTCGAGGCGCAAAAGGCCTCGGCGCTGACCGAGGCCGAAGCAAGCGCGGCCCGTTTGGCGGAATTGGAGACTCGCCTTTCCGAACTGGAAAGCAAGGCCGGCAACGCGGTTGCCGGGGGTGAGCCGGTTTCGGCGCATGACGGAACCTTTGGTCTGGGCCGTCCGGCCTTGCCCGAAGAGATCGCGGCCTGGGACGTGGACGTGCTGCCCGATGGGCGCGGGCTGCCCGAGGGGTCGGGCGATGTGTTTACGGGTGAGGAAGTTTTCGCCGAAAAATGCGCGGCCTGCCACGGTGACTTTGCCGAAGGCGTGGACAACTGGCCGGTTCTGGCCGGTGGCTTTGGCACGCTGGCCGACGAAGACCCCGTCAAGACGGTCGGGTCCTATTGGCCCTACCTGACCACGGCTTGGGACTATGTGCACCGGTCGATGCCCTTCGGCGAGGCCGGAACACTCAGCGCCGATGAGACCTATGCGATCGTGGCCTACATCCTGTATTCCAACGACTTGGTCGATGACGAGTTCGAGCTGAACCACGACAATCTGGCGACGTTCGAAATGCCCAACCGGGACGGGTTCGTGATCGACGACCGGCCTCAGTTGGAATACGCGGAATGGCGCACCGAGCCCTGCATGGAAAACTGCAAGGACAGTGTCGAGATCACCAAGCGCGCGACGTTCCTGGATGTGACGCCGGACCATGGCGGCGACTCGGTCATGAATTCCGCCGACACATCCGAAACGCCCACGTTTGCGGCTGCCACCGCGACGGTGGAAGAAGCCGCTTCCGGAGATGCGGCCGAAGCCGGTGATGCCGAGCTGATCGCCGCCGGCAAGAAGGTGTTCAGGAAGTGCTCGGCCTGCCACCAAGTGGGGGACGGCGCCAAGAACAAGACCGGTCCGCATCTCAACGGTCTGTTCGGGCGGACCTTCGGATCGGTGGACGGGTTCGGTTACTCGTCGGTTTTCAAGCAAGCCAACGAAGAAGGCCGGATCTGGGACCAGGCCGCGCTGGACGCGTTTCTGGCCAAGCCGAAAACCTACATGAAGGGCACCAAGATGAGTTTTGCCGGGCTTAAGGACGAGCAGGACCGCGCGGCGCTCAATGCCTATCTTGCGACATTCGGCGAGTAGATGATGCAACGGGCGCTGGGGGTGATCCTTTCGGCTTGTGCCACGGTGGTTTCAACCGCCGTGGCTGCCGATGCTTTGGGCGATGCCGAGGCCGGAAAGGTGGTGTTCGACCAGTGCAAGGGATGCCATCAGGTAGGCAACGGGGCAAAGAACCGGATCGGCCCGCATCTGAACGGACTGTTTGGCCGGCCGGCGGCCGGCATTGAAGGGTTCAAGTATTCCAAAAGTTTCCGGCGCGCCGCGGCCAGCGGGCTGGAATGGCATGCGGATACGCTGGATGCGTTTTTGGAAAATCCACGGTCCTATGCCTCGGGAACGCGCATGAGTTTTCGGGGGATCAAAAACGCCAAGGATCGTCACGACGTGATCGCCTATCTTCGGCTGTTTTCCGACGATCCTGCAAACATCCCCGAGGCGGATCCAACGGCCACGGCCACCGATCATGACTTGGACCCGGCGATCCTGGCGATCCAGGGTGATCCGGAATACGGCGAATACCTGAGTAGCGAATGCACGACCTGTCACCAGGCGGACGGAGGCGATGACGGTATTCCGTCAATCGTGCTGTGGCCCGAAGAAGACTTTGTCATTGCGATGCACGCATACAAGAACAAACAGCGTCAGCATCCGGTCATGCAGATGATGGCCGGGCGTCTCAATGACGAGGAAATCGCCGCGCTTGCGGCGTATTTCAACCGCCTCGAACACTGAGCACTGCAGGGAGGAGACTGCACATGACGATGAACAGACGCGCATTTCTGGGAAAGACGGCGCTGGTCACGGCCTCGTTGGCCGCCCCGGCGGTTCTTGCCGATGGTCACGGCAAGCCGCGGGTCGTCGTGATCGGTGGCGGGGCCGGCGGGGCCACCGCTGCGCGCTACATCGCCAAGGACAGCAAGGGCGCCATCGACGTCACCTTGGTCGAGCCGACGCGCCGTTACTATACCTGCTTTTTCTCGAACCTTTATCTGGGTGGGTTCAAGGATATGAAAGACCTTGGCCACAGCTATGGCGGGCTGGCGGCCGGCGGCGTCAACGTGGTGCATGACTGGGCCATCGGGGTGGACCGCGATGCCAAGACGGTGGCGCTGGCCGGGGGCGGAAGCCTTCCCTATGACAAGCTGATCCTCAGCCCCGGCATTGATTTCGTCGATGGCGCGGTGCCAGGATGGGACATCTCGGCACAGAACGCCATGCCGCACGCCTACAAGGCCGGGTCGCAGACCGAGCTGCTGAAAGCGCAGTTGATGGCAATGCCCGAAGGCGGCACATTTGCCATGGTTGCGCCACCCAACCCGTATCGCTGCCCGCCGGGACCGTACGAGCGCGTGTCCATGGTCGCCCACTTCCTGAAGGCCAACAATCCGACGGCCAAGATCATCGTGGCCGATCCCAAGCCAAAATTCTCGAAAATGGCGCTGTTCCAGGAAGGATGGGCCAATCACTATGACGGCATGATCGATTGGATTGGCGAAGAATTCGGGGGCGGCAATGTCAGCGTGGACCCGGCCGCGATGACGCTGACCATCGACGGCGAGGAAACCAAAGTGGATGTGTGCAACGTCATCCCCGCGATGAAGGCCGGTCGGATCGCCGAACTGGCAGGCGTGACCGATGGCAATTGGGCTCCGGTGAACGCGGCTGACATGTCGTCGAAGGCTGATGCAGACATTTACGTTTTGGGCGATGCATCGCAGCAAGGCGACATGCCGAAATCCGGGTTCTCGGCCAACAGTCAGGCAAAAGTCTGTGCCAATGCCGTGCGTGGGGCGCTGACCGGGTCCAAGGTTTTCCCGGCCAAGTTCTCGAACACCTGCTGGTCGCTGATCGATACCGACGACGGTGTCAAGGTCGGCGCCACCTATGAGGCGACGCCGGAAAAGATCGCCAAGGTGGACGGGTTTATTTCACAGACCGGCGAAAGCGCGGAAGTGCGCAAGACGACTTACGAAGAGTCTGAAGGCTGGTACACTGGTATCACGTCCGACATGTTCGGTTGATGTTATAGGGCGCCCCGACTGGCAAAGCGGGTTTCGGGGCGATCAGTAATCCAGTGGGAGGAAAAAAATGAGAAAAATAATGGGAATGATCGCGGTCTGCGTCATGGCGCTGTGGACGTCCGCAGCCGTGGCGCAAGACGGTCTTGCAGACCACAAACTGGCTCTGCAAATCAGCGACAACAACCCGCAGAAAATGAACACGGTCCTGAACGTGGCGGCAAATGTGACGCGGTACTATGAAAGCCAGGGCGAAACCGTCGAAGTTCGGATTGTAGCGTTCAATGCGGGGCTTCACATGCTGCGCAAGGATACATCGCCGGTTCTCGAACGTCTGGATGCGTTCGGTGCCTCGATGCCGAACGTCACGTTCGCAGCCTGCGGAAATACGATTGCCGGCATGACCAAGAAAGAAGGCAAAGAGCCACCTATCGTCGAAATCGCCGAGCATGTCCCGGCCGGAGTAGTCGATCTGATGACTCTCAGCGAAGCGGGCTGGACGGTTATTCGCCCTTGATAAATGAAAGGACTAGGAAGATGAAAAACGCATTTATGGCACTTGTTCTGACTGCTGGTGCAGCAGGAGCAGACCCCATCCTTGTTCCTTTCGATGGCAGTTTCGATGAAGCGACCTTTGCCGTTGAAAGCGCGATCGTTGGAAAGGGGCTGGTGATTGACTACGTCAGCCATGTGGGCGACATGCTGAACCGTACTGGCGAAGATGTTGGAAGCTCTGAAAAAGTCTTCGAAAACGCAGATATTTTCCTGTTCTGCTCGGCGGTTTTGTCGCGCGAAGTGATGGAGGCCGATCCGATGAATATCCAGCACTGTCCCTATGGCATCTTCGTCACCGACCGTGACGGAGAGGTGATGGTCGGATATCGCCCCTATCCTGAAGGGCCGATGCAGAAGGTTCAGGCTCTGTTGGACGATATCGTCTCGGAGGCTGTTGGCAACTGATGGATTACCAGGGGTTTTTCCGGTCTGAACTGGCCAAATTGCGCGAGGAAGGCAATTACCGCGAATTCGCCGAGCTCGAGCGGCATCGCGGTCGTTTTCCGGCCGCAAATTGCCACAACGGGCCAGGCGAGGTGACGATCTGGTGTTCGAATGACTACCTGGGCATGGGCCAACACCCGAAAGTTCTGTCGGCCATGCACGCGGCGCTGGACCGGACCGGTGCAGGCGCAGGTGGTACGCGCAACATATCCGGCACCACCCATGACCATGTTCTTCTGGAATCCGAACTGGCGGATCTGCACAACAAGGAAGCTGCCCTGTTGTTTACCTCGGGCTATGTATCAAACTGGGCGGCACTGGGCACTTTGGCGGCGCGGATTCCCAATTGTGTCGTCCTTTCGGATGCGTTGAACCACGCCTCGATGATCGAAGGCATCCGCCACTCGCGGGCGCAGAAGGTAATCTGGAAACATAACGATCTGGTTGATCTCGAGGCAAAGCTGGCTGCCTTGCCGCCCGATCAGCCCAAGCTGATCGCTTTCGAGAGTGTCTATTCGATGGACGGCGATATCGCTCCGATCCGCGAGATCTGCGATCTGGCTGATCGATACAACGCCATGACCTATTTAGACGAGGTACATGCTGTTGGACTATACGGCCCGCGTGGTGGTGGCATTGCCGAACGCGAAGGTTTGATGGACCGGCTGACCATCATCGAAGGCACGCTGGGCAAGGCCTTTGGCGTGATGGGCGGATACATTGCCGCCTCGGCCGAGATCTGCGACTTCGTACGCTCATTTGCCAGCGGATTCATCTTTACCACGGCGTTGCCCCCGGCACTTGCAGCCGGAGCGGCGGCCTCTATCCGGCATCTTAAAAACAGCGCGTCGGAACGCGAAGCCCACAAGGCGCGTGTGGCGCAGGTTCGGGCGCGGCTGGACGAAATCGGCCTTCCGCATATCGAAAACCCCAGCCACATTATTCCGGTGATGGTCGGCGACCCTGTCAAATGCAAGTTCATCTCGGACATGCTTTTGAAAGAGCACGGTCTATACATCCAACCGATCAATTATCCAACGGTGCCGAAAGGAACCGAGCGGCTTAGGATCACACCTTCACCGGTTCACACCGATCGGGACATCGATCGTTTGATTTCTGCACTCGAAATGCTCTGGTCACAGTGTCAACTGGGGCGTCAACCGCTGGCCGCACAGTAACGCCCGATAGGGTCAGGCGGTGGCCGACATCCGGCCACCTCGCATTTGCAGCAAAGTGTGCGTCGCAACGGCGCCGACCCACATGCAGAACACGGCCACCCAGGCTGTCAGGGCAAGGATTGCCCCGCCTGACATTCCGGCGCCCACGGCGCAACCGCCAGCCAACATGCTGCCGAACCCCATCAGAACGCCCCCGATCAGGTATCTTTCCATTGGTGTGTTCGGCTCGAACCGCTGTATCCTGGCCTCGCCCCGCAGCAGGGCGAGCGTCAGGGCACCAAGGAATACGCCGGGGACCAAACCCACTCCGAAGCTAAGCGAGAGGTTCCGTTCGTTGACCAATGCCATGAGCGTGTCCGCTGATGGCCCGGTAAAGGTAACTGATTGCACCTGCACCACATCGAACGAGGCCGAGGCGATCGCGTAGGTCACGCTCCAACCAGCAAAAACAGCGACACCTACCAAGGCCGCCGAGACCAGCTCGGACCAGCGCAGGTTTCGGGATATTCCGTAGGAGACGGCTGCGACAAGACCCAGAACGCCGACAGCGCCAACCATAACCGAGGAGTCGAACATCATCCGTTCAGACCCGCCCGGAATTGTCCACAGGCTGGCCAGCCTCTCGCGAAGAGGTGCCAGCACCCCGCGATACGATGCCTGCGCCGTCAGGGTCAGAACCAGTCCTGTCACGATGGCCCTCAAGTTCCCCGAAGCAGACAGTACCAGCAGACGGCTGGCACAGCCTCGCGCCAGGATCATGCCGATGCCAAACATCAACCCGCCGATGATCGCCCCAGAAAGACTGCCTATGCCGGCGATTTGCCGGGCCATGCTGACGTCAAGATGCCCAGTCAGGATCGAAAGCTGGACCAGGGCCAGACCCGTGCAGAATGCGATCAGCCAAATTGCCAGTTTTGGCCCAAGCGTACGCTCGGCCACTTCGACGGTCGCCGCCCGCAGGCAAAACCGGGAATGATAGGCGGCGGCCCCGAACAAAAGCCCCACCAGTGCCCCTGACATCATCAGAAGTGTGGGCTCGCCGAACTGATCAATTAGTTGTTCCATCCGTGTTCACCAGCAGTCCTTGTTGCGTGGCAATATAGGGTGGGACTATTTTAGTCTGCCTTGATTTCGCTCAAGCGCCACAGGGTATAGTTGTCCAGCGCCTCGCGGGCCCGAACGACAGGCAGGCCGCGGGCGATCCAGCCGGGGGATTTTCCATTCCCGAACATCCCTTCGGAAACGTCTACGACATCGGTCACGCCGTTCTTCTCAAGAATTTCGGCCACATAGTTCGAGCGACCGCCGGTCGCACAGATCAGGCCGACGCGTTCCGGTGGAACACGGGACAGAACTTCTTGCAGGCGCTTCGGAAAATCCGGCTCGTGCATTGAAATGGGCAAGGCCCCACGGGCAACGCCCGACTCTTCCCATTCCTGCGGAGAGCGGATGTCCAGCAGAACAAGGCGTCCCGCCTCCACCAGGCCGGCAGCTTCCGGAGCTGACATGTCCTGACCTGCTGCACCAGCTGGCTGAGCAACAGACAACAAGTACAGCAGCAGGCTGGCCAGAAGGGTGCGCGGCACCGGAAAATGTTGTTTCAGCAATCTCTGCAAGTTTTGATTCCCAGAATTCGGTAGATAGGACAAAAGTTCAGGAATGCAGTACCAACGAAGATAACGCCAAAATAGCCCCAGATACCGATGGTGCCCATGGCCGCCAGGATGATCAGTGCAGCCCCCAGAACCAGGCGGGCGAGGCGGTCAAATTGTCCAAGATTGCGAGTCATAGCGGGTCTCCTTCATTTCTGTGCCACCTATGTAGCCGGAAAACCACCGGGTCGTATGTGACTCAATCACGGTCAGGCATGCTCGGCATGCTCTGCGAGGGCAGCGACCTGAAGAACCGTGATCGTCCCGCGGCCAGAATTGATCCAGCCCCGCCTTTCAAAGGACTTCAGTGTTCGCGAGACGACCTCGCGCACAGTTCCCAATTCCTGAGCCAGCTCTTGCTGCGTGACGTGGATGGTCGGTCCTGCACGATTGGCCAGCCAGCGGGCAATGCGTTGGTCGGTCCGGTGAATAAGCAGATCGTCAATAACATCGGTCAATTCCCCCACACGGGCGGCGAAATTGCGGAACACGATCTCTTGGAATTTTGGTTCCGAACTCAGCAGCGAGCGGAACCGCTGGGCGGGAATTGAGACTGCGGTGACATTGCCCTCGGCGTAGCCATAGCCCGAATAGGGACGCCCGGACAAAAGCCCGGTGGTGGTCAGAACGCAGCTATCCCCAGCCTCGACCCTGTACAGGACGACAGTACGACCGGCGGCGTTGGTTTGTTCCACCCGAACCGAGCCAGACAGGACAAACAGAAAGGCCCGGCTCTCGTCGCCGGGCCGGAACAGGCAGGTGCCATCCGGAACGTGGATTCTGTTGCCCTGGGTCAGAAACGGTTCGGCTGGGTGGTCGGTCACTCGAACTCCATCTGTTCATAGACGCGCCCGGCATTCTTCGTGGCCAGTTCCTCGAACGTGTCGAGATGCGCGTAGGGGCTTTGGTCGATGTAGTAGGCATCGGCCAGATCGCCGCCTTCTTCAAGATGCGCGCCGATTTTTTCCCGAAGATAGACCAGATAATCGCGGGTATAGCGCCGCACCTGGTCCATGTTGGTGGGATGTCCGTGACCGGGAATGACATAGGTGGCGCCCAGAGGCTCGAACCCGGTTTCCCAGGTTTCGATCCAGTCCGCCACGATGGTATCCTCAAAGATGGGCAGCATCCGTTCGTGAAAGGCCATGTCACCGGCAATGACCAGACTCTGCTCGGGCAGCCAGACCTGCGTGTCGCCTGGCCCGTGTGCCGGGCCCAGATGCAGCACCTCGATCCGGTAATCGCCCATCTCGACGACGCGTGTGTCCTCGAAGGTTTCGGTGGGCGGCGCGACGAACGTGCCTTCGGCCTTGTCGCGGTTGTACCGTTTCATCTCCTCCAGCAACTGATGGCCGCGCTCTTCGATTTCATGCGCGGCATCCACATGGGCCAGAATCGGAACGCCTTGCTCGGCCCAGTAGGAGTTGCCCAGCATCGCGTGCCCCTGGCCGTTCTCGTCAATCACCAGCTTCACGGGCTGGTCGGTGATGGCCTTGATCTCTTCGTGTAGCGCCTTGGCCAGGACATAGGCCGCGCCGCCATTGATCACCACGACCCCATCGCCGGTGACGATGAAGCTGAGGTTGTTGTTGTGGCCGGAGTTTTCATAGGTCGGCGGAGCTGTCGCACCGATCGCGGACCAGACATTCGGAATGAACTCCACCGGTTTCGAATACAGGGGTGAGGCCGGGTACTGATCCGCGATGTCTTCGCTGGCCAGGGCCGGAGACGCAAGCAGCGCCGCAAACAGGACGATACGCATATTCATGCCTCGACGAACCGATAACCGTCACCGGCCTTTTCGGCGCGGCCGATGCCGCCGCCGGGAAGATGGAAGCCGATCAGGGCCAGGTCCTCGTGCGTCAGGCGGTCGAACAAAACCTGCCGCGTGGCGGCCGCCGTCTCTGCGTCCTGATCCGCACCACTGTGCCACGCGGGCCGGCGGAAGGCGACGTGGTGATTGCCGATGGCATCGCCGACGACCAGTGCGGCCGAGTTGCCCTTCCGGATCTCGAACGCCATGTGTCCGGGTGTATGGCCCGGGGTCGAAACCGCAGCGATTCCGGGCAGGATTTCCTGATCGGCGTCGAAAAGCTGAACGCGGTCTTCGATCGCGGTCATTCTTCTTTTTGCGCCGACGGCATGAGCGGCACGGGTCTCGCCGATGGTGTTGACGGTCTCGGGATTCCACCAATAATCCCACTCGGCTCGGCCCATCATGAAGATTGCATCGGGGAAGACGATCTCGTCGAAATCATCCAACAGCCCCCAGATGTGGTCGGGATGTGCATGAGTGAACACGACATGGGTGACGTCTTCGGGGGTGACACCGGCCGCGTCGAGGCTATCAAGAACGGTGCCTGCAGTCGGAACGAAATCCGGCCCCGCGCCGACGTCGAACAGAACAGTGTTTTCGCCGTCGCGATATAGGGTCAGGTTGCACTCGGGTTCCAGCGTTTCATTGGATATCCCGAAGTCCGCCAGAATCTGACCAAGCTCATCTTTGGGCATGGGTTCAAAAATAAAACTGGCGGGCAGGATCAGATGGCCGTCGCTGACCGTCGTCAGCCTGGCCGAACCCAACGAAATGTCGGCCCGTGCCAAGACCGGCAGCCCGCCTGCAAGCGGAATGGCCGCCATGACCTGCATCATCCTGCGCCGTGAGATATTCATGTCCAACTCCCTAAATGCTCACATCGGAATATGAATGAATATCTCCCGAGGGGCAAGAATTGCCGGATAGAGCCCCAACGCTTTGCGCTTGGCCAGGTGTGCTTTTTGGGAAAGCGGGCTAACGGTGCAAATAGGCCGGGTGGGCGCGGGTATCGGTCTTTGTCGCGCTTTTGGCTGCAGGGCGGGATACAACCTGCGCTGCCAGCCTCAGGTCGTCAGATCACAGGGTGAATGGCACAAGCGACGACGGTCAGAGCGACGCCGCAGCGCGGCTCGCCTGATCGTAGTGACCGGACAGAGCGCGCAGGTTGCGGGCCAACTCGCGCAGATCGTCGCCGGACAGGTCGGTGGCAGGCAGCCCTTCCAGCAGGCATTGTTGGCGCACCTTGCGATAGGCGTCGCATAGCTCCACGCCCTCGGGCGAGGTGCGGTAGAACACCTCTTTGCCGCGCTTTTCCGACGTCAGCAGCCCGGCCTTCAGAAGTTTGCGCAGGGCGTAGTTAACGGTGTGGCTGTCTTCGATGTTCAGAAGAAAGCAGATGTCGGTCAGGCGTTTGTCGCGGCCGCGGTGGTTGACGTTGTGCAGGATCAGAATGTCGAGCGGTCCCAGATCGGCCTGCCCGGCTGCGGCCATGCAGCGGGTCATCCAGCGTGAGAACGCGTTGTAGACGATGATCAGGCCGAATTCGAGTTCGGACAGTTCCCAGCCTTCGCCCTCGGCCAGGTGGCGAGAGGAAACGATGCGGCGCGTGTCGGGGGAAGAATCGGTCATGTTGCGGCCTTTTGATCTGCAAAACGCTTAGAAATTATCAGTGTTTTGGCATGGAGTGCGTGCGTTTTCAACGTCCTGACCTTTGGAACCCGCAGCGTTTCGGCCAAAACAATAACAAAACGTTGACAAATCGCTGACGTTGAGTCAGCTTCTGCGCCAGTACTCAAGCAGGGAGAGCCAAAATGAAACTGATGCAGATTGCCGGTGGCGCGGTGGCCGCGCTGGCCGGGTTGGCCATGCAGGTGCAGGCCGAGACCTGGGACATGCCGACCCCCTATCCGGACGCCACCTTCCACACGGTGAACATCCACGAATTCGCCAAGGACGTCGCCGCGGCCACAGACGGTGCCGTTGAAATCAAGGTCCATTCCGCCGGGTCTCTGTTCAAGCACCCCGAGATCAGCAAGGCCGTACGCAGCGGTCAGGTTCCGATCGGAGAGTTTTTCCTGTCGCTGCTGGCCAATGACAACCCAGCCTTCGGTGCGGACTCGCTTCCGTTCCTGGCCACCAACTATGACGACGCCCAAAAGCTGTGGGCGGCTCAGAAGGACGTGATCAGCGGTCTGCTGGATGAACAGGGCATGATGGTACTGTACGCCGTGCCGTGGCCGCCGCAGGGTCTGTACACCACCAAGGAAATCAACAGCGTGGATGACTTGGCGGGCCTGAAGTTCCGCACCTACAACGCCACGCTGGAAGAATTCGCCAACTTGGCGGGCGCCGCACCCACGCAGGTCGAGGTGCCGGACATTCCGCAGGCCTTCAGCACCGGCCGGGTCGAAGCGATGATTACCTCGCCCTCGACCGGGGTGAACTCTAAGGCGTGGGACTTTTTGACCCACTACACCGACATCCAGGCCTGGATTCCCAAGAACGTGGTCGTGGTGAACAAGCGCGCCTTCCGCCGTCTGGATGAAGCGACCCAGGCCGCCGTGTTGGAGGCGGCGGCCGCCGCCGAAGCCCGCGGCTGGGAGATGAGTCAGGCCGAGACCGCCAAGCAGACCGCGGTCCTGCAGGAAAACGGCATCACCGTGGTGCAGCCATCCGAAGAGTTGATGGCCGGCTTGCGCGCGATCGGCGCGCAGATGCTCGAGAACTGGACCGCTGAGGCCGGCGAAGAAGGCGCCGCGTTGCTGCAGGCCTATCAGCAGTAAACGATCCGACCTGGCCGGGTGCCAAACGTCCGGCCGGGTTCGACAACAAGGGGAGGGGATGGCGATGCTGCGGCGCAGTCTTGATTTCATCTATCGTGCAGCCGGCGGATTGGCGGCGCTGTTCATTCTGGCCATCGTCGTGCTGGTCTTTGCGCAGGTCGGGCTGAATCTGGCCGACAAGATCTGGGCCGCGCTGACCGGGCAGGGCGTGGGCCTGACCATCCCCTCCTATGCCGATTTCACCGGGTTCTTTCTGGCCGCATCCAGCTTTCTGGCGCTGGCCTATGCGCTGCGCGCCGGCGGGCATATCCGGGTCACGCTGCTGATCGGACGGATGCCCAAGGGGCCGCGCCGCCTGACCGAGATCTGCGTGGTGACAATTGCCCTGGCCATGAGCGCCTATGCCACCTGGTATCTGGGCCTGCTGGTTCTGGAGTCGCTGGAATATGGCGACCGCAGCCCGGGCATGGTCTCGGTGCCGTTGTGGATCGTGCAGATGCCGGTCCTGCTGGGGCTGGCCATTCTGACTCTTGCCCTGGTCGACGAGCTGGTCGGCCTGCTGGCGGGCCGCGCGCCCAGCTGGGACGGCAAGGGCGAAAACCTTCTGAACGAATAGGGCCAGCAGATGTCGATTGCCACGCTTTCCATCATTCTTCTTGTTCTGCTGTTCGCTTTTCTGGGGTCGGGCCTGTGGGTGGCGTTTTCGCTGCTGGGGGTCGGGATTGCGGCGATGGCGCTGTTTTCCGATGCGCCGCTGGGGCTGGTCATGGCGACCACATTATGGGGGCACAGCAATTCCTGGGCGTTGGCGGCGCTGCCGCTGTTCATCTGGATGGGCGAGATCCTGTTCCGCTCGCGCCTGTCCGAGGACATGTTCACGGGCTTGTCGCCCTGGATGAACCGGCTGCCGGGGCAGTTGTTGCATGTGAACGTCTTTGCCTGCGGGATCTTTGCGGCGGTGTCCGGGTCGTCCGCGGCCACGGCGGCCACGATCGGAAAGCTGTCGATTCCAGAGCTTTCGCGCCGCGGCTATCCCGAGAAGATGATCATCGGCACGCTGGCCGGGTCGGCTACGCTGGGCCTGCTGATCCCGCCGTCGATCATCCTGATCGTCTATGGCGTGGCAACCGAGCAGTCCATCGCCCGCCTGTTCGTGGCCGGAGTTCTGCCGGGACTGCTTCTCGTGGGGCTGTTCGTGGGTTATGTGGCGATCTGGGCACTGATCAACCGCGCCAACCTACCCACCGAGGACATCCGCGCGAGTTTCGGGGAAAAGCTGCGACGTTCTCGCCGGTTGGTGCCGGTGATCCTGCTGATCGTCGGTGTGATCGGCTCGATCTATGCCGGGATCGCTTCGCCCACCGATGCGGCCGCTGTGGGCGTGGTGCTGGCGCTGCTGCTGTCCTGGCGCGAGGGCACGTTGACCCGCGCCAGCTTTGTCGACGGGCTGATGGGGGCCACGGTGACCTCGTGCATGATCGCCTTCATCCTTGCAGGGGCCTCGTTCCTGACCGTGGCGATGGGCTTTACCGGCATTCCGCGCGTGCTGGCGGAATGGATCGGATCGCTGGGCCTGTCCACCTTCACGCTGCTGGCGGCGCTGACCGTGTTCTTCGTGATCATGGGGTGTTTTCTGGACGGGATCTCGGTTGTGGTGCTGACGGCTTCAGTCATCATGCCGATGGTGATGCAGGCGGGGATCGACCCGCTGTGGTTCGGCATCTTCCTGGTGATCGTGGTCGAGATGTCGCAGATCACCCCGCCCGTCGGCTTCAACCTGTTCGTGCTGCAATCGCTGACCGGGCGCGACATCCTGCGGGTGGCCCATGCGGCGCTACCGTTCTTCTTCCTGATGATCGTGGCGCTGGTGATCATCGTGGTTTTCCCCGGCATCGTGACCTATCTGCCGAACCAGATGTGACGGGGGCGATGCAGGATTTTCCGATCATACGAACCGCTGGGGTGGACGGGCTGCTGATCAGCTTTGCAGCCGCGCTGAGCGAACCGGCCAACCGCGCTGCCCTGGCCTTTCGCGCCGCGCTCGAGGCGGAAAGCTGGGCGGGGGTCGAGGAAACCTCGTCCTCGCTGGTGTCGGCCTTCGTCCGGTTCGATCCGCTGCACTTGTCGCATGCCGCGTTGCACCAGCAGGTGCAGGCGCTGCTGGACCAGCGCGACTGGTACGCGGCCGACCTGCCCGGCGGGCGCAGGTTCTGGCGGGTACCCACCGTCTTCGGCACGGATCTGGCGCCGCGGCTGGGGCAGGCGGCGCAGGCGGCGGGCCTGTCCGAGGCCGAGGCGATCCGGTCGCTTTCCGAAGCGCGGGTGCGGGTGCAGACCATCGGCTTTGCCCCGGGTCAGCCTTATCTAGGTGAATTGCCGCCCGCCTGGGACATCCCCCGGCAAAAGGAATTGACCCCGCGCGTGCCCGAGGGCGCTCTGGTGGTGGCGCTGCGGCAGCTTGTGCTGTTCTCTGTCACCACGCCGACCGGATGGCAGCATGTGGGCCAGACCGCCATCCGTCTGTTCCAGCCCGATGTGCCCGAACCTTTCCTTTTGCGCCCCGGGGATGAAGTACAGTTCACCTCCACCGACCCGGAAACGCTGGCGCGGATGCGCAGCGATCCGCGCGGCGGCGCCACTTGCGAGGCGCTGGCATGAGCGCGCATCTGACCATACTGCGTGTCGGGCCCGGCCTAACGGTGCAGGACCTGGGGCGGCCCGGATATCTGGACATGGGCCTGTCGCGCGGGGGTGCGGTGGACCGGCTTGCATTGGCCGAGGGCGCAGCGTTGCTGGGACAGGCCGACAGTCTTGCCGCCGTGGAAATGGCTGGCATGGGCGGAGAATTTCAGGCCGATCAGGATCTACGCATCGCCCTGACTGGCGCGCGGATGCGGGCGCAGATCGATGGCGCGACCGCAGTCTGGAACGCCTCGCACCTTCTACCTGCGGGCGCCCGGCTAAGCATCGGGCCCGCCGTCGCCGGCAGCTATGGTTATCTCAGCATCGGCGGCGGGGTGAAGGGCGACCCGCTTTTGGGCGCCTGTTCGGCCCATCTGACGGCGGGGATCGGTGCCCTGCTGAAGGCGGGGGACCGGCTGGCGATCGGCGCGGATTCGGGCGGTGCAACCGGCATGACCTTCGACCCCGAGGACCGGTTCTCGGGCGGAGAAATCCGTATCGTGGCAAGTTTCCAGACCGACCTGTTCGCCCCAGACGTTCTGGAGCGGTTGCAAGCCACCGCGTTCCGTCGGGACGCGCGCGCCAATCGCATGGGCGTGCGGCTGGAGAGCAACGGACCGGGCTTTCATGTCTCGGGCGGGCGCAGCGTGCTGTCGGAAACCATCGTGCCGGGTGACATCCAGGTCACCGGCGACGGCACGCCCTTCGTGCTGTTGGCCGAGTGCCAGACCACCGGCGGCTATCCCCGCATCGGCACCGTTCTGCCCTGCGACCTGCCCAAGGTGGCGCAGGCCCCGGCCGGGGCCGATCTGCGGTTCCGCTTCGTGTCGCTGGACGAAGCGGTGGCCGCCGAGCGGGCCGCCGCCCAGGTCAGGGTCGCGCTACCTCGGGCGCTGCGCCCGCTGATCCGCGATCCGCGCAGTATGTCCGACCTGCTATCCCATCAACTGATCAGCGGCGCCATCGCCCGCGAAGAGGACGTTTTGTAGAAAAGGAGCCTGTGCCATGGCACATCAAGTCGATCTGAACGCGGATATGGGCGAAAGCTTTGGCCCCTGGAAAATGGGCGATGACGCGGCGCTGTTGAAGATCGTGACGTCGGCCAACGTGGCCTGCGGGTTTCATGCGGGCGACTGGGACGTAATGGCCTCGACGATGGCGCAGGCGGTGGAGAACGGCGTGGGCATCGGCGCGCATCCCGGGTTTGCCGATCTGCACGGCTTCGGGCGTCAGCGGATGCACTATCCCCTGCCGTCGCTGCAGAACCTTATCCGCTATCAGGTCGGCGCGGCGCAGGCGATGGCGCGTGCGGCCGGCGGGCAGGTGCGTCATCTGAAGTTGCACGGCGCGCTGGCCAACATGGCGTCCGAAGATCAGGCGATGGCGCGGGCCTGTTACGAGGCGGCGCTGTCGGTGGCTCCGGATCTGATCATCATGGTTCTGGCCGGAACCGCCCAGCAACGCGCCGCGCGCGACCTGGGCTGCACCGTAGCCTGCGAGATCTTTGCCGATCGTGCCTACAACGATGATGCCACGCTGGTCGACCGCAGCCTGCCCGGCGCGGTGATCCATGACCCCGACCGTGCCGCCGCGCGCATGGTCGAGATGGTCAAGGCCGGGGCAATCATCACTGAAAGCGGCAAGCATATTCCCACCCGCATCGACACGATCTGCCTGCACGGAGACACGCCGACGGCCGTGAAGATCGCAGCCCAAGTGCGCCACGCCCTGCAGAAGAGCGGTGTTGAGCTCAGGCAATTCGCCGGCGGTCCGGCCTGACCCTAGAAGGCCGAGCTGTGCGCCGCTGCTCAATGCGTGCCGCGCTCGATCACGACCGGATCGATGTCGATGCGGTCCGGGGTCTTCTTCGGCTCGGCCTGGCGCAGATCCAGAAGGTGGATGATCGCATCGACAGCCTCGTCGATTGGGTTGCGCACCGTCGTCAGGTCGAAGATCGGCCAACCGGCCATGTCGATATCGTCGAATCCCGTGACGGCAAGGTCGCCGGGCACGTCCAGCGACAATGCCTGCGCCGCCGCCAGCGCGCCGATCGCCATTGCGTCATTGGCACAGATCAACGCATCGATGCGGTGCTGGTTCAGAAGCTCAACCGCGGCCGAGTGCCCGCCCTGCACCGTATAGTCGCCCCCGGCTTCGGCCACCAGCGGCAGCCCGGCCGTGTTCAGAGCCTGCAACACCCCGGCGCGCCGCCGTGATGACGAGTAGAACTCGCTCGGACCATTGAGAAATCCGAACCTTCGATAGCCACGCTGAATCAGCAACTCGGTCAACCGGCGCAGGCCATCGGCATTACGGCAGCACACGGTGTCGATACCCGGCCCCTCGACCGGTCGTCCCGACGAAATCGTGGACACGTTAAACCGGGCACAGCGTTCGACGATCTGCTGCGACATGCTGCCTCCGCGCAGGATCAGCGCATCCAGGGGAAACCGCAGAAGGTCGTCCAAGGCGGCTTCGGGTTGGCCGTTCGCCTGATCGACCAAGATCGGCCATTTCCGCATGCCGATCAACCGCCGCGTCAGTTGTCCGACGAAGGCGGCGTCGTAGGGGCTGCGCATGTCGCCGACAAAGACCGCGACCAGGTTCGACTGGCCGCCCTTCAGCCCCGCCGCCAAGGCGTTGGGTTGATACCCGGTTTCGGCGGCGATCTGCAGGATGCGCCTGCGTTTCTCCGAATCAACATAGGCGCCTGGCGTGAAGGCGCGCGACACCGCCGAACGCGAAACCCCGGCCAGATCGGCAACTGTCTTGGCGGTGACCCGACGGGGGCGCGAGGGTGGTTTTTTCGATGTGTCGGTCATGTCTGATCGGCACCAGATGCGAGGTGCAGGAATTTGTTGAATTGAATCGATTCTTTCACCAAAATGTCATGCTTAGAAGTTAGTGAACACGTGTGCACATTGGCCAGAAAAAAATTTTGAACAATGTTCACGCGTTCTCGGGGCCTTGCGCCCGCACAGCTTCATGGGCTTTGCCCGCCCGAAAGGGCCAAACACGAACCGGAGGATTCACATGCAGAAATTCAAGTTGGGCGCGTCGGCCGCAGCGATCGCGATGGTGGCCAGCGCCGCCATGGCCGAGGTTGAAATCACATGGTGGCACGCCATGGGCGGCGCACTGGGCGATACCGTCAACCAGATTGCCGAGGACTTCAACGCTTCGCAGGACGACTACAAGATCACTCCGGTCTTCAAGGGCACCTACGAGGAAACCCTGACCGCAGGCATCGCCGCCTTCCGCGCGGGTGAACAGCCCAACATCCTGCAGGTATTCGACGCCGGCGCCGCCACCGTGATCGGTGCCAAGGGTGCAACCGTTCCGGTTCAGGACCTGTTGGAACAGAACGGCGTTGCGTTCGACATCGAAGACTATATCTCGGGCGTGCGCTATTTTTATGCCGACAGCGACGGCAAGATGATCGGCATGCCGTTCAACTCGTCCTCGCCCATCATGTATTACAACGTGGATGCGTTGGAAAAAGCTGGCGTGACCCCGCCGAAAACCTGGGAAGAGTTCCAGACCGTCACCGCGCCCGCGCTGAAAGAGGCCGGTTATATCGGTCTGTCGCAATCGCACCTGCCGTGGATCTTCACCGAGAACTTCCATTCGCGTCACGACCTGCCGTTCGCCACCAACGACAACGGCTATGAAGGCGCTGACGGCACCAATATTCTTGTCAACAACGACGCGATCAAGGCACATTTCAGCGCCGTCAAAGACTGGAAAGACAACGGGTTCTTCGAATGGTACGGCACCGGCTGGAGCGACAACCAGACCCCGTTTGAAGAAGGCAAGGTTGCCATTTGGCTGGGGTCGTCCGGTTCGTTCGGCGGCCTGTCCAAGAAGGACCTGCCGTTCGAGTTTTCAGCCACCTTCCTGCCCTATTGGGAAGCCGTGACGAAAGAGCCCAAGCAGACCTTCATCGGTGGCGCGGCCCTGTTCGCGATGGCCGGCAAGAGCGAAGAGGAAAACAAGGCTACGGCCGCGTTCTTCGAGTTCCTGACCAAGCCGGAAACCCAGTACATGTGGCACCGCGAGACCGGTTACGTTCCGATCACCACCGCCGCCTATGAAATGGCCAAGGCCGATGGCCACTATGACCGCGCCCCCGCGGCCGAGGTTGGCATCAAGCAGCTGTCGTTGCCGGCCGGTGAGCATACCAAGGGTTACCGTATGGGTTTCTACGTCCAGATCCGCGACGTGATGAACCGTGAATACGGCCGCATCCTGACCGGCGAGACCTCGGTCGAGGACGCGTTCAACAACATCGAAACCGAAGCCAACGCCCTGTTGGATCGGTTCGCGAAAACCCAGAACTGACCCACTGACGCAAAACGGGCGGCCGCAGGTCCTGCGGCCGCCCTCCGTTATACGGAGAATTCATGAAACGCGCTGGTTTTACCGCCCGCTGGCTGCCGATCCTGCTGCTGATGCCGCAGCTTGTGATCATTTCGGTCTTTTTCTATTGGCCCGCCGCGCATGCGGTTCAGTCGTCATTCTTCCTGCAGGATCCGTTCGGATTCGGATCGACCTTTGTCGGGCTGGACAATTACAGGGACCTTGCAGGCAACGGCGAATACCTCAGCATCGCTTGGTTCACGGTGATCTTCACCGTTCTGGTCACCTTTCTGTCGCTGTCCATCGCGCTGTTGCTGGCGGTCAAGGCCGACAACGTTCTGCGCGGGGCCAAGACCTATCGCACGCTGTTGATGTGGGTCTATGCCGTGGCGCCGCCGGTGGCGGGCTTCATCGGTCTGATCATGTTCCACCAAAGCTGGGGACCGTTGACCGAACTGGCGCGTTCGATCGGATGGGATTTCAAACTGGGCGTCAATTTCAATGACACCGCCACCGCGATGGTGATCGTGTCGGTCTGGAAGCAGGTGCCGGTGAATTTCATCTTTTTCCTGTCCGGGCTGCAATCGATCCCAAAATCGGTGCGCGAGGCGGCGTTGATCGACAACCGCTCGGCCTCTGGACGGTTCTGGGACGTGACCTTCCCGCTGCTGGCGCCGACCGGGTTCTTCCTGCTGATCACGAACATCACCTATTCGCTGTTCGACACGTTCGGCGTGATCGACACCATGGTCAAGGGCGAGCCGGGGAACAACCCGATGACGCTGGTCTACAAGGTCTATGTGGACGGCTTCCGCGGCAATGACCTGGGCGGCAGCTCGGCGCAGTCGGTGGTTCTGATGGTACTGGTCCTGGCGCTGACGGTGTTCCAGTTCCGGCTGGTCGAACGCCGCATTCACTATACCTGAGGAGGGCAGACGATGACCGAAGCAAATGCAGGTGTGATCGACTACGCCGCCTCGCAAACGCCGCCACGCAAGCGCCGCATCCGGTGGGGCGCCATCGGCGATCACGCGGTTCTGATCGTGGGCTCGCTGTTCATGATGCTGCCGCTGCTGATGGTCCTGCAAATGACCACCGTTCCGGATGTCGAGGTGATCAAGACCGGCCCCAGCCTGACGATCGGCGATCAGCTGCCCGAAAATTTCGACAAGGCTATGTTCCAGGCCTCGGGCTTCTCAGGGCAGAATACCGGCCTGAACATGCTCAAGAACTCGTTCATCCTGGGCATCGGCTTTGCCCTGGGCAAGATCCTCATCGGGATGATGGCCGCCTATGCGATCGTCTATTTCCGGATGCGGTTTGCCACGCTGGCCTTCTGGGTGATCTTCACCACGCTGCTGCTGCCGCTCGAAGTGCGCATTCTGCCCTCGTACGAGGTGGTGCAGAAGCTGGGGATGCTTAACACCTATCAGGGCCTTATCATTCCGCTGATCGCCTCGGCCACGGCCACGTTCTTTTTCCGGCAATTCTTCCGCTCAGTCCCCGAAGAACTGGTCGAGGCCGCGCGCATCGACGGCGCCGGTCCTGTGAAATTCTTCATCGACATCCTGGTGCCGCTGTCGCGTACGATGATCGCGGCGATGTTCATCATCATGTTTGTCTATGGCTGGAACCAGTATCTGTGGCCCACCATGATCACCACCGAAGAGGACATGTTCACCCTGGTGCGCGGGATCAAGCAGATCACGCAGGTGCTGGAGGGTAACCGCATTCCCGAATACGGCCGGGCCAACCTGCTGGCGATCATCGCCATCATCCCCCCGGTCATGGTCGTCATCTTCTTCCAAAGCTGGTTCGTCAAGGGCCTGACGGAATCCGACAAGTAAGGCAGTAAAGCAAATGGCTCAGGTATCCCTGAAGAACATCCGTAAAATCTATCCCAACGGCGCCGAGGCGCTGACCCCGTCCAGTTTCGATATCGGTGATGGCGAGTTCGTGGTTCTTGTCGGCCCGTCCGGCTGCGGCAAGTCCACCCTGCTGCGCATGGTGGCCGGGCTGGAAGAGATCACCGAAGGCGAACTGACGATCAATGGCCGCGTCATGAATGACGTCGATCCGGCCGATCGCGACATCGCCATGGTGTTCCAGAACTATGCTCTGTACCCGCACATGACGGTACGCAAGAACATCGCCTATGGTCTGAAAAACCGCAAAACGCCCAAGGACGTGATCGAGCAGAAGGTGGCCGAGGCCGCCGCCATGCTGAACCTGGACGAGTATCTCGACCGCAAGCCCTCTCAGCTGTCGGGCGGTCAGCGCCAGCGGGTCGCCATGGGCCGGGCCATCGTCCGCGACCCGGCGCTGTTCCTGTTCGACGAGCCGCTGTCGAACCTGGACGCCAAGCTGCGCAACCAGATGCGGATCGAGATCAAGGCGCTGCAGCGGCGTCTGGGCGTGACCTCGATCTATGTGACCCATGACCAGGTCGAGGCGATGACCATGGCTGATCGGATCATCGTGATGAACGCGGGCCGGATCGAACAGATCGGTACCCCGTCCGAGATCTACCACCGCCCGGCCTCGACCTTCGTGGCCAGCTTCATGGGCGCGCCGCCGATGAACCTGATCCAGGCCCGGCTGGACGGTGGCAATGTCATGATCAACGGTGAGACGGTGCTGGGCGCGGCCGAAGGGTCTGGCCCGGTCACTCTGGGCATCCGCCCCGAGGACGTGATGTTGGGCGCCGGAGGCTCGATTTCCTTCCATGTCGACATCATCGAGGAGCTGGGCGCGCATCGGCTGCTGCACGGGCGGCTGGCTGATCAGGAGTTCACCATCCATGTCGGCAAGGATGTCGAGGCCGCGCCGGGCGAGACCCGGATCGCGCTGAAGTCCGACGCCATCACTCTGTTCCACCCGGAAACCGGAAAAGCCCTGTGATCACCAAGACCGTCGCGGCCTTGCCGCCTGTTTCCGAAGCCGCGCGCGCGCGCATTCTGTCCGCGCCGCGCACCGCCGAAGCGCATCGTGCCCTGATGGCGGAAACGCCGGCCATGAACGCGCTGCAACTGGGCGGGCGGGCGTCGCGTGACGTGCTTGACCCGACGCTGACGGTTGCGGCCTGGAACGTCGAGCGTTGCCTTTTTCCGGCTGAGACGGCTGCGCATCTGGCGCCGGTCGCACCGGATATCGTTCTGCTGTCCGAGGTCGATCACGGCATGGCCCGCACCGCACAGCGCCACACGACCGAGGAGATGGCCGCCCATCTGAACATGGCCTATGTCTTTGGCGTCGAGTTCCACGAGTTGGGTATGGGTGGTCCGACCGAACGCGCATTTTGCAGCGACGATTTCAACACGCTGGGTTGGCACGGCAATGCGATCCTGTCGGCGGTGCCGTTCAGCCGGACCTCGCTGCTTCGGCTGGACGATCACGGCCACTGGTTCGCCGCCGACAGCGGCGCGGCCGACCCCGATCAGCCGCGACTGGGCGGGCGCATGGCGATCTTGGCCGAAGTTCCGACAAAGGCCGGGCCGCTCTGCGTGGTGTCGACGCATCTGGAAAGCAACGCCGCCTCGGACCACCGGCACGCGCAGTTCGAAAAACTGCTGGATGCCGTCGAGGCGTTTGCGCCGGACATGCCGGTGCTGATCGGGGGAGACCTGAACACCGGCAACCACCTGCCGCCCGATTTCGACTGGCGCCGGGAAACGCTGTTTTCCCTGGCCGAGCGCCGCGGATACAGCTGGGCGTTCACTGCCGAAGGTCACACCACGCGCCCAAGCCTGATCACGCCGCACCCGGACCGGGTGATGAAGCTGGACTGGTTCGCGGGCAGGGGGTTGACATGCCCGGACCGAGGGCTGCTGCCCTCGCTGACGGCCGAGGGCAAGCCGCTGTCGGATCATGATTGCGTGTGGTGCCGGGTCGAGCTCTGACCCGCCCCATCGGCCCAGAGTTCCACAGCCGCGCGGGGCATAACGCTTGGTGATGCGGCATATTTTCCGTTGGCAGGTTGTGGCCAACGGGACGGAATCCCCATATGAAGCGGCACAGGAACTCACCAGGCGGAAATCAGACCAAGTGTTCGACCATCCCGCGCAGCGCGCGCATCTAGCCGAGAAATACGACCTGACCCCCTCGCCCGAGTTGGCCGCCAGCATGAGCGACATTTACGACCGTATGTCGCGCGTCGTCTCGCCGGCGGACTGGGCGATCTACGCGCCCTATGTCAAGGCGATCAACGGTCTGAAGGCCGAGCGCAACGCGGTGATACTGGGCCACAACTACATGACGCCCGAGATCTATCATGGGATTTCGGATTTCGTCGGTGACAGCCTGCAGCTGGCCATCAAGGCGACCGAGGTCGAGGCCGACGTGATCGTGCAATGCGGCGTGCATTTCATGGCGGAGACCTCGAAGATTCTCAGCCCCGAAAAGACTGTTCTGATGCCCGACATGGAGGCCGGCTGTTCGCTGGCCGAGTCGATCACCGCCGAGGGCATCGCCGAGATGCGCCGCCGCTATCCCGGTGCGCCGGTCGTGTCCTATGTGAACACCACGGCCGAGGTGAAGGCGGCATCCGACATCTGCTGCACCTCGTCCAACGCGGCGCAGATCGTGGCAGCGATGGACAGCGACACGGTCATCATGACCCCCGACCAGTACCTGGCGCAGAACGTGGCCCGCGACGTGCCGCAGAAGAACGTGGTCTGGTGGGAAGGCTCGTGCATCGTACACGAACAATACACGGCGCAGGACCTGCGCGAGTTCCGCGAATGGAACCCGGGCACCCGCCTGATCGCGCATCCCGAATGCCCACCCGACGTGGTGGCCGAGGCCGATTTCTCGGGTTCGACCAGCGGCATCATCAAATACGTCACCGACGAACAGCCCGAAAAGGCGATGCTGATCACCGAGTGTTCGATGGCGTCGAACATCGCGGGCGCGCTGCCACAGGTCGATTTCGTCGGGCCCTGCAACATGTGCCCCTACATGAAGAAGATCACGCTGGAAAAGGTGCTGTATGCGCTCGATACCATGACCGGACAGGTTGAGGTTGACCCCGAAGTGGCGGAAAAAGCGCGCCTTTCGGTTCAGCGGATGATCGATCTGTCGCGCAAGCTGGGAATTTGACCGGGGCGATGCAGACGGTCTCAACCCCTCGGGTGGTCATTATCGGCGGCGGTCTGGCAGCGGTCTATACCGCGCTCAAGCTCGACCCGCACCCAGTGGTGATGATCTCGCCCGAGCCGCTGGGCTCGGGTGCCAGTTCGGCTTGGGCGCAGGGCGGGGTGGCGGCGGCGATGGATCCGTCCGACAGCCCCGAAGCCCATGCCCGCGACACGATGCGCGCCGGCGCAGGGTCGGTCTTGCAGGAGGTGGCCGAGTTCGTCACCCGCGCGGCGCGGGATCATATTCTGGACCTGTCCGATCTGGGCACCGGGTTCGACCGGGACGCCGATGGCGGGTTCATCCAATCGCAGGAAGCGGCCCATTCGGTGGCCCGCGTGGTGCGCGTCAAGGGCGACCAGGCCGGTGCCGAGATCATGCGCGCCCTGATCGCCGAGCTGCGGCGGCGTGCTTCGGTCCAGGTGATCGAAGGGGCGCTGGCGGTCGGGCTGGAAAGCGACAGGGCCAAGGTCTCGGGCGTATATCTGGCGCCGACCGATGCGCCGGGGGCCGAACCGGTGCTGCTGCGCGGGGCTGCGCATGTACTGGCCACGGGCGGGTCGGCGGGGCTCTATGCCCGCACCACCAACCCGGCGCGGATCCGTGGGCAGGGGATCGGTATGGCCGCACGGGCCGGGGCTCGGATCGCCGATGCCGAGTTCATTCAGTTCCACCCCACCGCAATCGACGTGGGCGAGGATCCGATGCCTCTGGCCACCGAGGCTTTGCGTGGCGAGGGCGCTATACTGATCAACCGCCACGGCGAAAGGTTCATGCAAGGCATCCACCCGGATGCCGAGCTGGCCCCGCGTGATGTCGTGGCGCGCGCCGTCTATCTGGAAACCAAGGCCGGCAACCGCCCCGCGCTGGATACGCGCGCAGCGATCGGCGCGGCGATCCGCAGTCAGTTTCCGGCGGTGACCGAGGCCTGCTTGCGCAACGGTGTCGACCCCGTGACCCAACCGATCCCGGTGGCGGCGGCGGCGCATTACCACATGGGCGGCGTGGCCACCGACCTGAATGGCCGCAGCTCTCTGGCCGGGCTCTGGGCCTGTGGCGAAGCGGCGTCAACCGGGTTGCACGGGGCGAATCGGCTGGCGTCGAACGGTCTGCTTGAGGCGTTGGTCTTTGCCCGCGCCTGCGCCCGTGACATTGCCGGCACCCTGACGGTTGCCGACGCGCCCGAGGTGCGGCTGCGCCTGCCATCGGGCGATACCGAGCCCGACCCGCAGGCAGTGGCCGAACTGCGCCAGGTCATGACCGATAGCGTGGGCGTGGTCCGCGACGCCGATGTGCTGCGCCGCGCCTTGGGCCGGATCGCCGTGTTGGAGTCGCTGCACGGTCAGTCTCACTTGTTCCGTAACATGACCGCAACCGCCACGCTGATCGCGGCGGCCGCCCTGATGCGCACCGAAAGCCGCGGCGCGCATTACCGATCCGATTGTCCTGCTTCGGCCACGGGGCCGGGGCGGCGGTCTGATCTGACACTGGACGAGGCCGTGGCACTGCGGTCGAAAATCTTCAAGGAAACCGCAACATGCATCATGCCACTGTCCCCGACCTGATCCTTGAACCAATGGTCCGCGCCGCGCTGACCGAAGATCTCGGCACCAGCGGCGACATCACCACCCGCACCGTAATCCCGGCGGGCGTGACCTATGCCGCGCGGCTGAACGCGCGCGAGGATGCGGTTGTGTCGGGTATGCAGGTGGCGGCCTTGGCGTTCCGGCTGGTGGACCCGACGCTGAAGATCGATCCGCTTGTGGCCGACGGGGACCGTTGCACCAAGGGCCAAACCCTCATGGAGATCACCGGCAGCGCGGCTTCGATCCTGTCGGGGGAACGCGTTGCGCTGAACTTTGCCGGTCGTCTGACAGGGGTAGCCACTCTGACAGCCGAGCTGGTGGCGCAGACCGCCGGGACCAAGGCGCGCATCACCTGCACCCGCAAGACCACGCCGGGCCTGCGGATCGTCGAGAAGCTGGCCGTGCTGCATGGCGGCGGGTTCAACCACCGCCATTCGCTGTCGGATGCGATCCTGATCAAGGACAACCATATTGCCGCCGCCGGCGGGGTGCGTGCGGTGTTGGGGGCGGTCAAGGCGCGTGCGTCGCACATGATGAAGATCGAGATCGAAGTGGACCGGTTGGACCAGCTGGCCGAGGTTCTGGACACTGGTGGCGCTGATGTCGTGCTGCTGGACAACATGACGCCGGACATGCTGGCCGAGGCCGTGGCGATGGTGGATGGGCGTCTGGTGACCGAGGCGTCGGGCAATGTCACCGTGGGTACGGTAGCGGCGATCGCGGCCACCGGGGTCGATTATATCTCGTCCGGGACTCTGACCCATTCCTATCGGACAGTCGATCTGGGCCTTGATTTCTAAGCGCCTGCTGGTCCGGCACGCACCCTAGATAATGAATGGCGAATTCTGCGATTGTTGCACAGAAGACCAACGAAATCGTCGGAGGCTGGGTTTCTTTTTTGGATTTTCATCGGTTCGTGGTACCGTTTCTTGAATATGATTGACTGTTGGCCTGTACCACACGGTCGGTTTCGTTTGTTGCGAGTGAGGTACCCATGCGGATTTGGATCAACGCGGCCCTTTTGTTTCTGGCCCTGACAACGCCGGCGCATGCCTATATCGGACCGGGCGCGGGCTTGGGCGCCCTGTTTACTCTGCTGGCAATCGTGGTCGGCGGCTTTCTGCTGGTCGTCGGTTTCCTCTGGTACCCAATCAAACGGGTGCTGCGCAAAAGGAAAAACTCTGAGGCGAAAGGCGAAGAAGCCGACCTGTCCCAATGATCGTTGCCTTCATCGTGTCCCTGTTTGCCGTGGCCGGTTTCGGGTTCGGCATCTGGGCGCTGAATATCATCAGTCTGTCGAAAGGTCTGGGCGAGGATGCCATGCAAGGCATCTCGGCGATGCTTGACAGCGAGCTGAGCGACGAGGTCAAGGAAGTGCGGGTCCGGCAGGCCGGGGTCACTCTGCTCCAGGGGGCGTGGCGCCTGTTCTGGCGGTTTGGTGTAGCTCTGGCGGCGGCTGCTCTGCCTATCATGGTTGCTGACGCCATCGGCCTGACCACGGCGGACGCGGTCTTTTCCCTGATGCTACGCCTCGACTATATCGTGGGTGTGTCGCTGGCCGCCATTCTGGTTGGCCGCTTTTTCCTACGTCGGAAGGGCCGGGTGGAAAGCGATGCCAATGCACCAGGCCCGTACAGTTCGGCGGACCGGTTTGCACATATGCTGGCCTTTTCCGGTCCGAAATTTCACAAGGTATCGGCGAAAGTCGATGATTATGCCTTCCGGCGCCGGGTGCCCGAGGCTGAAACCCGCCCGCCTATTTTCGTCACCTCGCTGGCGCGCGGCGGAACCACCTCGGTATTGAACGCCCTGTCTCATGTCGAGGGAATGGCAACGCACCGATACAGAGACATGCCGTTCATTGCCGCCCCCTATTTGTGGAACGGGCTAGGCGGCGCGCTCAGGCGGGATGTGGCGCAGGTGGAACGGGCGCATGGCGATGGTCTGACGATCGGGCTGGACAGCCCCGAGGCCTTTGATGAAATTTTCTGGCATCTGTTCTGGCCGGCAAAATATCGCGACGACCGGATCGAGCTTTGGTACGCGACGGATCTGCACAGCGAGGCCCAGAGCTTTTTCGACACACATTTTCGCAAGATTTGCCATCTGCGCACTGGAGGATCCGGCGGCGGCGCCACGGCGCCGCCGCGCTACCTGTCCAAGAACAACGCCAACATCGCCCGTCTTCGTCTGCTGCACGATCTGTTTCCGGGCTGTGCGGTCGTCGTGCCAATCCGGCATCCCGGCGCACATGCCTGGTCGATGCTGCGCCAGCATCGGAATTTCCTTGTACGACAGGCCGAGGATCCGTTCGTGCTGCGCTACATGCGCGATATCGGGCATTTTGAGTTCGGGCTCCTCCACCGCCCGCTGGATTTTCCCGAACTTGCGGTCGAAGGCTATCACCTCGAGGACCCGAACTATTGGCTGGCCTATTGGATTGCAGCCTTCCGCGACATCGCCGCACAGGGGGATCGGTGCCATTTCGTGGTCCAGGACGACCTGAGGGCCCGTCCGAACGAGGTTCTGGCCGACCTCGGTGAGCGCCTGGATATCGACGTCGCAGATATGGACTTCCGCGGATTCTTCCGGGCTGAGCCCGACGCGCGGCGGCAGGACGGGTTTTCCGACACATTATTGAAGCAGGCCGAGGACATCTTTCAGGATCTGGCGGCGCAAGCCGTCACCGGCCGGCCAAGACCGGCCCGCAGCCCGGTGCAACGGGCCAATTGAAGCGCGGACCCGGGAACCAAATCGGAGGTAATCGGATGGAAAAAATCCTCTTCAAGAAGATCGAGCTCTGGGTCTTGGGGGTGTTGGCCGTCTTCGGTTTTTTCGGCATGGTTCTGTTCGGAGCCATCGTTCTGGATGAGGAACGTGGCGAGGAGGAGTTGGGCGGTGACCATTTCGGCGTGATCGGCGACGCAGCCTTGGCCTTGGCCGAACTGCCGGAAAACGCGCGCCAGTCGTTGAAAACTGTGATCGGGCCGGACCCGACGATGATTTCATTTCTGAAGCTTCCTCCGGGAAGCACCGCTCCGGCAAAGTGGTCTTGGTCGCAACCGCCGGGTTCGGACGGGTTGGACGGATATCTGTTGCTCAGTCGCTATGACGGTGACCGGACGCGGCACGTGGTCGAGCTTGTGTCGTTGCAAACTGGCGAAACGCTTCGAACTTGGATGCCGGATGCCGAGACGGTCCTGGCAAGCTTTGAACGCAAGCCCGAATTTGAAGGGTGGGCTCCGTATGAGTACTGGAACGATGGCTACTTTCGCTACATACACCCATACCTGACCGAAGCAGGAGAGTTGCTGGTCAAGAGTCATCACTCGCCGTTGATCATGCTGACGGCCTGCGGTGACGTCCGTTGGGCGCAAAACGACGTGCTGGTCCACCATTCCACCAATTCAGACGGTGCGGGAGGCTATTGGCTGCCGGGTCTGGCGTTGAAGTCCAGACCAAGCGATCTGTCAGAACGATTTGTGCGCGACTCGCTTGTGCATGTAACCGCGGACGGCCAAGTTGATTTCGAGGAACCCTTGGCCCCAATATTCGAGAACAGCGGGCTGAAGCACCTGATTTTTCCGGCGTCCCATTTCTGGAAAGATCCTATGCATCTTAACGACATAGAACCAGTTTTAAAGGACGGGCCATTCTGGAAGAAAGGAGACCTCTTTCTGAGCTTTAGAAGTCCGTCTCTTGTCGCGCTGTATCGCCCATCAATCCAAAAATTCGTTTGGTGGAAGGCCGGACCATGGCAATCGCAACACGATGTAGACATAGTTAGTGATCGCCGAATAGCTGTTTTTGACAATGCTGCGTTCGATCGCGGTTTTGGGTCGCGCGTCGACGGTGCCAGTGAGCCTGTTATCTACGATTTCGAGACCGGCGCTGTGTCCAGGCCCTTTCATGACGCATTCATGGAATTGAAAACGGCAACGATGACAGAAGGTCTGCAGGATTTCACACCTTCTGGCCACTTGATCGTTGAAGAGGAAAACCGGGGCCGAATACTGGTTCTCAACAGGATTGGCGACCTCGTGGCAACATATGTAAACAGAGCGGAAAATGGCGAGCTCTATACGATGGGCTGGTCGCGCTACATCCCCCAGGCCCACGGAGACAAGGCTTTGGCGGCGATCGAACAAAGCGGGTGCTGAAACTGGCCGTTCGGTCTGTCTATGGGCGTCGGAAAACCAGAACCGCGCCGTCTCCCAGGGTGCCGGGGAATTCCTTGACCAGCTCCAGGCCGGTTTCGGCATCGTGGCCCAGTTGCGGAATGGCGCGGAACATCCGGTTCGGGAACAGAACGACCAACGTCACCGGACCGGGTTGGGACATCGCCGCATCATAATTCGCAGCAGTGTCGATGGTGCCCCAGTCGGCCTGGAAGTGACTTTGAAAGATCGGGCCGCCCGGATTGATGGCATAGACGCGCTCGGTGGGGCTGCGCTGGCTTTCGACCAATGCAAAAGCGCCAGCCAGATCCTGTTTCGGCGCGGCATAGTTCTTCTGGACCAGAAAAACCGACAGGGCGACCATGATCAGGGCGCCCAGGTTGAACAAGGGCCGAGCAAGGCCGGCGCGTCCAACGATGCGTGAAATGAGTCCGGCGGCCCACTGGCACCCGACCACGACGAGCACGATGATGAGGCCGATATCGACGAAGAAGAACCGAGGCCAGATCCGCATGTCCAGCGCCGAAAGCAACAGCAGGGTAACGGCGACATGGGCTGCGACAACCGGAAAGAACAGAGGTTGCCGGGTGTGTGACCCGATCGCTCCGAAGATGATGGCCACAAGCCCGCTGACGGCGATCAGCAGGGTCAATCCACCGGTATTGCCCAAGGCCGTCCGCAGACCTTCGGCCACCGTCCAGAGCGGGTTCTGGTATTCCTGCATCGGGTCGACGGCTGACGACGCCGAGACCTCGCCCATGGCTTCCAATAGGCTCGGGAAAATCGGCAGATAGGCCAAGGTGGTCAGCGCAAGCGCGATCGCGACCCCGACCAGAGGACGCAGGACCCATGCACGGGTTAGCGCATCCCGGCCGATACCGGTGGCCAAAGACAGCAGCCATACCAACCCGAGCGCCACGAAAAAGAACGCCCCGGTCAGATGCGTGAACACGGCGGCTGCGGCGGTCAGGCCAAAGGCGATCCATGTGCCGTATGTCGGGCGGCGCACCCCGCGCAGGAACAGGATGAGGCCCAGAACGCTCCAGAACGCAAGCTCGGTGTATCCGCGGGCGTTCTGTGAAAACCAGACCTGGTGATAGGACAGCGCCACAAGCAGGGCCGACACATGCGCAACGCGGGTATTTGCCACCTCGCGGGCCAGCCACCCGATCGCAGCCACGGTGCCAACCCCGAATACCAGGGCGGGAAACCGATAGGCCCACGGGGTCTCCCCTAACAGCTGTGCCGACAGCTTGGCCTTCATGCTGAAGAAATAGTGATGGTTCATCGAATACTCGCGCATCATGTCGCCCCAGGGCTGGCGGACATGCGTATCGACGGTCCAGATTTCATCGTACCACAGCGGCCCGTTCAACCCTGCGGTTCTGAGAACGGTGGCCAACAAAAGAATGAACAGAAGGATGCCCAGATCGCTGCGGCCGATTTCCGGTGAGCGCTGTTTCAAAGGCGGTCCTCCACTTGGAAGAGTGATAGTTTGCGGGCCCGCAGCTGCGTCGCAGTCTCAAAACCGAGATCGGCAACCGGATCATCGGCTACGGCATCAACCATCGCAGGATCTTTCCTTGAGTTGAGCCAGAAACCGGTCACCGGATTCGCGGTCCATGATCCGGCTCCAACCCAAATGGTAAATCAGTTCGTTTTCGGCGCGGTTCACATGCTCGACAGCCAACTTGCCGTCAGGGGTGAAGATCATGCTGCGGCCAGACTCGGATTCATCGACATACAGATGACCATCTGGCAGCAGTGTGAATAGGCCGGCGGCCTCGTTCTTGAAGTCCTGTGCATCCAGAACCGCCTGGAAGGGCCGATATGCGGTTTCGGTTTCGAGGTCGAAATAGACGATCTGGCTGGTTCCGTTCACGACCAGCTCGCGCCCGTCTCCGATATCCAGCGAGTTGTTGTTGTAGACCGCAAATGTCTTCTCGTCGATGACGTCAACGTCATGTTGGGCCGCCCACGGGCCTTGATACCACCAGATGATCCGGTCTTCGGACGGGCGAAAAAGCATGATGGTCGAAATGTTGCGCAAGCTCAGCAGGACGTCGCCGCGTTTCCAGTATGGGCCATCTTCGAATATGGGTTCCACATCGTTCAGGTGGATGGGATCCGGGTCGAATTGCTTGGCCAGGATCATGTAGCCCAGCCCCTGTTCCAGCATGACCTTGGTCAGCGAACGATCATACAGAACCTCTCCATCTGCCGAAAACTGGGTGATGCCTGGATCGAGGTAGTATTTGTTCAGCCCCTCGATGCGCGGAGGCTCGACATAGGCCGAGGACCAGATCGTGCCGTCGAGGCCCGGTTCCGTCGTGTGATGATAGACGCCGTTTTCCAGTGTCCAAACCGGTTCGCCGCACGGGGTCATGCGCACCATGGGGCTGAACATGCTTTTCACCAGAATGTCGCCGTTCTCGAGCGCAAGGGGATGGACGACCTGAAAGCGTTCATTGCGCCAATCGTCATAGTTGATCAGTCGCGAGTCGCGGCTCGCATTGCGAAAAGTATTCTCGAAGTCGAAATCGATGCGATGCACGACCGCACCGGCCTTCAGATCCACCAGTTCCAAAACGTGATGTCCGACATCGCCGTCGTGACGGCTGAAGAACAGGTAAGCGTCCAGCCCGCTGTCCAGTCGTTCATCGAAAAAGGTCCACCCGCTTTTGTCGGGAAACCGACCCGAATTGTTTGTGGCCATGCCCGCCAGGTCGCCTCCGGCCGCCATACGAACCGCCTTGGCGGCTTCGGCTGGAAGGGCCGCGATTTTCAGTGAGACACGGCTGATGGCGCCAAGTCGGTTGTTGCCATAGACGGCATCGCGGACGATGACCCCGAATGCGAATGTCACTAGCAAAAGAAAGACGACGATCAGGGCAACGACCCACATCTCGATCTTCTTGAAAAGAAACTTATCCAACCCGTTACCTCTTCAATCACTGACACAAGCGAACAAACCAATGGATGTCGCGCCAAACGGCGCCCCGTTTCGCTTGGCATTCATGGTAGGAATGTCGCGACACGGTGCAAAGAACAATAATTTCGTCGCTATGGCTTTTCCTTGGCCACGATGGGTGCTTTGGTGCATCAACCCTTACTATTCCATGGCTCCGGCCGACATCCCACCGATGCCGCCGCGCTCACTGGGATATTGTTTCTGTATTCCGCACATTTGGTATGCTTTTCGTGAATTGTTTGGGCGCGACGCGAGTGTTCCAAAGCCATCGGCACAATGACAGACAGCGGTTTGGCAGCATTGCTTGCGCACCTTCAGCACGAAACGCGCCGGATTCCGGAACTTTCCCACGACATCTGTTTCGTGACAGGCAGGGCCCATATTGGTATGAACGCGCTGTGTTGAATGGGTTTTGAGTACATGCAGATTGAAGAAACCGCCTTGCCCGGTGTCCTGATCCTGACGCCCCGGCGGTTTGGCGATGCGCGGGGTTTCTTTTCCGAGACCTGGAACCGCCGGGTTCTGACCGGGTATGGGATCGATCTGGAATTCGTTCAGGACAATCACTCGGTTTCCGCCGCGGCCGGTACGTTGCGAGGGCTGCACTTTCAGTCGCCGCCGCATGCGCAGGACAAGCTGGTGCGCTGCGGACGTGGCGCGCTGTTCGATGTCGCCGTGGACATCCGCAAGGGGTCGCCGACCTATGGCCGGTGGACGGGGGTTGAATTGACGGCCCAGAACGCAAAGCAATTGCTGGTTCCCAAAGGGTTTCTGCACGGTTTCGTGACGCGCGAACCCGACACCGAAATCTGCTATAAATGCACCGACTATTATGCGCCCGCATGTGACGGAGCCGTGCATTGGAACAGTTGCGGCATTGACTGGGGCCTGACCACCGAACCGATCGTGTCGGACAAGGACAGGGATGCGCCGGCCTTTTCCCGGTTCGACAGCCCGTTCGTCTGGGAGGGAGCGCCATGAAGCTGTTGGTAACCGGTGGCGCGGGGTTCATCGGATCGGCTGTGGTGCGCCGCGCCATTCGAGACGGACACAAGGTCGTCAATTTGGACGCGTTGACCTATGCGGCCTGCCTGGACAACTTGGCCGAGGTCGCCCAGGACCCGCGCTATAGCTTCGTGAGGGCCGATATTCGCGACCGGGGTGCGCTGGATGCGGCCCTGGACGCACACCGCCCTGATGCGATCATGCACCTGGCCGCCGAAAGCCATGTCGACCGGTCGATCGACGGGCCGGGGGCTTTCATCGACACCAATATCACCGGCACCTACACCTTGCTCGAGGCCGCCCTGGCATATTGGGACGGGCAAGGTCGGCCCGAAGGGTTCCGGTTCCACCATATCTCGACCGACGAGGTCTATGGCTCGCTTGGTCCCGCGGGTCGGTTCACCGAACAGACGCCCTATGATCCGCGTTCGCCCTATTCGGCCAGCAAGGCGGCCAGCGATCACTTGGTGCGCGCCTGGCACGAAACCTACGGCCTGCCCGTGGTGCTGACGAATTGCTCGAACAACTACGGGCCGTTTCACTTCCCCGAAAAGCTGATCCCGGTGGTGATCCTCAATGCGCTGGCGGGCAGGCCCTTGCCCATCTATGGCGACGGGTCGAATGTCAGGGACTGGCTTTTTGTGGAAGACCACGCCGAAGCCCTGCTGCTGGTCGTGGAAAAAGGCCGGGTCGGGCGCAGCTACAACATCGGTGGCGACAGCGAATGCACCAATCTCGAGCTGGTGCGGATGTTATGCGGCATATTGGACCGGCTGCGCCCGGCGTCGCGCCCTTATGCCGAGCTGATGACCTTCGTCGCCGACCGGCCGGGACATGACGCACGCTATGCCATCGATGCGACCCGAATCCGCACCGAGTTGGGCTGGCAACCGTCGGTGACGCTGGCTGAGGGGCTGGAGCGTACCGTCCGCTGGTATCTGGAAAACGAAGCCTGGTGGACGGCGCTGCAAGACCGCAACGGCGTCGGGCAGCGGTTGGGGGTGCGCGCATGACCGTGCTGGTCTTTGGCAGAACCGGGCAGGTGGCGCGTGAACTAGCCCGTCACACCGGCGTGACCTGCCTCGATCGCATGACGGCCGATCTGGAACACCCCGACCAATGCGCCGCGGCGATCCGCGCGGCCGCACCTCGGGCCGTCATCAACGCCGCGGCCTACACCGCAGTCGATCGGGCCGAGGAAGACGAGGCACGCGCCACGGTGATCAACGCCAGCGCACCCGCCGCCATGGCGCGGGAATGTGCGGAGTTGGGTATCCCCTTCGTTTCGATCTCGACGGACTATGTGTTTGACGGATCGGGCATGTCGCCGCGCAAGCCCAGCGATCCGACCGGCCCGTTGGGGGCCTATGGCCGGTCAAAGCTGGCGGGTGAACGGGGCATCGCGCGGGCAGGGGGGGCGTACGGCATTCTGCGCACCTCCTGGGTGGTCTCGGCCCATAGCGACAACTTCGTAAAGACGATGCTGCGCCTGGGGGCCGACCGAAGCCGGCTGAATATCGTTTCCGACCAGATCGGCGGGCCGACCCCCGCCCGTGACATCGCGCGCGCCTGTCTCGAGATGGCGCGGCAGCTGGCCGACGATCCGGGCAAGGCCGGCATCTATCACTTTGCGGGCGCGCCCGATATCAGCTGGGCCGGGTTCGCACGGGCGATTTTCCACACCGCGGGTCTAACCTGTGACGTCGTTGACATCCCCACGTCCGAATATCCGACACCGGCGCGGCGGCCGTTGAATTCCCGGCTGGATTGTTCCTCACTCGAGGCGTGTTTTTCCATTCCCCGCCCCGATTGGCGGGCGGGTCTGAAAGATATTCTGAACGATTTGGAAATGGTATGACGAGCGGGCGAAAAGGCATCATTCTTGCGGGCGGATCGGGCACGCGGCTTTATCCGATCACGATGGCCGTGTCCAAGCAGCTGTTGCCGCTGTATGACAAACCCATGATCTATTACCCGCTGACGGTTCTGATGTTGGCGGGTATCCGCGATATCTGCGTCATCACCACCCCGCAGGACCAGGGCCAATTCATACGCACCTTGGGCGACGGCAGCCAGTGGGGCGTATCCCTGACCTATGTCGTGCAGCCGAGCCCCGACGGTCTGGCGCAGGCGTTCATTCTGGCCGAAGATTTCCTGGACGGCGCACCCTCGGCCCTGGTTCTGGGAGACAACATCTTTTTCGGACATGGTCTGCCCAGACTGCTGGCGGCCGCGGACCGTCAGGCCGAGGGCGGGACGGTTTTTGGGTACCACGTGGCCGATCCGTCGCGATACGGCGTGGTTGCCTTCGACTCGGACGGGCAGGCGCGCGAAATCATCGAAAAACCCGCCGACCCGCCTTCGAACTATGCGGTGACCGGGCTGTATTTCCTGGATGGTACCGCCCCCGAACGGGCGCGTCGGGTCCGGCCCTCGGCACGCGGAGAGTTCGAGATCACCGACCTTTTGCAGATGTATCTGGCCGAGGGGCGGCTGCGGGTCGAGACGATGGGGCGGGGCTATGCCTGGCTGGACACGGGCACCCATGCCAGCCTGCTGGATGCGGGCAATTTCGTCCGCACGCTGGAAGAACGCCAAGGCCTGCAGACCGGCTGCCCCGAAGAGATCGCTTGGCAACTGGGGTGGATCAACGAAGAACAGCTGCGCCGGCGCGCCGAGATGTTCGCCAAGAATGACTATGGGGCCTATCTGGACAGGTTGTTGAAATGAAAATGTTTTTGGTGCGGTCTCTGGGTTGGCTGGTGCGCGGGTTCCACCTGCGGTGGACGCGGCAATATCCGTTCCGTTTGTTGTATTGTTGAAAAGGTTGAGTGTTGGCCGATGAAATCTGGTGAATTTGAGTACCTGTTGATCTGCAACACCTCTGACGGGTTGGTGGCGCAGCTCAACGGGGTGGTCGTGCAATTGCAGTTCGCCCGCCGGATGGGCCTGAAGCCGATCATCCATCTGCACGAACGCAGTTATATGTTCGGGGGCCCCAACCCCTATTTCGATGCCGAGACCGGCCCCAACGTGTGGGATTACTACTACGAACCCGTTGGCGCGTCGGGCTCTGACCTGCAGGCGCTGGTGCGCTCCGGCAAGGTCTGCACCCTGTCAACGGCCTCCGAACTCATGCGGCTGTACCGATGGGAGCCCAGAAGCTGGTTCATGAACCCCTATGGCTATTTCCGCAGCGTGGAAAACCGTGCCGACGGTACATATCCGGCCGCCTGGTGGCACGAGGAACGCCAGAAGATGCGAACCTTGCTGGACGACGGGACCGTGCGGTTCCGGTCGTCGTTGCTGAGCCAGGCCGAGCGCTTTGCCCGCGCCAAGTTCCCGGAACATACGCTTGGGCTGCAGTTGCGCGGCTCGGACAAGTTCGATTTCGGAGTCGGACCGAATCTGTCGCGCAAGGTCGTGCCCGAGGAGTATTTTCCGGTGATCGATCGCTACCTTGCGGACCATCCCGATTGCGGGGGTATCTTCGTCGCCACGGATCAGCGGCAGTGGCTGAAGGTTCTCGAGGAAGCCTATCCGGGCAAGATCATCTCGTATTCCGAGAAATCCCTGAGCGACTCCGATGCCAACCGGTTCCATGACGCCGAAGAGAAGGCCGCGCGTGGCGCCGAGGTGCTGATGGATCTGCTGCTGTTGTCCCGCTGCGACTACATCGTCAAATGCCACGCGGCTGTGGGCGAAATGGCGGTGACCCTCAACCCCGACGTCGACTTCGTCGACCTGAACTATGCCCACCAGCCGATGGTGGCCGGGCCCAAGCCCCTGCGCGCGGTGGCCGTGCCCTGCATCCGGGCGCTGAGCACGCTTTGGCGGGTGTTGTCCGAAAACGGAATGGCGCTCGAGCGGGTGGTCTCCGTTCGGGACGAGGTCGTCATGGTGGGCCGGACGCCGCGGCCGCTGAACACCAAGCGCGAAGAAGGCCAAAAGGCCCCGCGGCCGCCGGTGTTTTCGCGGCGCTTCGTCTCGGACGGGTTCGACTGGGCGCTGCGGACACTTGCGGCGCAGTGCTATGCCTATGCCGAGCGCCCGTCCTCGCGCTAGGGGGTGTGGCGCCTAGCTGTTTCCCAGCACCAGGTCGCTGGCTTTTTCGCCGATCATAATGGCCGGGGCGTTGGTGTTTCCGCTGACGATTTCCGGCATGATCGAACAATCGGCCACCCGCAGACCGCCGATTCCGTGCACCCGCAGCCGGGCGTCCACCACCGATTGCGGCGTCGACCCCATCGCACAGGTTCCGGTCGGGTGATAGATCGAGACGGAATTCGACCGGGCCCAGTCCAGCGTGCCCTCGTAGTCGTCCAGCGGTAGGTCCGACCTGGGTCTGAACTCCTCGGAAATCTTCGAAGCCAGCGGATTGTGCCGTGCTATCCTGCGCGCGATCTTGATGCCGTCGACGATGGTTCGGCAATCGGTTTCAGTTGACAGATAGTTCGGAACGATCTTGACGTATGATGTCGGGTCCGGCCCGTCGAGCCGCAGCTCTCCGCGGCTTTCGGGGCGCAGTTGGCACACCGACATCGTGAAAGCCGAGAACGGATGCACGCCCTCGCCCGGGCTGTCGGCCGACCAGGGCTGGACATGGAACTGGATGTCGGGGGTTTCGATCTCGGGGCGGGTCTTCAGGAAACCGGTGGCCAGGCTGGCCGCCATGGTCATGGGGCCGGTGCGGAACAAGGCGTATTTCATGGCGATCCGGGCCTGGTTGAACAGGCTGCGCACCTCGTCGTTCAACGTGGGTTCGTTGCATTTGAACACCAGCCGTGCCTGCAGGTGATCCTGCAGACCCTTGCCGACGCCGGGCAGGGCGTGGATCGGTTCGATCCCATTGTCCTTCAGGTGTTCGGGGTCACCGATGCCGGACAGCATCAGGATTTGGGGCGAGTTGATCGCGCCGCCCGACAGGATGACCTCGCGCCGGACCCGCAACTTTTGTTCGGCGCCGGTCCGATCGCGATAAGTCAGACCCACGGCCTGTTTGCCCTCCAGCAGGATCCGCGTCACCAGGGCGTGGGTGATGATGTTCAGGTTCGGCCGCTTGCGGATCGGCTTCAGATAGGCCACGGCCGCGCTGCACCGCCGCCCGTTGCGGGTGGTCAGCTGGAAATAGCCGACGCCCTCTTGCGTGGCGCCGTTGTAGTCGGGGTTGAACGGATAGCCCGCCGCCTGCGCCGAGGCGACCCAGGCATCGCAGATCGGGCGTTGGATGCGCATGTTGGACACCGACAGCGGGCCGCCCGTTCCGTGATAGTCGTCAGCACCCCGTTCCTGATCCTCGCTGCGTTTGAACAGGGGCAGAACGTCCTCCCAGCCCCAGCCCGCGTTACCCATCTGGCGCCAGCGGTCATAATCCTGTTTCTGCCCGCGCACATATAGCAGCCCGTTCAGCGAAGACGAACCACCCAGGACCTTGCCGCGCGGCCAGTCGATCGAACGGCCGTTCAGGCCCGGATCGGGTTCGGTGCGGTAACACCAGTCGACCGACGGGTTGTGCATCGTCTTGAAATAGCCGACAGGGATGTGAATCCACGGGTTGGTGTCCGGACCGCCGGCCTCGAGCAACGCGACGCGCGTACCGGGATCGGCGCTGAGGCGATTGGCGATGACACAGCCCGAAGATCCAGCCCCGACAATCGCGTAATCAACCTCCATCATCGCCTCCTTTTGCTGCCGATGAAAAAAACTCTATGCAAAACGCATCAACTAAACTAGCATTTTTTGATACATAACGTCTCAAAAATTGCGATAGGGAGGATGGCAATGGAGATCGGACGGAAACTGAGTGGAATTTCCCGGAGGGATTTTTTCCGCGTCGCTGGACGCTACGGGATGAGCTCGACCCTTTTGGCCGCAGGCGGATTCGGAGGGGCGATGAGCTTGGCCAACCTAGCCCAAGCGGCTGAATCTACATATGAGAAGAGGTTCTCGAAAGAACCCAAGCACACGCTGAAATTTGGTGCGGCGGGGTTCAACACGCGCAACCTGCTGATCGAGCGCGCCGGAGCGATCGAATTCGCGCGCGATCTGGAAGAGCGCACGGATGGCGAGATTCGCATCGAGTTCATCGGCGACAACCAGATCTGCGGGCAGCTGAGCTGTGTCGAGAAGACCCAGCAGGGAATCGTCGACATCTATGCGGCCTCGACCCAGAATTCGGCCGGCGGAGCGCCTTATCTGAACGTTCTGGATTATGCCTACATGTTCCCCAGCCGGGCTGCGCAATATCATTTCTTCTATAGCCCGGCCAGCCAGCGCATCCTGCGCGACCCGCTTGAAAAACGCCACGGGCTGAAATTCCTGTTCACCCATTGCGAACTGCGCGGCCTGCAGATGGGATCGACCTTCGCCGACAAGCCGACGGTTACCAAGCTCGAGGAGCTGTTCGGCACCAAAAACCGCGTGACCGGCACCCAGCTAGGCCGGATTGCCATGCAGCTTCTGAACCTAAATCCGGTGCCCGTCGCATGGGAGGAAACGCTGGATGCACTGAAAACCGGCCTGATCGACGGGGCCGAGACCTGGGCTTCGGCTGTGGCCTATGCCAACATGGCGCCGGTCGTGTCGCAGTCGGTCAACCTGCAGTTCTTCTGCGGCACCGAACACACCTCGATGTCGGCCAAGGTGTTCGACAGTCTGGGCGGTGAGTTGCAGGACGCGGTCATGGAGTCGGCCTATTTCACGCAGGCCCTGATCCAGGGGGCGAACGAAGCCGCGCTGGTCAATACCGTGGGCTTCTCGGACCCGCAACTGCCCAACACGATTTTTGCCGAGAACGGCGTGCGCCCGGCCTTCCTGCCGGACGATCAGCTGAAGCTGGCCGAGGAAATGTGTGCTCCGAACTACAATCCTGAACCCTGGGCCGAATGGCGCGAGCGGCTGAACAAATGGGCCGGCGGCATCGACACCTATCAAGAGATCTACGATATCGCGCGCGAGATCCCGGCCGACACGCTGCCGGAAAATGTCGAACCGCGCCGTTGGTGGAAGGGCGAAGCCTGACCAGGGCTGACAGGACCGGCCTGCATCGGCGGGCCGGTTTTATCGGGGACCGATTGGGAGGACGGGGTTCATGTCGTTTTGGGCAGATGTCGGCGCGATTTTCGGTGCCTTGCTCAGCAGGGATTCATTCGAGATTCAATCAGCCTTGCGATCAGACGCCGCCTGGGCCGTGGGCGCGGTGGTGGCGGCGTTGGGGGGGCTGTTGGTCATGTTCGTCTATCGCAAGGTTCCATTCATCGAACGCCATTTCGAGCGGTCGGTCATGGTGTATTCCTATCTTGCGATCGCACTGATCATTTTCTGGGGCGTGATCGACCGTTTCGTGTTTAACGATCAGGAGCCTTGGTCGACCACCATTCCGCCGCTGCTGTTCATGGTGATGGCGTGGTTCGGCGCCTCGTACAACGTGCGGCTGCGCACCCATCTGAGCTTCAGCGAATTCCGGTCGGCCATGCCGCGCGGCGGGCAGTTGGCCTGCCTGATCTTGGATGCTGTTCTGTGGTACGGGTTTGCCGTGATCGTCATCGTGACGACCTCGCGTCTGGTGGCGTTGTCGGCGTCGAATTTCCAGATCGTGCTGGGCACCGACAACGTGATGCAGTGGTGGTTTCTGCTGACTGCGCCGCTGTCCTTCTTCCTGATGGTCGGCAGGGTGTTCCAAAACCTTGCCGACGATCTGCACAACTGGAAAACCGGGCAGCCGCTGATCCAGCAAGCCGTGATCGGAGCAGACTGATGACCGATGGAACCTGGGTTACACTGATTTCGCTTGGGGTGACGTTCCTGTTCATGCTGGGCGTGCCCGTGCTGCTGGTCATAGGCTATTGGGTGGTCGGCTGTTCCTTCGTGCTGGGGCTGACGCTCGACAACATGGGGGCCGAGCTGCTCAACGTGTTCAACAAGGGCTTTGCGCTGCTGGCGATGCCGCTGTTCATCCTGACGGGTGACCTGATCAACAAATCCGGCATCGCCCGAAGGCTGAGCGATTTCGCCTATGCCTGTCTGGGATGGATACGCGGCGGTCTGGCCATGGCCTCGTTGGGGGCCTGTGGTCTGTTTGCCGCCATATCGGGGTCGAACTCGGCCACCACCGCGACGATCGGGTCCATGCTGCACCCCGAGATGGTCAAGGGCGGCTATGACGAGCGGTTCAGCGCCGCCACCGCCGCGGCCGGCGGCACGGTCGGCATCATCATCCCGCCGTCGATCATCTTCATCGTCTATGGGTTTCTGATGAACCTGCCGATTTCCGAGCTGTTCGTGGCTGGCATCCTGCCCGGCGCGCTGATGGTGATCGGGATGCAGTTTGCCTGCTGGGTCATCTGCCGCATGAACGGTTGGGGCCATCTGATTCCGCTGCAGATGAACCGCATCCTGAAAACCGCCTTTGGCGCCTGGCTGGGGTTCTTTGCCATAGGGCTGGTTCTGTGGGGGATCTACACGGGCAAGTTCTCTCCGACCGAGGCCGCGGGGGTTACCGTCGGGTTCTGCGTGATCGCCGGTCTGGTCAGCCACCCGATCAACCGGATCATGGGCGCGCGTGGCGACATTTCCCCCACCGAAAAAAGCTTTGCCGAGATGATCGTGGTCGAAGGCTTCACCATCCCCGAGATCCCCTCGATCGTGATCCGGTCGGCGCAGATCACCGGCATCCTGGCCCCCCTGATCGCGATTTCCGTCGTGATGCAGCAGATCCTGTCTCTGCTGGGGGCTCAGCAGACGATCGGAGATTTCGTGACCTCGATGGGCGGCTATCACGCGGTGCTGTTCACCTCGATGGTGATCGTGTTCTTTTCGGGGATGGTCCTCGAAAGCCTGCCGGTGACAATCATTCTGGCTCCGATCCTGGCCCCGATCGCAGCGTCGGTGGGTGTGGACCCGATCCATTTCTCTGTCATTTTCCTCGTCGGCGCGTCGATCGGCTTCATCACGCCGCCCTATGGACTGAACCTCTATGTGGCCTCGGGCGTGACCGGGGTGCCGTATTTCCGCCTTCTGCGCTATACGGTGCCTTATCTGGTGGCCTTGCTTTCGGTCTGGTTCCTAGTGGCGATGGTTCCCGATTTGGCCTTGATCCTGCTGCCGAACAACTGAACAGTGGCCGGATGACAGACCCCGAGGCAACCGAACGCGACACGCAGATTCCCCCCAACCTGCGCCTGCTGGTCATTCTGGAGGAGGTGGCCCGGCGCGGAGTGGCGGTGCGGCCGGCCGACCTGATCGAGACGCTCGGCCTAGCCAAGCCAACCGTTCACCGGCTGCTGCAGACGGCCGAGGCCGAGGGGTTTCTGCAGCGCGACCTCGATGGCCGTTCATACGGTCCGGGGCCAAGGCTGCGGCGCCTTGCGGTCAATACCATCTCGGCCGAACATCTGCGCACCGCGCGGCTTGCGATCCTGCGGGGGGTGGCGGACGAAATCGGAGAAACCTGCAACCTGGCCATCCCCGACCGCGAGGGGATGATCTATCTGGATAGGGTCGAGACCAAGTGGCCCCTGCGCATTCAGTTGCCGATCGGGACGCAAGTGCCGTTTCATTGCACTGCCAGCGGCAAGATGTATCTGTCCACCCTGCGGCAGAAGCCGCTGAATGGGGTCCTGTCCGGACGCCCGCTGCAGCCCCGGACCCAGCGGACCATGACCGACCCGAATTCCTTGCGGGCCGAGATGGAGAAAATCCGCAGCCAAGGGTATTCGACCGACGATGAAGAATTCATGACCGGAATGGCGGCGGTTGCCGTACCGGTCCCGGACAGGCGCCAGCGCCTGGTGGCCACCCTGTCGGTTCACGCCCCGACCCAGCGCCACGATCTTTCCGGCCTGCTGGGGTTTCTGGACGTGCTGCGCGACGGGTCCGAGCGGCTGTCGGCCTTGCTGAATGACTGATATCACCCTCTGCGGGCCAAGGCCGGATCGGCCCCCCAGGTGTCCGACCCGGAGGCGCGTTCAGTTTGCGGCCGCGGTTTTCAGTCCGGGCTTTTCCAAGCCGCGCTCGGTCAATGACTCTTCGAAATCCTTGGCCAGGGCATCGCGGTCATGCGATGCGAAATACCAGCGGATCGTGCGGTCGAGCCCGTCCGAGAAGCTGACCTTGGGCTCCCAATCCAGCAGCTTTTTGGCCAGGCTGTTGTCGGCCACACGGTTGTAGGGGCCGGTGGGTTTGCTCAGGTCTCGCTGGATCTCGGCGTCGAGCTGCGTCCGTTCGAGGATCATTTTGGCCGCCTGCAGAACCGAGGTACGCTCCATCGTGCCGAGATTGACCGCGGTGCCGTCCTCGATCCGTTCAGCCGCGCGGATCGTGCCTTCGACGATGTCCGATACATAGGTCCAGTTGCGAATCTGTTCGCCGGTGCCCCACACGACAAATGGGTTCTGCTGCAGAAAGGCCCGCCCGATCATCGCCACGACCGCATGGTTGGCCGGGCAACGTTCGCCATAGGCCGTGAAATACCGCACCGAGGCGCATTTGAAGCCATGCTCCTCGTGATAGGCTTTCAGCGACAGCTCGGCCATGAGCTTGGCCCAGCCATACAGATCGTCAGCCTCGTAAGGCGGTTTGACCAGATCTTCGGTCAGGTACAGGGTTTCACTCGGATCGGCCTGGATGCTGGTCGGATAGACGCAACCTGACGAGGCAAAGGTAAACTGCTCTACCCCCGCCTTGTGGGCTTCGCGGATCATGATGCTGTCCAGCGCCAGGTTGGTCGAACAGGCGGCCTGGTGGGTGCTGATATATCCCCGTCCGCCATGGGTCGCGGCCAGGTGGAACACGACATTCATGTCAGCGACGGCCTCGGCTGCGGTGGTCGGGTCCAGCAGGTCGGCCTCGCGAAATTCGACGCGGCCGCTGTTCAGGACGTCATCCAGATTTTCGCGGATGCCGCTGGACAGGTCATCGACCGCCCGAACATATGCGCCGCGCTCGACCAGGCTTTCCACAAGGTGGGATCCGATGAAAGAACACCCGCCGGTGACGAGCACGTTCTTCTTAGACCAATCCATTTTCAAATCCTTTCAAACCAATTCAATCAGTATACTCACCAAGGGTCTCTCTGCCTGCAGGGCCGCGACAGAAAGGCCGAAACGTCCGAGACGCACCTTAAAACTCTGACCGCAAATCATTCACCCGTCAACACGGGCGATTGACAGGTTCGGACCGGTATGCACGCATTTGCTTCAGGTCTCTGGCCCGCCCGGTTTTGACGGCTGCGGGGCAGGGGCCAAGAAAGCGATCGGCGGCAGCGGGAAACCAATGAAACGGCAGTTCACCCAGAACGTGGCATGGAGCACGGTCGCCAGCTGGCTCGAACAAATCGCGGCAGCGCTTATTTTTCTGGTGATTGCCAAGCTCATCGGCGTGGAAAGCTTTGGCGTGGTGTCCATGGCTTTTGCCTTCCTGTTTCTGGGCGAATTTCTGGTGCGCGACACGATCACTGAAGGCATCGTCGCACGCGAAGTCATCGAGCCCGGGCGGCTCGAGGCCACATGGGTTGTTCTGCTGGGGCTGGCCGTCGCGATCGTTCTGATTTTGACGACAATCGCCAACATCGCGGCGTTTGTTTACCAAGAGCCCATCGTCAAACCCTTGTTGATGGCCGCCAGTCCGACAGTCTTGATGATAGCCGCCGCCGGGGTGCCGACAGCCTTGCTCCGGCGCCAGCTGGCCTTCAAGGCGCTGGCCATTCGCACCATCGCCGGCGTGGCGGCCGGCGGAGTGGTGGGCATCACCATGGCGGCCAAGGGTTTTGGTGCCTGGAGCCTTGTTGGCCAACGGCTGACGGAAATCGGTGTGAACAGTCTGCTGGCATTCCTCGCGGCGGGTTGGGTGCCCAAGAAATGGCCGTCGCGATCCGATTTCGCCATGGTGAAGGGGCTGGGGGCGCAAGTTCTGCGGCTGCGGTTTATCACCCTTGTGATTCTTCAGACACCCACTGTGATGCTGGGATACATGGCCGATCCGCGAGCCGTCGGCCTGTTCGCCTTTGCGGCCCGACTGTCCGAGATCGTTTTGACCGTGTTCGTCAAAAGCCTGCAGGGGGTCGGGCAACCGGCAATCGCGGCGCTGCGGCGGAGCCGGCAGTCGACGGCGGATTTCTACCTCGACCTGATCGAGCTGGCCGCACTCAGCGGTTTTGTCGCCTATACCGGGCTGGCTTTGATCGCCTTTCCGCTGGTCGATCTTTTGCTGGGTCCCGAATGGCATGAAGCCAGCCGCATCCTGCCGTTCCTGTGCCTGGCCTATGCAATCATTGCGCTGAGTTCGATCCAGGAGGCTTACCTGCTGGCGCTCGACAGGGTGCAGCCGCTTCTTTGGGCTGCTTGGGCCGAGGCGGTGCTGGGCCTCGTCTTGATCGGACTGGCCAGCCAATTCGGGCCGGTCACGGCCGCGGCAGCGGTGGCGCTGCGCGCGCTTCTGGCGTTTCCGCTGCGGATGCGGGCCGCGCACGCCCCCGAGGCAATCAGACCCATTCAGTTCTGCAAGATGCTGGTCGCGCCGTTGCTGTTGGCGGCGGGGATGGCCGTTGTCGTGGGCGGCTGGCGGCTGGCCATGCTGGGGCGTATCCCCGATGCGATCTATGTCGCCGCGGCCATCGGGATCGGCGTGGTATCGACAGGGGTTATTCTGCTGGGCTTCATGCCGCGTGCGGTGGACCGGTTGCGGGCGTTTCTGCAGAGCCCGCCATAAAGGAAAGGGTGCAGTTCGCCGGATTGTGCCCTAAGCTTGTTTGAATTCGTTTTGGTAAGGTTTTGGTATGAGTGTGAGGACGTGATGATCGATTGGATCAAGAAAAAGCTGTTTCTGGTGAAATGGGGCCGCGTGGCGCGCAAATGGCCAGTCGAACGGCTGATGGCCACGACCGATCTGGACCTCACTGATGATGAAATCGCCGAGATGAAATGGGGCATCCATTCGTGGCGGCAGCTGATTCCCTGGTATCTTGCGCGATTTGATACGCTGAAAGACAAGCGTCAGTTCTACTGTTTCGGCGTTGCCCATGGCAGCACAGTAGAAGGGCTGGTCATGGGCCTGCAGAACCGCGGCATGGAGATTCCGTTCATGCACCTGTTCGACTCGTTCGAAGGTCTGCCCCAGGAAGACCCGGGTATCCAGGTTCCGGCGGTGTGGAATGTCGGTGCCTTCTCCGCGCCGCTGCCCGAGCTGAAGAAAAAACTGGCCGCCATGGACATGACCGACGATCGATGCACGATCCACCAGGGGTGGTTTTCCGAAACGCTGCGCCCCGAACTGGTGGAAAGCGGCGTCTTTCAGCCCGCGGCCTATGTCGATATCGATGCCGACCTCTACAACAGCACGATGGATGTTCTGGACTTCATGTTCGAACACCGCCTGATCCGCCCGGGAACGCTGATCGGCTATGACGACTGGGGCGACACCGATCTTTGGACCGCTGGCGAAAGCCGGGCCCACAAGGAGATCGTCGAAAAATACGACGTGAAATGCGCCCAGCTGTTTTCCTGGGGCGAACCGCCGTTGATCCGCAAGCTGTTTCTGGTCGTCGACGTCGGAGCAAGTTGACGGGGCTCCGGGTGCTCTGGCCCAGGGATTCTGACAAACCGGTTGCGCAAAACGGGAGGGGTGCAATGGAAGACAACATGCAAGCTTCGAGCCGGGCCGAGGCCTGGCCATTCGGGGCGATCCGGGTTGTCGTGGCGATGCTGGCCCTGGGCTTGTTTGCCTTTGCGCTTTGGGGTGCGCTGGACCTATCCGTGCTCCGACGCGTGGAATGCTGGTGGCTCATGGTCGCGGCCGTGGCGCTGTTCGGGGTCGCGTTGACGCTGGGCACGCCCTGGCAGACGGCCGGGTTGACTGCGGCAACCTTCCTTGTGGGGTTTGGCGCTCAGCTTGCAGTCCGAGAGCCGACGTGGTTTCAGAACGTCCGCTTCCGGTCCGACGTCTTTTCCGTGGCAATGATGGGGGCCGTGTTGGCGCAGTCCGCCGTCGCGGCCCTGGTCCTGTTCAAACATCGCGCGCTGGCCGAGGCGCCACGAGTGCTGCTCGATCTGGGCGTTCTTCGGGTGGCGATCTTCCTGGCCATTCTGGTGATTGCAGCAAAGGGCGCGATGGGCTTCGTAGCGACCGAAAATTATCCCCGGCTGGTCAAACATGTCGTCATCGGTTCGGCCTTCATCGGCATCAACCTGGCCAGCTTCCTCGCTATCATGATGTCCCTGCCAGCGCATCGGTTGCGCGACCTGTCCCAGCGAGTCGCGCGAAACCTCAGCCTGCCGGGCAGCGGCGATCAGGTCCGAAGGCTAGACAGGGTTGTGCCGATCTGTGGAGCGGTCTTTCTGTTGCTGATGTCCCTTCTGGTCAGTCTGGCCGCTTTGGAGGGCGTCCCGCACCTGGACGACATTCTGTACCAGTTCCACGCCCGCTATCTTGCGGATGGGCTGCTGACCCTGCCGGTGCCGCCATCGACCCAAGCTTTCGACCACTATCTGATGGATACCTATCAGGACCGCTGGTTCGTCACGACCTTCCCGGGCTGGGCGGCAGCCCTGGCGCTGGGGGTCAAGCTGGGGGCGCCTTGGCTGGTCAATCCGGTTCTGGCTGGCATCAGCGTTCTGCTGCTGCACGTCTTTACCCGCAAGATGACCGACCGGGGCACGGCCAACCTGGTGGTTCTGCTCATGGCCGTATCGCCCTGGATCATCTCGATGGCGGCCACTCAGTTGATCCACACCTTTACTTACGCACTGGTTCTGGGGGCCTGGGTCCTTCTGCTGAAGGCCCGGGAAAAGCCGTCTGTGATTTTTCCGTTCATCGCCGGCGCGCTGATGGGGTGGCTGCTGATGACACGGCCGTTGGAAGGGTTGTTCATGGGGGTTCTGACCGGGCTTTGGACGCTGACATTCCTTGCGGACCGGCGGCATTGGCGCACGGTTCTGGCCTATGGGTTGGGCTGTATCGTCGTGGGCGGGCTGATTTTTCCCTACAACGCCTATCTGACCGGCGACCCGCTGACCACGCCGTTGAACGCCTATTACGAAGAATATTGGGGGCCGGGATCCAACGCGCTTGGCTTCGGGCCGGATATCGGCGCGCCGGACTGGGGCAATGTCGATGTCTTTCCCGGGCACAGCCCGCTTGAGGGGCTGATCAACAGCCAGCAAAACCTCTATGAACTGAACTTTTCGCTGTTCGGTTGGGGTGGAGCCTCGCTGGCCTTTGTGCTGTTCTTCGTCTTGTGGGGCCGTTGGAGCAGATTTGCCGGCGGGATGGCGTTGATCGTCGTGACCACGATCTGCCTGTACGCGCTGTTCTGGTTCTATGGCGGCTATTTCGCCGGGCCGCGATACTGGTTCATGACCAGCGTCCCGCTGTTGATCCTGACGGCATTGGGGATCACGACGGCTGCGCGCAGGTTTTCGCAACTGTACCCCGACGGGCTGGCGCAGCAGCGGATCGGCGCGGGCGTCGCGTTTCTCTGCCTGTGCTCGGTTCTGGTGTTCGAAAGCTGGCTGGGCTTCAACCGGTATCCCGAAATCAACGGGTATCACGACGAATACGAAACGCTGGCCCGTCAGGACGCATACCGCAACAGCCTTATGTTTATTTCGACCGATGCAGACCGGGAATACGGCAGCGCCTTCTGGCTGAACGATTTCACCCCGGGCGCAGACAGCCCGTTGTTTGCGATGGACTTGGGGCCGGAAAGCAACCGGACCGTTGCCGCTGCCTATCCAGGACGTGCGATCTATTTCCTGAAAGGGCGATCCAGCGATCAGGATCATGTGGTCTTCACCCGAGGCCCGATCTCCGCCTCAGAACTCGAACAGCCGTGACAAAATCGGCCGAACTAGCGGGTCGGATAGGTCTCTACCAGCGGTGACCCTGCGTCGAGCTGGTCGATCAGGCCACCGGGGCGCACGCCGTATTCATTGTAGCCGTCGGTTGCTCCGGTGGCATAGTAGATGAACTCACGGTCGTAGTATCCGGGCGCCGAGGGGGATTGATCCTGAATGAGGGCGTTGTTCAGAACGACCCAGTCGGGTTGGTTCTTGTAGCCGATGATGCCTGCAACGGCGTTCTGTTCGATCACGACATATCGTGATGCGGAAACATTGATCCGCGGGATCGTAACCTTGCCGGTTTCCGCGCGGCGCACCCGGATGACCGAATTCTTTCGAATGGACAGGTTGTCGATACCATGAACCGAAATTCCATGCGTGTGCGCATTGTAGATAACGTTGTTTTCGATCAGGACGTTCTGATGGCGCAGCATCGGATCGGCCAGGTTCTTTCGGTCGCCGCCCATCCATATGGTCTGGGCATAGTCGCCGGCGCCCATGTCAAAGATATTGTCCCGTATCGTGATGTTCGTGCTGCGCCGGTTCGAACTGCGCAGGATCTGCACCATGTCGCGATGGTCCTTGTTGCCCTTCACGCCCCGGAAATTGTGCATCCGGTTGGCTTCGATCACCAACCCGTCGATCACTCCCAGCGCTATGCCGTCCGATCGGATGTCCGAGAAATCATTGCCCCGGATGGTCAGGTCGACGACGCTGTCACCTGTCAGTGCCTTCCACCATTTGCGAAAGACCGAGCCGGAAATGGAAATCTTGGCGCTGTCCCGGATGCGCAGCCCCCGACCATGGCCGGCCCCAGCCCTGTGCCCTCCATCAAAAACCGAATTGGTGATAGTGATGCCCCGACTGTTCAGGATGCTGAAACGGTTGGCCGAGTCCTTTTCGCCCTGCGAATACTCGTAGTCAAAGACCAATCCATCAAGAACCAGGTTCCCCGCGGCATCGATCCTCAGTTCGGTAAAGCAGGCAGGTGACGCCGCAGATGCCGACCGAAGCGTGACCGGCGCCTTGAACGCCCTTTTGACCTTCAGCGCACCGTAGTTCCCGGCCTGCAAGACAAATACCTCACCCCCGGTGGCCGTTTTCAGCGCGCTTGACAGGGCGTTTGCGTCCGCGATGGCCAAGCTCTTTATCGTCGCGGGCCCAAGTGCTGGAACGGTGTGACCGTTGCAGGTCGAAGAGGCCGCGGCGGTGCGTCCAGGCTGCAGGGCGCACACACCCGCGATTAGGGTGAGAACTCGCAACAATAAACACATTTGAAACCTATTTGTCTGAACAATCCCAAAGGGCATGCAAACAGGCTAAGCGCGCCCGAAGGCCATGTCCACAATTCGAATCTACAGCGACTGAAAGGAGCGAAGGTGGTAGCAGGCCAAATTGACGTAGCGGCATCCAGCAAATGATTGCTCATCGCCCACGAGGTTGCGCAGAGAAATGCCCGGATAATGGCAAAATTGTGTCCGTTGTTGCGCTAAGCGAATCAATACGTCAAACGAGAGGCTACCGCGAAGGGAAGGGGAACAATTCCCGGTATCGAGTAACGAGTTAGCTCGGAAATGACGGCGTTGGGGCAATTTTGTCTCAATACAGGCAACAATTTCCAGACATAGCCACATTCCGGACAACCTGTCGCCTTCGTGCGGCTGTTCCCTCTGGTCCCAAGTAGCGGGAAATGGAGCGCTGCACTCACAGCGCCTGACACAAAGAAGGTGAAACATGACGACAGCAATCACTGTGACGTCCGAGGCCGAACTGAAATTGGCGTTGTCGAAAGCGGTCGGTGGGGAAACGATACTGCTTGCGGCCGGCGACTACGGAAAGCTCAGCCTGAAAAACATTCAATTCGCGTCGGATGTGACGATCAAATCCGCCGATCCGAATGCGATGGCAAGTTTTTCAGAAGTTTACCTGACGAACGTCTCTAACATCAAGTTCGATGAGATCGTGTTCGACTATACCTACACTCAAGGTGATCGGAACCACACCACCAAGTTCCTGATCTCGCACAGCAGCAACGTCACCATCGACAACTCGGTCTTCGACGGTGACTTTGCAAGCGGAACGGGAACCAGTGCGGATGGCACCGGCTTCGGAAAGGGTCTTGTCATTCGCGACTCGAACAATATCGACGTAACGAACACCGAGTTCCATTCTTGGTGGAAGGCCCTGGGCGCCTCGCGGTCGAGCGACATCGACTTCATCGGAAACAACATTCATACCATCCGATCGGACGGTATCTCCTTGGGCGAGGTGCAGAATGTTCTGATCGAAGGCAACTATATTCACGACTTCGGCGGCGCCGCAGGTTCCGGTGATCATCGCGACATGATCCAGATTCAGCGTTCGAACGGGACAGGCAGCGACAATATCATCATCAGGAACAACGTTCTGGACATCGGTGCAGGGGACTACACCCAGGGGATCTGGGCAGGCGCAGACAAGGCGGTCTATTCCGATCCGACGCACTGGAACCACAACATCGTGATTGAAAACAACGTTCTGTACAACGCGCATGCCAACGGTATCGCGGTTCATATGATCGACGGCCTGACAATCAACAACAACACTCTGATCGCGGTGCCGACCCAGCAGACGGGTGGTGTGGCCACCCCCAAGATCATCGTCGGTGGCGGGTCGCAGAATGTCACCATCGAACAGAACGCCACGCCTTCGGTTGTGGGCTACAACGGCCAATCGCACTGGTCGGTGCAGAACAACGCCATCATCCAGAACAATGATCCCTCCCAGCCGGGCTACTATGACACGCAGTTCGTGTACCACGCTACGTCCGCGACCGACGGCTACAACCAGTATGGCGTCGTGACGGGCAGTACGGTCGACCTGCTGGATGCAGGATCCAGCATCGTTGACGGGTATCCGATGGACATGGGCAGCTGGACCGGCGCTGCTCCGTCGAACGGAAGTGGTTCGGGAACGGTCTCTGCGCCAACGACCCCTGATACCGGCACGTCTGCGCCAGCGGATGGATCGGGATCGACGACCACACCCAACGACGATGCATCGACGCCGACCGCCCCTGATTCCGGTCTGTCCGCGCCCACGTCGCCGGATGCGGGAACTTCGGCACCCGTCGTTCCTAGCAATGGGTCCGCGGGATCTGGCGCGTCTACTGCGATGGTATTCGACGACTTTGTCCTAGACATCGCTGGGCTTCCGGGCAACGGGCAGGCCACGTTGAAGGACGATGCGCAGGTCGTTGACACGGCGAACGGCCCTGTCGTTCATTTCGATGGCCACAAGGACCAGCTGAAGATCGGCCGCCTGCAGCAGTTCGAAAATTCGGATCAGCTGGCATTCGCGGTGGAATTCGCCAGGGATGAGGCCGATGGCAGCGCGCAACGGCTGGTCTGGAATAAGGGTCACATCGGCCTCACGATCGTTGACGACGGGTTGAAAGCCCATGTCAGAAACAACGATGGCAAGTTCCACGAAGGCTTCTATGTCGCGGATCTTGGGCTGAACGATACTCAGGAACACGAGATCGTCGTGATGGCCGATCAGGTCGCTGATCGGCTGCAGGTGCTGGTTGACGGTCAGGTCGTTCTGGACAGAACGGACATCGATCTCGATTTTTCCGGAGGCCGCGAATGGGGCTGGGACATCGGCTTCAGCCACGGTCGCTATGCCGACGGTGACCTCGGCGGTTTCGCAATCGACGATGACGTTCAGTTTGTCGATCCGCTGGGTGGCAACGCGGGCGACTTTCTGGCCTGAGGCTGGGAAGACCTGACTGATTTGGTACAGGAGCGGGCAGGGTGGCGACCATTCTGCCCGCTTCGTGGTTTTTCAACCAATTCATTGCCAAGTCCTCTGTGGATTCGGCATATAGTCGTGGTTGAATTGAAAGTGTTTGTTCATGATTTTTTCGGATCGCCACAGGTTTGTCTTCATCCACATCCCGAAATGCGCCGGCACGTCGGTTCGTGTTGCGGTGATGCCGTACCATGATGCCGATGAGCGCTTTATCCGCACCATTGAGCGGCACCCCAGGTTCGGCGAGTTGGATTTTCGCCATCTTCCTTTGCACCTGCTGCGCGAAGTGGACCCTGAAGCCTTCGAAAAGCTGACGGTCTACGAAAGCTATGCGCTGATCCGAGACCCTTTTGAGCGCTTTCGCTCGGCGATGGCCCAAAGGGCCAAGATGTATCTGGGATGCGAACTCGCTCAGATGCCGGAAGACAGGATACGATCCGAGCTGCAGATCGTTCAGGACTATTTGCGGCAGGAACCTGACGTGATCGCGCCGGAGTTCATTCATTTCGCGCGCCAGTCGGATTTTGTACAGATTGGCGACGAGGTTCTCGTTCACAACCTGTTCCCCGTTGAACGGCTGGATGATCTGGCGGAGGCACTGGCGCAACGTATCGGTCTGAAAACCCTTCCGGTGGGACATGCCAACAAGACCCAGGTATTTCGTCATCCCCAGTTGAAGAATCTGGCACAGGCCGGCAGTGCGGCGGCGCGGCGAATGCTGCCTGACCCGGTGCACGACGCCGTGCGCCGATCAGCGCGCCGTTTGCTGATGAAGCCAATCGTAACTACCCCTCAGCCGGTCTTCGATTCCGCGCAGGTTCGGGACTTCGTGGCCAACCATTACAGCGCGGATGTTGCCTTGCACCAAAAGGTCCGGCAGCGAATACGCCAATCCGCTTGACGCTCCGAGGCGGCGCTCAGGGCTGCGGTTCCTTCACGCGGCTGCCGGTGCTCGCTTCGGCATCCCGCAGCAGCGCAAGCGCCTGTTCGATACGCTCCTCGCTCCAGTTCCAGCGCAGTTTCTGCACGGGCACCGCGCCGGTTTTCAGGGCCAGGGAGGTTTCTTCGATGTTGATGCTGTGAGTCACCGCATCATGCACCAGATGCGGCCCATAGCAGCTGATCTTGGGAATGTCGTCGAACGCGCGCCGGAACGTTCGGCTGGTCAGGCGCAGATAGTCCAGCATGACATGCGGCCAATAGTAGTTGTGCGGTTTCGATCGGCCGTCCCAATACTGGAAACTGGCGTGCTCCCAATAGGATACGACTATGCCGTCAGGCTCGGAGGCCAGAAACCAATTGGTCATGGAGCGGCGCATACCCGGCCAGATGAACCAGCGATCATTCTTTGTCCAAGTGAAAGCGAAGAACCCGCGCTGCGACGCAAACGGCAGCCAATTGTCGAGCGGCTGGAGGCAATAGGTCGTTGCGTCCACCCAAACTCCGCCAAATCGCCGCAAAAGGCGCAGGCGCAGAAGGTCCGCGTAGGACTGAACAGGCAACACCGTCGGATCGTGCTGCAGCTCGGCGACATCCGCCGCCGTGTTCGCGTCAAGAACACGAATGCTCCAGCCGGGATTGTGCCTGCGCCACGAGGCGATGCATTCCTTCACAAGCTGCGGCGCGCCTTCTTCACCGCGATCCCAATAGATCCAGATCGTCTTGGGAATGCTGCGCGGTGCGGATTTCGAAAAGAAATTGGGTTTGCCCCATATCTTCTTCCGGGCTCTTCGCCCGAAAGTCGGCAACATGCGCGCGCCCACGATAAGAACAAAGAGCCACGTCCTGAGTTTGCCGGCGGGCATGCGATCTCCACTGAACCAACCAAACGGCCACAAGGGCCATCCGCACTATGTACCAACAACAGCCGGCACGTCATTTACTTTGAAAGCCGCGCCAGCCTTCCTGGTGCAGTTGGCATAACAATGACCAGCGCTTCAAGCCATTGTTGCCCGATGGGCAGACAAGTTTCCGTTGCGGTCAAAGGGTCATTGTAATCAATGGGTGTCGCTTTATGATTCCAAGCGATTGGTTTTCCGGTTTTCGAGGAAGAGTGATGGCGGTTGTCTCGCAGGTTCTGCAAGCAGTCTATTTTGACATCACGAAAGTTGGCAGCAGCAGCCTGAAGGAAATGCTCTGGGAACTGGATCGTGGTGAACCATTCAAGGGCCGCGGCGCCACCCGCGTCTTGAACAACCTGCGTTGGCGCCTGGCACGGGCCAAGCTGGTACGCGCGCGCAACATTCATGAACAAGACGGATTTCGAACCCAGATCTTCCGAAAGGCCGTGGTGCCGGATGGCTTTGCGACATTCACGCTGGTCCGTGACCCGGTCGCCCGGCTGCAATCGGCCTGGCGCGACAAGGTCCACCGCAATCAGTTCCGCTGGCGCGACGAAGAGATGGATATCGAGAACGAGGGGCTACCCCTTGATCCGACCTTTGGCGAATTTATCGACCATTTCAGTGAATACCGCGCTGTCAGCCGCCCCGTTCGGGTGCACACGACCCCGTATTCATGGCACTTGGGCCCCGATTTGGGGTTTTTCGATCATGTCTTCCGGCTCGAGTCGGTCAACGACATGTATTCTTTTCTGTCCGAACGCCTGGGGCGGCCGTTTCCGGTGCAGCATGTCAACAAATCCAAGCCTGGGCCGCGCGACAGCACTCTGACAGAGCGACAGATCGATGCGTTGCTGGAAATAACCCAGCCCGACTATGATCTGTTGGGTTCGTTGTATGATATCGAGGACGCCGAAAAGAGGCTCCGTGCCCAATTGGGCCGGTGAAAGACACAGAGTGATGACACTGGCTGCACAGGACAGAATTCAATCTGGGGGGCGCGCGGAAGACGTCTCGCCCAACCGGCTTTTGATTGCGCTCTTCGTCGTATCTCTGGTGATGCCGTTCTTCTTTTTTCTGGGCGGCCTTCGGCTGAGCGTCTATCGCCTCTACCTTCTTGTCTTTGCGCTATTGTTCTTTGTCCGCTGGGTAAATGGCTCGGCCGGAAAAATCCGTGCGCCGGACATTCTGGTGATCACGGCAAGCCTGTGGATGATGATAGCAATGTTCGTCAATCACGGGATGAGCGCGCAATGGCAGTTTGCAGGTATATTGGTGATCGAAACCGTCGTTCCCTATTTGGCTGCGCGTGTTCTGATCCGAAGCCTGTCATCCTTTCAGGCATTCGTCCGCTGGTATTTCTTGGTTGTTGCGGTTCTGCTGCCATTTGCGCTGTACGAAAACATGACAGGCACCCCCATCCTGCTGAAAACCTTCCGCGGCGTTTTTTCCGTCTATTTCGATGTGCATCAGGAACCCAGGCTAGGGCTTGAACGCGCGCAGGCGACCATGCCGCATCCCATCCTGTTTGGTGTGTTCTGCGCTCCTGCCTTCGCCTTGTCATGGTACACGCTGAACCCAGAGGCCGGGCTTTTCAAACGCGCGCGCCGACCATTCCTCGTTGGGGTCGCCGTGTTCAGCTCATTGTCGGCAGGCGCCTTCATGGGAGTGCTGCTGCAGGCCTTGCTGATCGGATGGGACGAGGTATTGAAAACGGTCAAGAACAGGTGGAAGATCTTTTTGGTGTTGTTTGGTATCCTCTATGTGATCCTGGAACTGGCATCCAATCGAAACGCCTTTCAGATCATCGCGACGGAGTTGACGTTTTCGCCGGGGGCCGCCTGGAACAGGATTCATATCTTCAACAATGCGATCGACGACGTCTTCGCGAATCCGATCTTCGGCCTTGGGCTGCGCGATTGGACCCGGCCGCACTGGCTGCGATCAAGCGTTGACAATTTCTGGCTGCTGCTTGCGATGCGCTACGGGATTATTGCGTGGTTCCTGTTGTCTCTTACAACCATCCTAATTTGCTGGAAGGCCATCACCGCGCCTCTGACCGGATTGCTTGCGGGGGTTCGGCGGGGTTATCTGATCGCCTTCATCAGCATGATCGTTTCGGCCTTCACCGTGCATTTGTGGGACGCCACATATTGCCTCTTCATGTTCATGATGGGCGCCGGGGTATGGCTGTCCGATCCGGACTGCACGCAGGACAACGAGGACAAGGACAACCCACCCGAGACCCCGAACCGAGAGATCAGGTATACGCGGTTCCCGCATGCCGATGCGACGTCTTTACGTTAGTGCTGGTGTCATCAACCCGTGACCGTCCAGCGTTTCTGGGCCATCCGCACAGTGCGACGCAAGCGCCGCAGAAGGGGCATCTCACCAGATAGAACGGCTTCGACTTCCCCTGCATGCATGTCACCCCGCAGGGATGTCCGGGGTTTGAGATAACCGGAGTCGCGGTACCGGCCTCCGTCGCTGGACCACGCGGAGTGATAACCGGCTGAACGCAGAGCGCGCAGAACCCGTGCGTCATAGCGGCCAAAAGGAATTCCCGCCTCGGTTATGGCATGGCCGCAAATATCCTCGAGACATGCACGCGAGCCTTGCAATTCGTTTTGCAGTTCGGCATCGGACAGGGTGGGCCAGGCCACGTGATCGATGCCGTGGCTTCCGACCGTCATGCCTGCGGCAGACAGGTCCCGAATATGCGATTTGTCCAGGCTGCCGCTGGTACCGATCCGCCCGGACAGGACAAAGAACCGGGCACGCAGATCGTATTTCTGCAAAATCGGCAGCGCGATCTCGTGGTCCGACAGGTTTCCGTCATCAAAGGTTATCTGATAGGCTTCCGGGGTGTCCGCCACGGCCGCCAGAACCCGTTCGAACTGAGGCACCGAGACCCAAAAGGGCGCTTCGTCCGGCCCCACTAGCCGGCTTGGTTGGCCAATGCCGTGAAAAATCAGGGCAATTGCTGGTTTCATCCGCGACCTTTCACGCGTTGATGCACGGTTTCGGCCAGGCTGATCAGCGATGCCGTCAGCCCCGGCGGCTGGTATTGATATGGCCCCGGTGCCACTATTTCTACCCCTCCGGTTCGCAGTTTGAATTGGGTGACCCCGGGGTTGTTCTCTGGATCGATGCCGCCCAGGTCGAACCACTCCAACCCGTGCGATTTGCAATGCTGTATTGCCTGCCACATCAGGAAGTGGCCCGTGTTCGACCGCCGCCCGGCATCGGTTGTGGCGCCGAACAGGTAAATGCCGTTACTGGCCGCGGCCCCGATCGTCATCGCACCCAGGTCCACGCCGTCTTTCATTGCAAACAGGACCTTGTGACTGAAATCCGCCTCCTTGAGTGGATAGTAAAACTCCGGCGGGATATCCGGGCTGAACCCTTTTGCCGAACTCACCAGTCGATACAATGCGTTGAACCGGGCGGCACATTCAGCGATGGGCAGCGTCTCGGTTTCCATCCCAGCCTTGAGGGCATTACGCAGGGGATTTCGCCATTTTCCGTGTTGGCAGCGCATCAACTCCTCGTCCGGTTGCCGGCAATCTATGGCAACCGTCCGATAGACCGGCGAGCGGTTCGTCGCGCCAAACCCGGCGGCTGCAGCCGCAAGATCCACAAATCCGGGATCCAGTGGCGGTACGGCTGGCATCCTGAATCGCAGGATATGCCCGCTGTCCCGTGCATAGGTGCGCAGACTGGAAAACACTCTGGCCAGGGTTTCGGAGTCCGGATCCGGGTTATCGCGATGCCGCACCAAGGGGCCGGCGGCGATCCACGCTATTCCCCGCCCCAGAACGGGCACCGGCTTAATGCGCAGGCACGCCGCAGCGATGAGGCGGCCTGCGTGATCCGAAAGCGACAGAAACCGGGCATCCGCCCCGATCCGCTTTGCGGCCGCCTGAGAATAGCCGAGGGTCTGTTCGTAGGTCAGATCCTCGAATTCACCACTAATCCCTCCCCAGTCCTCGGCCGGGACCCATCGCATTTTCAGGGGCCTGTTCATAACCGCGTCCGAATCCAGCTTGTCCACAGCGCGCGGGGCCGTGTCCCCAATCGGGGCCGCAGTCTGAGAAACCACAGCCGATAGTAAAACAGATGCAGGCCGTCGGCCCACAAAAGCAAGCAGCGTGTTCGTAAGCGCGGCAAGGGGCGGTCGTTCACCAGAACGATTGAGTGGAGCGGAACAAGCTCGCCGCCATAACTCAGCTTGTATTCATACTCCCCTGCACCGGCCTCCACCAAGCCGATTCCTTCCGCGATCAGCCCAGCGACGCGCTCGACCAATCCCACGCGTCCCAATCCGATCTTGGAAAACGCAGGGTCGGTTTCGCGCGCGTTCAGCCACCAATAGGCCTTGGCCCCCAAGGTGAACCGAAGCTGGCTGGACAAGAGCCTGTCCTCCTGCCATTGCTCGTCGATCGTGGCCTGACCCTTGGCCGCCAACCGCCGCAGCAACTCGCGATAGAAATCGGCAGCCTTTGACCAATCCGAAAAATGCCCACCTTTGCCCGCGGCCACCCATTGCTGGGTGTGCAGTTCGACGAACCGGTCCATGGCCTGGTCAACCGTATCCGGGCGCGCACTGGTGTTCCTCAGCGGGGCGATTTCGTTCAGGCGCTTGAGGTCGCGGCGGACTTCGCGGCGGCGGCTTTTGGACAGTGCCGACATAAACGCATCAAGACTGTCCGGCAACGCCATCAGGGTATGGCCACGAGGGCTTTGATCCCGTAGGGGCGAGACGCATTGACCGGCAGGCCTGCGCATGCACGCAAGATGCCGTGCGCGGTCGGACATCGGCGACAGGCTGATTGCGGAACAGTTGAGTTGGCTGACCAGATGGTCAAAGACTGCATCGAAGAAGGTCGCGTCAAACCCCTTGGAAATGGGCAGGCTCATGACGGCAAAGTTGGGATCGACCCCGGCCAGGCGGGCGACACGCACCGGAACCGGTCCGGCCCAGATGGTCTCGATGCAGAAGGGCAGGGCTGCGCGCAATCCCGTCTGGTCGCGAAGCTCATAGCAGACCGGTTGGCGGCTGGAGGAAAACGACGTGCCATAGTGCGACCACCACGCCGCCTGCCATTCGGTCAGAAAATAGATGTCGGCGCCAGTTTCTGCGACCAGATCATCCCACTCGGCGCGGTTCAGCAGTTCATGCGCCGACAACCGGATGAATTTCAGAGCCGTATCCGGCCTGGGTTTCGTATTTTCCATCACGTCGCCGGCTCTTGCCCAAAAAGATGGAACCGGATCGCCGCCCGGGACAGCCGCAATCGGGCGGCACGGTCCGGGCTGGGCTTTACAAGGCCCGCCAATCCGAAAACCATCCCCCGCAAGGCCGCACTTGCCACGAAAATCGCGCGCGTCGCCAACTCGCCGGACCGGCCATGGTGTTTTCTGGCATAGATGGTTTTGCTCTTTTGCTTCTGCACATACATGCGCGACTTGATCTGGGCGGTGCTTTTAGAACCGCCTTCAAGATGCATGATCCTAGCCTGAGGAGCAAAGACGCACCGCCAGCCGGCGTTGCGGATGCGACGGCACCAATCGGCTTCCTCAGAATAGATGAAGAACGCCTCGTCGAGGGGTCCGACCGCTTCGAAGACAGCGCGCGGGACCATCATGAACATGCCCGACACCACGTCGACATCCCGCTGCGACCGCCGATCCCAATCGTCGTATTCCGGCCAGCGGAACACGCGCTTCAGGCCGAATTCAACCACCGCCAGGCTCAGCGGACCTGGGTCCGCGAAACAGGTCTTTTGAATGGTGTCGGCGTCCTCCCAGACCTGACACCCGACACAGCCGACATCGGCATGGGCGTCCAGCCATGCATTCATGACGTCAATCGCATTGTCGAGGATGATCGTGTCGGGATTGAGCAGCAGAAGCTTGTCACCCCGGGCGATTTTCAGGCCCTGATTGTTGGCCGCCGCAAACCCCCGGTTGTCGGGATTGGCGATGAGTTTCACGTTTGGAAAACAGCGCCGGACCATGTCGGGCGTGCCATCGGTCGAGGCATTGTCCACCACGATGACTTCGTGCGGCAGGTTGGTCTGTTTTTCCACGGATTCGAGACAATCGTGCAAAATTTCGCGTGTATTCCAGCTTACAATGACAATGGAAACAGTACAGCCTGACTGAGAATGATCGGTATTTGACGCCATGGCCGCAAAAATCCTGCTAAACTAAGTGCAAAAAAGGGACGATCCCGTGACTGCTACATGATTTTGGGTTTGAAGCCATGGGTTCTGCAAATATTATTTTTGGGCGTTGGTGCCGAAGCTGCATTGCCGGTGGATTTCTCCCGGCGCGCAGAGAGAAAGTGATTGTAGATGGACATTGAATGCCTGGAAGATTTGACCGAGGCACAAAGAACAGAATGGTGTGAGTTTCTTTCCACTTCTCAACATCAACACCCGCGCCAGCATCCACAATTCGCCGAGGTGGACAAGGCCATTGGCAACCGGGTCATATTCGCGATCGGCCGTCGCAGTAGGCGACTGGTCGCCGTCGGGATATTTGTCATGCAGCCCAGCCGGGTGATGCCCGGCCGGTCGGCGTCCGCCGTCGCGTTGAGCGGCCCTGTTTGTGACACGGCTGCGGAAATGGTCACATTTCTGCAAGGGCTGTCGGAACATCCGGCATTTTCTCGAACGGACTCCTTGCGTATAACGCCCTATTGGCTGGACCAGGAAGGCGACGGGCTGGCCAGTGCTTTGGCACAGGCGGGATTTCGGATCAGCGACCCGGAACCCCATCGCGATACGGGCATCATCGACCTGACCGGAACCGAGGACGAGTTGCGGGCCTCGTTCTCGCGCAGCGCGCGCCGCAAGGTCCGCCTGGTGGACAAATCCGAAATCGAGATTCGCACCGCCCGCACTTTCGCCGAGGCCGAGACGTTCTTTGAACGACTCAATACCCTGGTTGTGGCGCGCCACAATCTGACCCCGGTAAGCCGCGCCGAATACAGCGCCGGTTTCGACCAGATATTCCGCGACGGTGCGCTCGGCGTGATCCTCTGCGCCTATCACCAAGAGGCGTTCCTGGGCGGGCTTCTGCTGTACCGCAGCGGGACCACGGCCCATGCCCGACGCTATGTCGCCGACCCCGGGGCTGCGCAGGCCATCGGCAATCTGCGGGTCGCGCCGGCCTTGTGGCTCGAGGGCATGTTCTGGGCCAAGCGCGCCGGCTGCACCCGATTCGACGTCGAAGGTTTTCTGCCCGTCGAAGACAAGACCCACCCCAATTTCAACGTCTACGAGTACAAGCGCGAGTTCAAACCGACACATGCGCGGCGCATTGCCGAGCACACCCTGGCCCTGAGCCCCGCCCATCATTTTGCTAACACCCTGCCCGGCCGACTGAAAGCTCACGTGAAGCGCTCCTTCCCGCACTTGCGCAATCTCCACCCGGCCCGGCTGTTTCCGCGGGGCGGCAACTGATGGCGCGCGCGGTCGATCAGGGGCCACTGGTTACCTATTCCAGCCGACGCGCTAAGTATTTGAACTTGGTCGTCTCCGGGGCGTTGTCGCCGCTGGAACGCTTTCTGGAGCTCCGGACCGGCCAGGGCGAGCAGCCCGTTTGTTTCATCGTCGGGCCGCCTCGTTCGGGCTCGACCTTGTTGTACGAGCTGCTGGTCACCCGGTTCCAATGTGGCTATTTCAGCAATTTCGCGAAACGCCTGTTCCGGGTTCCGGTGGCGGCCACTTGGCTTTGCCGGCGGGCCATGCGGGACAGGCAAGGATCCTTTGACAGCTCCTATGGCGAGCTTGAAGGGAACGCCGCCCCCAGCGAAGCGGGGCGGATCTGGGCGTATTGGATGCCCTATGCGGCCCCTTACTTTCTGGACGAACCGGGGGTGCCGGTCGCCCGGATGAAGCGGAAGCTGGCCGCCATCGGCCGGATTTCAGGGCAGCCCATGATCGTCAAGAACATGATCCTGCAGTCCGATTTCCCGCTTCTGCTCGATACCTTCACGAACGCGATTTTCATCTACATCGAGCGCGACTGGGCCGACAATGCAGATTCGCTCGTGCGGGCCAGACAGGACAAGTCGTCGATGGACGCGACCGGCTGGTGGTCGCTTCGGCCGACAGGTTGGGAAACCTATGCCGACGCCGATGCGATGACCCAGTCCTGCGCGCAAGTGGTTCTCAGCCACCGGGACCTGCGGCTGGGGTTCGAGAGGCTGGGCGCACCAGAACGCGTCATGAAAGTCAGCTACGAGACCCTGTGCGAACAGCCCGAACAAGTGCTTTCGGACGTCGAATCCTTTTTCAGACGAAACGGCGTTTCCCCCACACGAAAGCACAAGACGGAAACTCTGCCGGGAATTTCGGCCCGGCGACACATGCAGGATGACGTTCGTGGTCAGATCATGGGGTGTCTTGAAAAAATCGCGAAAGAGGCCGAGTTGAACCAAAAGGGTGAAGCCGATGGCGCATAGTCAGGCCCGCCTTGCATGTGGTGATCCGCCGATGCGGCTCGGCCAAATGGTCCGAACAGATCCCGATGGCGGGTTTCTGCGTCTTTTTGACGGCCGTCATGTTCACTGGAGTTTCAACACAAGGGTCGCAATCCGCGCGGCCTGCGACCTTCTGGAGCTTCTGCCCGGTGACGAGATACTGGTGCCCGCCTACAACTGCGGATCCGAAGTCGATCCGCTTGTCCACGCGGGGTTGTCGATCCGCATGTATCCGGTCTCGGCGGATCTTCGGGCCGATCCCAACCGCATCGCACCGATGATAACCGAACGCACAAAAGCGGTGTATGTGACACACTATTTCGGCATCCTCCAACCCGAACTGGCCGCGCTCCGCGCATTGTGCGACCGCCACGGGCTGCGGCTGATCGAGGATTGCGCGCTGAGCCTGTTGAGCGGGGCAGCACCGGCAGAGGGCGTCACCGGGGATGTGTCGGTCTTCTGCTTTTACAAGTTCGTCCCTGTGCTTGAAGGGGGCGCGCTGGTCGTGAACGCAGACGACCTTGATTTCGACCCGCCATTTGTCCGGCCGCCGCCGCGAAAAACCGTTGCCAAAACGCTGCTCCGAACGACGATCAGCAGGGCTTTGGGTCCGGATCGGGTACGCACTTTAAAACATAGCCTGGGTCGGGGAGACGCCCCGAATACCCAGCGCGGCAAGCCGGATGAAATGGAAGACATCCCCCCGCACTACTATTTCGATCCCACATTGCGAAACCGTCGGATCAGCAGCTTTGCGCTGCGGCCACTCCGGTCCTTTTCTGTGTCGGACGTGTCAGGGACCCGTCGGCAAAACTGGCAGATCTACCGCGAGTTGTTGGATGACATGCCGGGCGTCCGGTTGGTGAACCCCGATCTGGCGCCCCACACATGTCCGCTCAACATGCCGATCAGGATTGCCCATCGCGACCGGGTGGCCCGCGAATTGCAGGCGCTGGGGATCGGCGCCACGCCCTGGTGGGCCGGGTTCAACCGCAATCTCGACTGGACCGGACAGACCGAAGCGATCGATTTGAAGAACAGCATCCTCTCTCTGCCTTTGCATCAGTATCTGGGGCCTGCTCACATCCGGCACATCGCCGACCAACTGCGCAAAACGCTGCGCGACCCCTAGGCTTTCTGCCCCCGGAAGTGATCGCGCATGCGCGCCAACAATGAAAACACCATGGTTTCGAACCCCTCCGGGCGGCCGGAAACGGCCCACAATGCGATGTGCGTTCCGGTATAGACGACGGCCCCGACACCGGCTTTGGTCAGCACGATGAACGGCGTGTAGGAGTAGTGAATGCCCACCCGCAACACATAGTTGGTGGCAATGACGGCAACCGCCATAACGGCGCAGGCCACGAAGCTGCGCCATCCGACGGCCAGTGGCTCGAAGAAGCGGCCGTTTCCATATCTTTTCGCGATGACCAGGGTTGCGAAAAGGCCGACCAGATTGGCGATACCTGCAGCGATCAGTGCGCCGTTGAACCCGTATTGGACACCAATCAGCATCACCGCGCAGACGACCAGCAAGACAATCGTATTGCGGAGAAACAGCAGCGAAGTCGACCCTTCTATATAAACGGCGGACCGCACCGAAGCCTGCAGCGCGTTCAAGGCATAGAGCGGTGCGAGAACCCAGATCACCGGCGCGGCTGCGACCCATTTGTATCCCAGGAACATCCAGATGATGTCGACCGACAGCAAAGCGAACCCCACACTGCACGGCAGCAGAATGGCCAGAAAACCGGCATTGATCTTTCTGAACCCCTCCTTGGCCTGGTCAGTCTTGCGCGACAGATCCGCCAAGCCGGGATAAACCACCCGCAGGATGGGGGTGAACAGCTGATGCGTCACAACGTTCACGAGCCGGGTACCGATGCGAAACAGTCCCGCATCCGCCAAACCGAGTGTGCTGCCGATGATCAGCTGCGGCGCATTTGTGGACAAAAACTGGGCAAGCTGTGCGCCGATGGACCAGGACGAAAAAGACAGGCTGTCCCGCCACCTGCTGAGGGACAGTTTGAGGGACATCGGTGCGATCGAAAACGTCCAAAGGCCGCGCGTGATCTGTCCGGCAAAAGTCGCCACGACGATCGCCCAATAGTCGCGCCAGTACCACGCCAGGCCGATGGCGAAGATTGCATAGACAAGGCGGCTCAGGGTTTCCTCGCCAGCGGCGTATCCAAACCGCAATCCTCTTTCGAACAGCAAAAAGCGCGGGCTTTTGATCGCGACGATCAGTGACATCGCCGAAAGCACCGGCATCAAGTCGACAAGTGCCGGGATCCCCAGCAATTCTACCAAAGGTTGGGCGGCCCAGAAGATCGCCGCCGCCAGCAGGCCGAAGATGATCTGAAACGAAAAGACGGTGTGCAGATGTTCGGGCGTTATGTTGTCGAGTCGAATCAGGACCATCCCGATTTGCCGCTGGAACATCTCCAGCAAAGCCGTTGCAATCAGGAAATAGGCAACGACGCCAAAGTCTTCAGGGGTCAGCAAGCGAGCAGTTATGGCGATTGTCGCAAGCCCCAGCCCTTGCCGGAAGACACCCGAGGCAAGCAATGTCGCCACGCCGACGGCCAAGGCCGAACGCCGTGTCAGCCCGCTCGGCGCGGGATCAATGTTGTTGGGCTGGAGCACGGAAATTCTGTTTCCTAACTTGAGCCAATAGGCCGGTTTCGACGAGGTCGTTTCTTGACATGAGCCGACAAGTACATTGCTGTACCCGACAGGGGGCCGAATGTGGCAACCGAAGAATTTGACTGATAACCAAGAAAAAACCGCTTATTTGAGACATGGTCACATGCATTTCCTGAATGGTATCAAAACATTTCGAGGGCTTCCAACACCACTTGTCATTTCGTGTCAGAACACTGCACCCCACATCAAGGTGAATTTCACAGGTAGTTTCTCAGACTGGTTCGGTCTTGGGCAAGCATTGCGGCCTCTTGCTGCAGCCGTACGACAGGGCGGCGATGCCCACTCGGTGTTCGGAGACGCCACATGAAAATCGCGATTTTTGGCTTGGGGTATGTTGGGTTCACTGCGGCCTGCTGTCTGGCCCATCAAGGGCACGAAGTGTTGGGCATCGACGTCAATGCCGACAAGGTGTCCGAGATCAACTCCGGCAAACCGCCCATCAAGGAACCGCAGGTTGGCGAACTGCTGACCCACGCACTGGACAGGGGACTGATCCGTGCGGTCGTCGAATGCCCCGATCTTTCAACCTGCGATTTGGCCATCGTCTGCGTCGGAACGCCCAGTTCGACCGACGGCTCCCACAACATGAGCTATGTGGCCGAAGTCACCCGGCAGATTGCCGAAACCATATCCGACGACCGGGCGCGTCCGTTGACGGTTGCCTACCGGTCCACCTTTCGGCCCGGAACCGTCGCGCAACTGGTCGAGCCGATCTTTCGAAGCTTTCTGGGCGATCGGGTCGCGCAAGCGGTCGAAATCGTCTACAATCCGGAATTCCTGCGCGAAGTCTCGGCCGTGCATGACTTCTTTCACCCACCCAAGATCGTCGTCGGCACGAAAGATGGCTGCCGCTCCGATGTAATGGACGCGCTGCACGAGGGCCTTGACGCGCCAGTTTTCTACACCTCGTACGAAGAGGCCGAGATCACCAAGTTCGTGGACAACACCTGGCATGCCACCAAGGTGGCCTTTGCCAACGAAATCGGCCGCATCTGCCATCGCATGGGCGTATCCGCAAAAACCATGCACCAGATCTTTGTCTCGGACACCAAGCTGAACATTTCGCCTTACTACACGCGGCCGGGCGGCGCCTTCGGGGGGTCTTGCCTGCCCAAGGACGTGCGGGCCCTGCAACATATCGCGGGCGAGATCGGTGCGCATACGCATCTGATCGACAGCCTGCTGCGCACCAACGAGGCGCACAAGACCTACCAGGCCCAGGACATCATGGCCCGTCTGCCCGATGGGGGCAGGGTGCTGATGGTGGGCCTGGCCTTCAAGGCCGGCACCGACGACCTGCGTGAAAGCCCGAATGTCGACATCGCGCGCCGGCTGCTTCAGGGCGGGTACAAGCTGTCGGTCTACGACCCGGCCATCCGCCCTGCCGACCTGCGCGGGCAGAACCTGGGCTATGCCTTCACGCATCTGCCTTCGGTCGGCAGCCTGCTGGTCGATCGGGCCACGGCCGAAAAGGGGCCGTGGGATCTGGTGATCGGATCGAATGCGATCGTGAACGATTTGAACCTTGGCGATTTTCCGGTGGTGCGAACCTATGAATATGACTGACACCACCCTGGCCGTTCAGCCGGTCTCGATGGATGAATTGCGGCGGGCCCGGCCGCTGCAGGGGCTGAAAGTTCTGATCGTGGTCGAAAACCTGCCCGTCCCCTTCGACCGGCGCGTCTGGATGGAGGCGCGCACGCTGGCCGCTGCCGGCGCCGTCGTTTCGGTGATCTGCCCGACCGGAAAGGGCCACGAAGAGCGTATCTGGGAAGAAGAAGGCATCAAGGTCTATCGCCACCCGCTGCCGCTGGATGCAAGCGGCGCGCTTGGCTATCTGCTGGAATACGGCGCGGCGCTGTTCTGGGAATCCTGGCTGGCGTTGCGGATCAAGCTCAGCCGGGGCTTTCACGTCATCCACGGCTGCAACCCGCCTGACCTGATCTTTCTGGTGGCGTTGCCCTTCAAACTGTTCGGCGTGCGGTACCTGTTCGATCATCACGACATCAATCCCGAACTCTACGAGGCCAAATTCGGCCGGCGCGGGTTCTTCTGGAAACTGATGAGGACCTTCGAACGTTTGACCTTCGCGTCGGCCCGGGTGTCGATCGCGACCAATGAAAGCTATCGCCGGATCGCCATCGATCGCGGGGGCATGGCGCCCGAGGATGTATTCATTGTGCGCTCGGGCCCGGACCTGAGCCGTCTGGAGCGCGTCCCGCCCAACCCGGCCTGGCGGAACGGTCGAAAATACATGGTGGGCTATGTCGGCGTGATGGGCGATCAGGAGGGGATCGACCTGCTGCTTGATTCCGTGGCCCACCTGGTGCAGGGGCAGGGCCGGGACGACATCCAGTTCTGCTTGGTCGGCGGCGGACCCAGCCTCGAGAAACTGCGCGAACAATCCGCCGCGATGGGCCTGTCGGACTACGTCACCTTCACCGGGCGGGCACCGGATCGGGACCTGTTCGAGATCCTGTCGACGGCGGATGTCTGCGTGAACCCGGACCGGGTAAACGAGATGAACGACAAATCCACCATGAACAAGATCCTTGAATACATGGCCTTCGAAAAACCGATCGTCCAGTTCGACGTGACCGAGGGCCGGTTCTCGGCGCAGGACGCGTCACTGTACGCGCGGCCGAATGATCCGGTGGACATGGCGGCCAAGATTGCCGAACTGCTTGAAGATGAAGAGCGTCGGGCCCGAATGGGCCGCTATGGCCGCGCGCGGGTCGAGTCTGAAATGGCCTGGCCTCATCAGGTGCCCGCCCTGATCGCGGCCTACGAACGGGTGTGGAAAGGGTAGGGCCTAGAATGGTACGAAATGCGGCATGCGGTTCAGGCTGGGCACCATGAACCGCTGCAGCCGCGCGTCGGCATCCGCCTCGGTTTCACCGGGCAGGATGGGCGTGACGAAACGGACAAGGGCGCCATCCGTCCGCCCCATGACAAAGCCATCCTGGATGACGCTCAGCTTGGCCCGAAAATCGTTGACCATCCGCTTTCCGCGCTGTTCGAACCAGTAGTAGACCAGCTGTTTCGACAGTTCCTTCTGGATCACCGCCCGGTTGACGGTGAAACTGCCATAGGGCGTCTTGTCCAAGGTAATTTGATACGGCTCGAGGCTGAATATTTCCCACCCGCCGACAGGCAGACAGACCTCGGGGGAATGGATCCCGTCGCCGTCGGTCTGCTTGTCGTAGAAGGCCACGAACAGGTTCACGAATTCGCCCGACGTGGTGTCGGCATATGTTGCGTTCAGATAGTCGCTGGCGCCCAGGGTCCGCTCGACTTTCGGGTCGAGGCTGGCCGTCGACCCCGACCAGTTTCCGAGTTGCCGCGGATACAGAACAAAAGGATCGCGCTCCACCGGCTGCACATCGGCCGCGGGGCGCAGCACCCAAGCCGCGGATACCGACAGCGTCAGAAGGGCCGCGGCAGCCAGTTGCAGCGAAGGCTTCAGACCAAAAATGCGCAGCGCGATGGGGCCGAACCCATCGACATCCAGATCGATCGCTTGTGCAAAGGGCTTGGGATCGGGGGCCATGCGCTGCAGCCCGATGGCCATCAGGAACAGGACCCCCACGCATAGCAGGAAGATAATCCAGCCCTCGAAGAAATGCATGAATCCTTCGGCCTGTTCGATGCCGTATTGATTGACCAAAATGCCGATCACGCCGATGCGGATCGAATTCATCAGAACGGTCAGCGGAGCGGCCGCCAGCAGCAGCACGACCTTGTGCCAGATCGGGCCGCGATAGAGCAGGGCGAACAGGTACGAGAAACTGAGAATGGGAAACAGATAGCGCAGGCCCGAGCAGGCCTCGGCCACTTGCAGCTTGTAGACACCCAGATCGATGACATTGCCTTCGATGAAGACCGACACACCAGCCAGTTGCACGAACCACACGCCTAGTTCGGACGAGATCCACTGAAGGAATATCGTCAGCTTCCAGTACACGAACTGGGGCAGGGGCAGCATGAAAACCAGGTGAAAGACCGGCAATTGGTGGTGGCGGCCGCGCTGCCAGCCGAACACGGTCAGCACGACTCCGCCGGTCCAGATGATCATGGCATAGGTCACGATGTCCGGAATCCGCGCCAGATTGCCCAGAACCGCCACCGCAAGCGCCAGGGCGATGACCGCAACCCCGGGCCAGCGGTCTTGAACTTCGGGGAGCGTCGCCGGCGCGTTGCGCAATTCCCGCAGGAAGAGATACAGCGAAATGATCGGGATCAGCGGGCCGTGGCTGTATTCAGGCGTGCTCCAGGCAGTGCCCAGCGACACGATCCCGATCCAGAACACCGGGACCGATCCGGCCAGCAACAGCACGAACCAGCCAAATCCGGCCACGTTGATCCGTGGCCAGACCGTTCCCAGAGGTCCGCCGGACTGACCGGATTTCGACTCAAGCTGTTGCATCAACCCTCATATTGCATCGAAACCGCGGCGCAAGCATCCTCGCAGATCGAAATCCCGAAATCGTGATCGCCACCTGCGACGCATCGCGCCGATCACGGCTTGAGGGTGAACCGCCGCCCCAGTGTCACGAACACGCCGTTGGATGTTGCCCGGAACCCGTTCTGGTCGTCGTATTCGTACTGATAACCCATGTTGACCGCCCAGTCCCGGGTGATCGCACGGGAATAGGAGGCGTTGAACACACTACGCTGGCGCGGATTTTTAGGGCCTGACCCTTCGTTTTCCTGGTCGATGTAATTCACGCTGAACGACAGGGCCGACACCGGATTGATGATGTAGTCATAGGTCAGAAAAGCCAGCGTCTGCCGCGTTTCCACACTCTGTGTGCTGGTGCCGACCCGGCGCTGGATGGTTGCCCCGATCCGAGAACTGGCCAACCTGTAGCTATAGTCCAGTTGTCCGATCGGCGTCACCTCGTCGAACGGTCCTCGGGTGAATCCGATATCAAACCCAAAAGTCCCGTTGGCCCGCTGGAAATCACGCCCGAAGGTCGCATTGATGCGCGAGCCGTTCACGCCGAAGGTCTGGTCGATCAGAATATCGGCTGACCCGTCCGGCAGCGTCTTGTTCCAAGAAAAGTCCCAGACGAAATCCTCGGTCACGTTGCTGGTGTTCGAAACGCGCTGGGTGTCGTCAACCTTGCTGTAGCCGATATTCGCACTGACGGTCGTGGTGGCCGAAACATCATAAGTGGCGCCAGTTGACAGAACAGTGGTGTTGCGATCCGTCTGCACGGCGTCATCGGCCTGGAATTCGCGGTAGTTCAGGCTGACGTTGGTCTGCAAGACCGGAGAGATCCGCGTCAGCACGCTTCCGAAGAAGTCATTGGCGTTGTTGTCGAACAGTCCTGGATCGATGGTGTTGGAATAGCTGCGTTCACGATAGTTGTAGGAAAACCGGAACCCCAGGGGGTCGTTCAGTCCCGTCTGCCAATTCAGATTGCCGCGGGTATCGACCTGATCGCCGATCGTACCGATGACATCGGCAGCATCGATCACCCCATCCAGGTTGACGTCGGTCAGCGACCGGTTGAAGGCCAGATCCCGTTCGCGATACGAAGCCAGCAGACTGAAGTTGCTGTTGGCGTTTCTGCGCTGATAGTTCAGCTGGGTAAACGGGTCGGAAAAGCTGCCATCGGTCCCGATGATCGGCTCGTTCGCGATGCGATACAGCCCCGACAGGTCGAATTGCAGGGTCGAGTTCGGAGTCTGGTTCAGAATCCCCAGGGCCAGCGTATTCTCCCACCAGGTGGTCGAGCCCAAAGATGGATCCGTCAGACGCAGGTTGTCGTCGTGCCGCAGCGACGACAGATAGTCCAGCGTCACGGTCAGACCGGTGCCGGTACCCGCTGCACCTGCGGCTTGGCCCACCCGTCGCGCAGGGTTGCGCTGCGCCTGCTGCACGATCAGCTGCTGGCTGGGCGCTTGCTGCGTGGTGGCCGGCTGCGTCGTTGTCTGCTGCCCCGACACCTGTTGGCCCGTGGCGGGCGACACTGCCGCAACGAAAGCGACGCTGCCCAAAAGCGTCAGGCCCTGCCTCTTCCTGAATTTCCCCACCTGTATCTGCCCCTATTCGAACAAGCGGCGCGAGGGTACGACCACGACGTCTCCGGGTTTGAGCACCGTATTGCCCTGAATGCCACCGCCCGCGCCATCATAGTTGTAGAGGTATTTGTTCATCACGCCTGTTTTGCTGTCCACCCGTCGCAATTCGATGCGTTTGCGGGCCGCGAAGTTGGTCAGGCCGCCGGCCTGGGCCAGAACCTGAAGAATTGTCGTGCCTTCCGTCGCCGGAAGCTTTCCGGGAATGTTGACCTCGCCCATGACGAAGACGTCGATCGTTGGCCCTGTCGGCGTCAGGCCGGGAAGGGCCGGGGCCGCAAGGGCTGCGATCGACGCATAGACGGTCGGAGGTGTGTTGAAGTTGTTCGCCAGTGCCGACGCCAGCGCGGTCTGCAACCCGCTGGTCGACTTACCGGCCGCCCGGATCGTTCCCGCAAGCGGGAAGTTGATGGAGCCGTCAGGCAAAACCAGCACGGTTCGGTTCAGGGTCGGGTCCTCGAGAACCTCGATTTTGAGCGCATCTCCCGGCTGGATCTGATAGGAACCCTGCGCGAAGGCGCCGGTCGACAGCACCAAGGCCGTCACGAAAGTGATCAATGATCCGATGACTGTCCGCATGTTCAATTCTCTCATTTTCCCAAAGTATGCCCATTTTCTCCATTCGTCACAATCGGCCTGACGCAGCAAACGGGATCGGTGCGGCAGAATTGCCGCGGACCTTCTATTGACCGCCGCTCAACTCGATCTGCAGCCGTTCGATCTCGGCTTCGATGTTTGTCACCACATCCGGGGCCGCTTCCCTCGATTGCGCAGCCTGATAGACACGCAGGGCGTCCTCTCTACGCCCGACGGCCTCATAGGCTTTGCCCAGATGCTGCAGGACCACGGGATGATCCGGCAACCCCTTTGCCGCACTTTCCAGATATGTCAGCGCCTCGTCATAGTTGCCCAAGCGATAGGCGACCCAGCCATATGTGTCCTGAAAGGCCGGAATGCGGCTGCCACGCAGGCTCCGCACAAGAACTTGCGCCCGCTGCAGGCTTTCGTCGTCATCGCGGCGGGTCGTCAAAAGGCTGGCCAGATTGTTCGCCACGACCGGCGAGCGGTTGCTAGCGGTATAAGCCTTTTCATATGCTGCAATCGCCGCTTCCCATTCGCCGGCCCACTCATAGCCTTCGGCCTGCAACATCAGCAGGTCCGCGTTGTCGGGCAAGGCGGTCAGTGCCTGCTGCACCGTGGCCCGGACCTGCTGCGGATCTTCATGGCGTTTTTGCAACGCGATCAGCCCCAGCCAGGCCCGCGCCGATTCCGGGTCATCGGCCACGATTGCGCGGTACAGCCGCGCGGCCGCTTCCGGCTCTCCCTTCTTTTCGAGCACATGCGCCTTGACGATCCGCAGGATGTTCGACTCCGGCTCCTCAGCCAGCAGGGAATCCAGGCGGGCTTCGGCTCCGGCAAAGTCGTTTTGAACCACCATCAGACGGATCAGGGCGAGATCGGCTGGCAATCCGAATTCCGGGTCTTCCGCCAGTTCGCCCAGAAACGCCGCCAGATCGCCGGTGCGGTTCTGCCCTTCCATCATCCGCGCCTTCAGCTCGCTGGTTTTGCGGCGTGTATCGGGATCATCCAGCGGGTCGAGCGCCTGCAGCACGGAGTCCAGCCGGGGCCAGTCCTGCAAGGCGACATAAACATCGCCCAACGTCAACAGAAGCCGAGGGTCGGTCGGGGCCTTGCGCAACGCGTCGATCAGGACACTTTCGGCGATCTTCAGATCGTTCTCTTCGATCAGGTGCAGGGCATAGTTCAGGGTTTCGGTCGGCGCGTTGCCGGACAACTCGACCGCAAGCGCCAGCATTTCGCCCTTCAGGTTGCGGTCGCCGTTTCGGTCATGCGCCTGAGCCATCAAGGTCACGAGCTGCGGGTCGCGTGCGTTCGTCTCGAGCGCCGCGCGCAACAGCAGGATCGCGTCTCCAATGGTGTCATCCTCGATCAGCCACGCCGCCTTGAGCTTGACGGCCTCGGTCTGGGTCGGGTCTTCGCTCAGGACGCGTTCGATCACGGCGCGGCCTTCTTCCCGATGGCCGGACAGGATCAGCATCCGCGCGAACTCCACCTCGTTCTCACGTGTCTGTGCCGTGCGCGGAGCACCATCCAGCAAGGCGCGCATCTCGGACAGCGCCCCATCGGTATCGCCCGACTGGAACCGCAGCGCGGCACGCATCATTCGGTATCGCGCGGCATTCGGCCCGCCCGCCGCGATGGTCCGGGTCATTTCCGCGATGGCGGCATCATGGCCGCGATGCTCGGTCAGAAAGGCAATCAGACGCTGAACGGGAAAATAGTCTTCGGACAGCGGATCCGCCTTGGCCCGCAGGATCTCTTCGGCATCGTCCAAACGGCGCTGATCGATGAAATGTTCTACCAGCATCTGCTCGACGCCCTGATCGCCGGGGAAGACGTCGATCATCTGGCGCAGCTGCTTTTCGATCTCGCCCGTCTTGCCCAGCTGCTGAAGAGCGTGGAGCCGGATAGTGTAAAGGTTCCCCTCGGTCGGCGCAAAAGCCAATGCGGCATCCACCTGGTCGATCACATCATACCAATCCTGGGCGCGCACGAGGTGATCGATCACCACGTGCCGAGCCGTCATCATGTCGGGGCGGTCATTCAGCATTGCGCGCGCCGCAGCGACGGACTGTCCGACGCCGGCATCGTTGCCATCCCGCACCGCGTCGGTATAGGCCAGCGTGTTCTGCAACGACGCTATCTCGGCCTCTTCCGGGGCCAACTGCGCGGCCTTGGTGACATAGCGCCGCAGATCTTCCCACAGCCCCTGTTCCAACGCCATTTCCGCCAAGGCCCGATTGCCTTCGAGGTTGTCAGGATACTGTTCCACCAACAGCAGATACTGGCGATAGGCCAGTGGCACGTTGCCGCGTTCGCGCTCGAGCCGGGCGAAGGTCAACCGCGCTTCTTTATGTTGTCCGTTCAGTTTGAAAACGTTCTTGAACTCGATCAGCGCGCGCTCGACGTCGCCGTTCTCGAGATGGGCAAGACCGGCCTGATAATGCGCCTCGGCCCGTTCTTCCGCTGTGTCGCAGGCGCTGAGGAAAAGCGCGGCAGTCAGCAGGAATGCCGCGAAGGTCCTGCCAAGAAGGTTTCCGAATGCGTTCATCACGTCACTCCTGCAACTGCCAGCGTCGCTGCCTGATGCCGGGCCATTCTCAACAGCCGGTGCCGCGAAGGACCACGAAGAGCGTTTTGAACATGATCGAAAGATCGGTGCCGAAGGACATCGTTTTCCAGTATTCCGAATCGTGATGCGCCCGCTCGGCGAATGAGGACTGGTTGCGCTCGGATACCTGCCACCGGCCGGTGATGCCCGGCCGCATCACATAATACAGGTGCCCGGGATACATGCTTTGCTGCTTGACCATCATAGGTCGCGGTCCAACCAGGGACATCTCGCCAACCAGCACGTTCCAGAACTGCGGCAGTTCATCCAGCGACGACTTGCGCAAGAAGGAACCCAAGCGGATGATCCGGGGGTCGTCTGTGAGTTTCTGATTGCGCTCCCATTCGGCGCGTGCGTCAGGGTTGGCTGCCAGATGCGCCTCGAGGACGGTTTCGGCGTCCTTCACCATCGTGCGAAGCTTCAGCAGGTGGAAGGTCTTGCCATTTTGGCCGACACGCTTTTGACGATAGAAGGGCTGTGCGCCCTGAAAGGCCAGCAGCACCGAGAAAACCACCACCAGCGGCACGACGATGGGCGCGGCAGCGATCACGAATACAATGTCAAAGGCTCGCTTTCCGAAGCGACCATAAAAACCGGAACACCGATCTGCGGCCGGCAATACCGGAACTCTGCGGTAACCAGTCCCGGCTACCTCCTTGGAATGGATTGTCACTATTTAAACCCCCAGCACACAACGGACACCTACACTCAATCACACACTCAGGAACCAACTACTCGCACGGCCTCAAAGCGCTATTCAAATTTTTTTCATACAAATGGGACGCTTCACCCTTTCTTCATTGTTCACATGAATTGATGAACGCCTGCGTCCAAAAGACTAACAAATTCTTAATGGCTTGCAAAACATTAATGGGCTCGGACCGCACTGTTTGAGTGGGAAGCGCACGGAATTTCAACGGCATGGCGTGACGAAGCGCACGGGTCGCCCGGTCAGAAAACATCCGTCCATTGTGCATGATTCGGGATCAATGCAGCCGCATGGGTCCCTTTAATCCCGATCTTGCCCCGATTTGGCTTTGCGGGCCCGCCCGTTGATTCTGCGTTGCACCGGCTTGGGCGCGACAGCCAGACGGAAACAATCACCGAAAAATGTTTCCATTGCACCTTCTGGGCGGGTTAATGTGTCACTCTGGAGATATGGGGGATGCTCTCTATCTTGATGTTGTGGCACAATGACGTGCATGTTGAGGGCCGATATAGTGGCGTCTCGTTATTTTGTTAGGATTTACCTGTGGTTCAGGGTGCAAGTTTGGGTAATCTCTGGAGAGCCAGGATTTTTTTCGACAAGTCGGAAGGCGACCGAGGTGCCATGGCCTCCAGCGACGGGTTCTATCTGGATTATTTCGGCCTAGACCAGCGGCCATTCACTCTGCTGCCCGATCCCGGTTTCATGTACTGGTCGCCGCTGCACAAACGCGGCTATTCGATCTTGCAATTCGGAATCATGAGCTGCGCGCCGATCACCGTTCTGACCGGAGAGATCGGCGCCGGCAAGACCACGCTGATCCAGCATCTTCTGAAGGACATGGAGGAGTCGATCACCGTCGGGCTGATCTCGAACGCTCAGGGCGGGCGGGGCGAGCTGCTCCAGTGGGTCATGCATGCCTTGGGCCTGCCGTTTGAAAAGGACGCGGCCTATGTCCAGCTGTTTCAGGCGCTGCAGGAATTCCTGGTCTCCGAATACGCGCAGGGCCGGCGTGTCGTGCTGATATTCGACGAGGCGCAGAACCTGACCGTCGAAGGGTTGGAAGAGATCCGGATGTTGACCAACATCAATGCCAACACCGATGAACTGATCCAGCTGGTCTTGGTAGGGCAACCCGAATTGCGCGACATGGTGCTGGACCCGAAGATGCGCCAGCTGACCCAACGGGTGGCCGCGAGCTTTCACTTGGAGCGGATGGATGCGCCGTCGGTCGAAAGCTACATCCGGCATCGGATGAAGGTCGCCGGGGGGACCGGGGACGAATTCACCGAAGACGCCTGCAAGCTGATCTTCGAAAAGACCCGTGGCGTTCCCCGGCTTGTGAACCAGCTGTGCGACTTCACCTTGCTGTACGCCTGGACCAACGAGACCAGAAACGTGGATGAAAACATAGTGCAACAAGTGATCGACGACGGCGTGTTCTTTGGCGGGAACTCACTCGAGAAGGAGCTGACAGACTGACATGGGCCCGGTTCGCTACTACATCTCGATCTTTCTGCGGCGCCTGCCGTATTTCCTCATCGTTGCCCTGATCGTATCCGCTGCGTCGATCATCATCGCACGCACCCTGCCGCCCACCTATGTGTCGCAGATGCGGTTGATCGTCGAATCCCCGCAGATTCCGGGCAATCTGGCGGCCAGCACCGTCAACACCACGGCGGCCGAGCAACTGCAGATCATCGAACAGCGCCTGCTGACCCGTCCGATCCTTCTGGACATCGCCGAGGAGTTCGACGTTCTGCCTAATCAAGACGAGGCAAGCCCGGACCAGATCGTCGACACGATGCGCGCCAACACCCGAATCCGGATCGCCACCGGGCGCAATCAGGCCAACCTGATGACCATTACTTTCGAGGCCCGTTCCGGTCGGGTCGCGGCCGGTGTCCTGAACGCCTATCTGACGGAAATCCAGAAGCTCGACGTGAATTACCGCAAGGAGCGAGCCTCGGACACGCTGGAATTCTTCGAACAGGAGGTGGACCGGCTGAGTGACGAGTTGGACCGGCGCAGCGCGCAGATCCTCGAGTTCCAGAACGAAAACTCGGACTCGCTGCCGGCCAGCCTGCAGTTCAGACTGACCCAGCAGGCGACGCTGCAAACCAACATCCAGCAGCTTGATCAACAACTTTTCTCACTGCGAAACCAGCGTGAAAAGTTGCTGGAGATCTATGCCACGACCGGTCAGATCTCGACGATCGGACAACAACCGCAGACCCAGGCCCAGCAACAGTTGGCGCAGCTGCGCAATCAGCTGGACAATGACCTGGGCATCTATTCGGAAAACAGCCCCAAGATCAAAATCCTGCGCGCGCGGATCGCCCGCCTGGAAGAGGTCGTAGCCGCGGAGCAGGCCACCAGCGCCGCAACATCGGGCGCGCAGACCGGGAACTCGACTCTGGATCTGCAACTGGCGCAACTGGATTCGCAGATCGAGTCTCTGGAAGATCAGAAAACCGATGCCGAAAAGCGCCTGGCCGAGGTGACACGGACCATCGACCAGACCCCGGCGAATGCGATTACCCTCGCCGAGCTTCAGCGCGACTACAACAACGTCCAGGCACAGTACAACACAGCGGTGGCGCGGCTGGCCTCGGCCTCGACCGGCGAGCGGATCGAGGTAACCTCGCAGGGGCAGCGGATTTCTGTGATCGAATATCCGGTCGCGCCCAGTTCACCGACCAAGCCGGACCGCCTGATGATCGCTGGCGGCGGAACCGCCTTCGGTATCGCCCTGGGGATCGGGCTGGTCGTTCTGCTGGAACTGCTGAACAAATCCGTCCGCCGACCCGAAGACCTGATCAACAAGTTGCAGGTCTGGCCGATCGCGACAATCCCTTATGTCCGCACGCGCGGCGAGGTCATTCGCGCGCGATTGGCCTGGGCCGTTGTCATCCTGGCCATTTTGGGCAGCGTGCCGGCCGCCGTCTGGTCGGTTCACACGTATTATTTACCGCTCGACCTGATTGCCGAAAAGGTGATCGACAAGCTGGAGGTGTATTGGTGAGTTCTGTTCAAGTCAGCGATGGGAGCGCGTGATGGACCGTCTGCAACAGGCGATTCAAAAGGCCCGAGAGGAACGGGAAAGCCGTCAAAGAACCGTGCCCGCGGAACCGCTGCGGCTTGACCCGGATCAGGCTGTTGCGCCCTCGGTGACGAATGTCGAAACGTTGTGGTCGGATCTACCCGCCATCGAGATCAACCCGCGCGTCGCCTCCAAAAACCGCCTGGTGTCGTTGGAGGGCGGGTCGGACGCCGCGCCCTATGACATGCTGCGCACCAAGATGCTGCAACAGATCCTGTCCAATGGCTGGCGCCGGGTTGCGTTGACGTCGCCCTATGCCGGATGCGGCAAGAGCACGGCGGTCGCAAATCTTGCCTTCAGCCTGGGGCGGCAGGAAGATCTGCGCACCGTCGTGATCGATTTCGACCTACGGCGCCGTGGGCTGGCCGACGTGTTGGGGCAGAGCGGCGCGCACAACATGGCGGACATCATATCCGGATCGGTGCCGTTTCAGGAGCATGCGCGGCGGCACGGCAACAACGTGATTTTCGGACTGAATTTCAGCCCTACCCGCAATCCCGCCGAAATTCTGCAAAGCCGCAGGACGATCGAGCTGCTGGAATGGATCGAATCCGAATACCAGCCCGATATCATGCTGTTCGACACGCCGCCGCTGATGGTCAGCGACGACAGCCACGGGTTCCTCAGAAACGTCGATTGCGCCTTGCTGCTGGCTGCGGCAGAAGAAACCAGCATCGACCATATAGATGTGGCGGAACGCCAGCTGGCCGAATTGACCAAGATCATGGGGATCGTCCTGACCAAGTGTCGCTACGTCAGCGGGGCCTTCGGCAATGAATACGGATCGTACTGACGCGGCCCCCGAAAACGCGGTCATCATTCCCCACTACAACGACCTTCCCAGGCTCGAACGCTGTTTGCGGGCACTGATGGAAAATGACACCACCAGCACCGAGATCGTGGTCGTGGACAATGCCTCGTCGGTGTCGCTGGACGCAATTCAGCGCGCTTTCCCGATGGTTCGGTTTCTGGTCGAAGCGCAAAAAGGCGCCGCCCATGCCCGCAACAGGGGCGTGGCCGAAACCAGCGCCCCGCGGCTGTTCTTTCTGGATGCCGATTGCATTCCCGCCGCCGACTGGCTGACGGTCGGACGCCAGGTCGCCGACACCGCCGACCTGATCGGCGGGCGGGTCGACGTGTTTGACGAAACCCCGCCACCGCGCAGCGGGGCCGAGGCATTCGAGGCTGTTTTTGCCTTCAACTTCCGCCGCTACATTGAGGTCCAGGGCTTCTCGGGTGCCGGAAACCTGCTGACGCGACGGGACGTGTTCGACGCGATCGGCGGTTTCACGAACGGCGTGTCTGAGGATCGGGAATGGACCATGCGGGCGGTCTCGCACGGGTACAGCCTGATCTATGAGGATAGGTTCCGCGTCAGCCACCCGTCGCGCCAAGACTGGCCGGCGCTGAAGACCAAATGGCGGCGAACCACTCAAGAGGCTTTTCAGTTGAACGGAACCACCATTCGGGCGCGATTGCGCTGGATGATGCGGGGGCTGGCCATGCCAGCCAGCGCGGTGGTGCATACGCCGAAGGTTCTGACCAGCGACAAGCTGGGCTCCGGCCGGGAAGTCGGTGCGGCCATCGGCACCCTGTATCGGCTGCGATGCCAGCGGATGGTCTGGATGTTGCGGCAGGCCGCAGGGTTCGAGATCTGAGCCGGGCCAAACGAAAAAAGGGCCGCATTGCGCAGCCCTTTTAACATAATCATCATTATGACCGTTTGATCATGCCGCCTTGCGGCGACGGGTCAACGCCAGACCTCCCAAGGCCGTCAACAGCAGCAACCCGCCGGCCGGCAGCGGAACCGCGGCCACGTCGAAGTCAAAGGTGATGGCGCCGCCATTGGTGGTCCCCGACGAGTTCGCCCAGCTGAAGACCAGGTTCTGCCCCGGCGCGCCGGTCGACAGGAAAGTGGTATTCAGACGGGTAACACCCGATACCAGCGCCGCCGAGTTCAGCACGGTGTTGGTCGCCGCATCGACCCAGCTCATGGTCAGGCCGGTGAAGGTTCCCAGAATTTTCGCGGTGACCGAGGCCTGTGCATTACCAGGCAGCGGCGCGGTCGGCGCAGTGAAGTTCACCGAATAAACACCCGGACCACCCATGGTGGACACCGTTCCGACAAACAGGTTGTCCGAGGTGATGTCATAGCTTCCGCCAGCACTCACAGTCGTGATGGCCTTGGCTGTCCCGGTCATTACGAAGGACGCGGCCAGTGCGATCGCGACCATTTTCAAAGTTCTAAACATCTATTCCCACCCTCGTATACTTGAACACATAAAGACCCGGACAGATGTCAGGCCGTGGATTGGATGAAACTAAGGTACACCATCACGTTGTTGTTGCGAGAACTTTTTTAATAATTGTGGCATTTTTTGGTCTTTTGGCGACAATTGACCCCCAAATCAACCCTTGGGCGGCTCTTTGTTTCCTTTCGGTTAACACTGCATCCTCCGCCTTCTGGCTCGAATCGGCTTCGCGTCCTCGGCGTGAAGTTCCGATGCGGACACTGCCCAAAGCCGTAAATTAGTGCTGTGCGCCTGCACCTGCGGAACGCCCGCGCCCCTTGCGAATAAGGTTTTTGCAACCACTCGGTTCCGACCGCCCTCATTGGTTCGGACCGGTCTGCACGCCACTGCGCTGACCGGTGTCGGCGGAACCAGCAGCGCGGAATTGCGTCTCGGACCATTTTTTTGTCCTTCGTCGGCCCAAGAACTTCGTGTAACCTCGCCCATACTGAAGATGACGAGTGTGGGTACCTGACCGCCGGAGGTATCCGAACGGGTTTCCTGGGCCGGGGCGACATTCTGCGCGCCGGTCGGTTATTGAAGAGTATTTTGATGAACGCAGCTGATTTCGACCCCGATGGCCTGCACCTGACTGCCAAACGCATCCTCGTCACCGGTGGCGCGGGTTTCCTGGGATCGCACTTGTGCGCACGATTGCTGGATCAGGGGCATGAGGTCCTGTGCGTGGACAATTTCTTTACCGGGAGACGCGGCAATCTGCGTCATCTTCTGAACAACCCCCGCTTCGAGGTCATGCGCCACGACGTGACCTTTCCGCTGTATGTCGAGGTCGACGAGATATACAATTTGGCCTGCCCGGCCTCTCCGTTCCACTATCAGCACGATCCGGTGCAGACAACGAAAACGGCGGTGCATGGTGCCATCAACATGCTGGGCTTGGCCAAACGGGTCGGCGCCACCATCCTGCAGGCCTCGACATCCGAAGTCTATGGCGACCCCCAGATCCATCCGCAGACCGAAGACTACGTGGGTCATGTGAACCCGATCGGGCCGCGTTCCTGCTATGACGAAGGCAAGCGCTGTGCCGAAACGCTGTTCTTCGATTACCACCGGCAGCACGGCCTGCCGATCAAGGTGGCGCGCATATTCAATACATACGGCCCGCACATGCACCCCGACGACGGGCGGGTGGTGTCCAATTTCATCATGCAGGCTCTGGCCGGAGAACCGATCACCGTCTATGGCGACGGCGGTCAGACCCGGTCGTTCTGTTTCGTGTCCGACCTGATCGACGGGCTGATCCGCCTCATGGAATCCCCCAAAGACGTGACCGGGCCGATCAACCTGGGCAACCCCGTCGAACTCAGCATCCGCGATTTGGCGGAAACCGTGATCCGCATGACCGGCTCGACATCCCGGCTGGATTTCCGTCCGCTGCCGCAAGACGACCCGATCCAACGTCAACCCGACATCACCCGTGCCAAAGAGCAACTTGGCTGGTCCCCCAAGGTGCCCCTGGAGCAAGGCCTCGAGGCCACGATCGCCTATTTCCGGCACCTGGCCACCGCAGCGCCCCAAACCGCTGCCGGCGGGGCATGACCCGGATTGACGATGCAATGCGCCCGCGGTGGTCCATACCCCTTCTGTTGCTGGGTGTGACCGTCGCCGCCGGTCTGTCGATCCTTGCAATCAATCGCGGACCGCTGGTGTATTTCGATACCGGCAGCTATGTGCGGCAGGGCAATGTCGTTCTGTCGATGGTCCTGCCGGCGGCGGGTGAACCCGACAGCGCAGCCCGAGAAACCCAGAAAACCCGGAACACGGCCGACGACGACCAGACTGCGGGCGGATCGCGATCGATCTTCTACGCCGTTTTGGTCGCAGGGTTCTGGCGCGTCGGATGGCTGGCCGGTCTGGCGTGGCTGCAACTGGGTCTGGTGCTGATGGCCGTCTGGCTGGCGATGCGAATGCTTGGACGTGCGGCGCCGACCACACGTTCGACCGCTCAGATGGTCTGTCTTCCACTTCTGGCGGCCTCGACGACGTCGCTGCCCTTTTATGTCGCCTACGTCATGCCCGACATTTTCACACCTGTCATGCTGATCCTGGTCGCCGCCGTGGTGGCGGCAGGCCACAGGATGCACGTTGCCGAGGCGCTGGGGGCACTGGCGCTCGGCACCTTCTCGGTGGTGCTGCATCCGTCACATCTGGGAATCGCGGTGTTGATGGTTCCCCTGGTCGTTCTGGCCGCCGCTCTGCGGATCGGCCCGGGGCGCTGGCTGGCGGCCGGGTTTGCGATGTGCCTTGCCTTCTTTGCGATCGCCGAACGGAAGGCTTTCGAAGTTGCCGTCGAAACCGTCACTCACAAAGACGTGGTCTATACGCCTCACATCACCGCCCGCCTGATCGTCGACGGGCCGGGGCTGGCCTATCTGAACGATGTCTGCCCTGCGCCGGACCTGGCGACATGCGCCCTGCACGAGGCCCTGACATGGTCGGATGATCCATACCGTCTGACCGCGTCCCACATCATCTTCGAGCGGTCCCCGCGGCTGGGCTCGTTCCGGTTGTTGCCGCCCGAGGATCAGCAGGCCATCGCTCTGGAACAGCGACAGTTCTTTCTGCGCGTCCTGTCCGCCTATCCCGTCGCGACGGTAACCGCATTGGGCAAGAACGCCCTGAGACAGCTTGGAACGCACAGCGTGGCGATGACGATCCCCAACTCGGCCACGATACGCAACGCCAAAAAGCTCTCGGGCCTGTCCGAAGATCAGCTTGCCGTCCTGGACAAAACGACCCTGAAACGATCCCAGACCTGGATCGACCCGCTGGTGGGGGTCCACTTCGCGATCTACGCGGTCTCGGGGGCGATCGTGGCCGTTCTGCTGCTGTGGCCTGCCCAGGTCGCTGCGCCCTACCGGGTGTTTACGCTGTTCCTGTTGATCGGAATCGCCGTAAACGCGCTGGTATGCGGCGGCGTTTCCCAGCCAGCCGACCGTTACGGGGCGCGGGTCATGTGGCTGCTGCCCTTCGCCGCCACCCTGCTCGTTCTGGTGCGAAATCCACGCTCTAGACCACGAACGCCCACCGAGGATGAATGATGCAAAACGACCAACCGACGATCAGTGTGGTGATGCCCGCCTACAGGGCCGAACACCTGTTGCCCCGGGTGCTGCCCCCTTTGATCGAGATGTTGAAGGCCGGCACGGTCCAAGAGGTTCTGGTGGTCGATGACCAGTCCCCGGACGGCACGGCCGCGCTGGCCCGCGAAATGGGGGCGACGGTCTTGACGACTCCGGTCAATGGCGGGCCGGGCGCCGCGCGCAATCTGGCGGCCGAACAGGCCACGGGCGACATCTTGTGGTTCGTCGATTCCGACGTCATCGCCTGGCCGGATGGCCCCGAACACATCCGCCGCGCCATGTCCGAGGACAATGTCGGCGCGGTTTTCGGATCCTATGACGACGCGCCGGACGGGCAGTCGTGGTTTTCGCGCTACAAGAACCTGCTGCACCGCTATCACCATCAGCGCGCCCGGCGCGAGGCACGCACGTTCTGGGCCGGGTGCGGCGCCATCCGCCGGGACGTCTTCCTCGAGGTGGGCGGCTTTGACGTCAAGACCTACGAGATCCCCTCGATCGAGGACATCGAACTGGGCTATCGCATCGCAGAATCCGGCCGCCGCATTCTGGTCGAACCACACCTGCAGGGAAAACACCTAAAGATCTGGACGATCCGCAACAGCCTGAGCACCGATATCTTCTGCCGGGCCCTGCCATGGTCCCGCCTGATGATCTCGCGCGAGGGGCTGACGAACGATCTGAACACCTCCATGGCTGAGCGCGCGCGCGCGGCCGTCGCGGGGCTGCTGATTCTGTCGCTTCTGATTCTGCCGTTCTGGCCAGGCCTTTGGCCTCTCCCCCTGATCCTGCTGGGTATCGCCTTCGCGATCAATCTGGACCTGTTCAGAACAATGGCCGGGCATGGTGGGCTTTGGTTTGCCGTCAAATGCCTGCTGTATCACCAAGTCTACTATGTCTACTCCGCGGCCGTATATGTCTGGTGCCTGTTCGAATACCACGTTCTGGGTCAGCGTCAGAAACTGCAGGTCAGGCGGAACTGAGCGGCCGGTGCGGGTCTTCAACACGCACAAGATTCGCCCTCCCCGAAGGTGAGTCCCGCCCCGGGCGCCACTGAAACAAAACAATCCCCCCGCAGCCGGGCCATTGTTTACCTTGGGTACATATTCAAATAGGGCGTATTGGAACCGTTCGACGTTGCGGCGGTCATGCCGGCGCCAGCCGTCCCGCCCGCCGGACACAGACTGCGGAAGTCGGTGTGATTTCGATGCGCCCCGCGCGAATGATTTTCTGGTAAAACAAGTGTTTGCAGCCTGTCCGGCCTTTGGTGCAACGCGTCGGCAACTCCTCGACGGCGCAGCCGCGAGCCCAAATCGCGTGGGGGCCGGTAGATGTGAACCAGGTCATTGATCGCTTGCGGCGCGCGGCGCAACTTTCGCGCGTCGGGCACTTTTTGAGCGGCCTGGGATCACGAAGCGAGCGTGTGACAGGAATTTGTTGCGAAGTTGGTGCAGCCTCTAGTAGCCTGACCCAAGCTATTTTGTGTGAGATTTGGTGTGAGTGAATTGAAAAACGATACTGTTCCGGTCGTCGTCATTGGTGGCGGACCAGCAGGTCTGACCGCTGCATACGAACTTCAGAAACTGAGCGACAAGCATGTCCCGCGGGTCTACGAGGCCTCAGACATGGTGGGCGGCATCTCGCGCACCGAAACCCACAACGGATACCGCTTTGACATCGGCGGGCACAGGTTCTTCACCAAGGTGCGCGAGGTCGAAGACATGTGGCACGAGGTGATGGGGGATGACTTCATTACCGTCCAGCGCCTGAGCCGGATTTTCTACCGCGGCAAGTTCTATGACTATCCGCTGCGCATCTTCAACGCGCTCGGCAATATCGGCCCGTACGAGACCTACAAGATCATCGGCAGCTTCATCAAATGGAAAATCCGGCCGAAGCCGCAGGAAGACACGTTCGAGGAATGGGTGATCAACCGCTTTGGTGGCCGGCTCTACATGCATTTCTTCCACAGCTACACCAAGAAGGTCTGGGGGATTCCCCCGTCCGAGATCCGGGCCGACTGGGCCGCGCAGCGGATCAAGAACCTGTCATTGCCCAAGGCTGTCTGGAACGCCATCTCGGGCGCCAATGACACGGCCAGCCTGATCGAGGAATTCCAATACCCCCGCCTGGGCCCTGGCATGATGTGGGAAAAGACCCGCGACCTGATCCGGGAACAAGGCGGCTCGGTCGAGACCCATTCCGAGGTGTTCCGGGTCAACCGCGATGGCAACCGGGTGACTTCAGTGGACATCCGCCACTGGAACGAAAAAGGTGAGAAAACCACCGAACGGGTCGAGGCCGACGAGTTCATCAATTCGATGGCCGTGCGCGACCTGATCCATGCCTTCGACCCGCCGCCGCCGCCCGAGGTGATCGAGGCCGCCGACCGACTGAAGTACCGGGATTTCCTGATCGTGACGCTGGTGCTGAACCACGCCGACCCGTTTCCCGACAACTGGATCTACATCCACAGCCCCAAGGTCAAGGTCGGGCGCATTCAGAACTTCCGCGCCTGGTCGGCCGAAATGCTGCCCGACCAGAATACCGCCTCGATCGGGATGGAATATTTCTGCCAGAAGGGCGACGGGCTTTGGTCGTCCAGCGACGAGGACCTGAGGAAGCTGGCCAGCGAAGAGCTGGAGCAGCTGGGCCTGGCCAAGGCGTCGGACGTGATTGACCACGCCGTGATCCGGCAGCCAAAGGCCTATCCCGTCTATGACAGCGAATACAAGGACGCCCTGGACACCGTCAGCAGCTGGCTGAAGACGCTGGAAAACTTCCAGACCGTCGGACGCAACGGGCTGCACCGTTACAACAACCAGGATCACTCGATGCTGTCGGCCATGTATGCGGCCCGCAACATCCTGGGGGAAGACAACGATGTCTGGGACGTCAATGTCGAGAGGTCCTATCATGAGGAGTTCGAGGCAAAACCCAAAAGACAGGCGGCCCGGGCCGAGCGTGTCGGCAAAGGCGCCGTTCTGGAATGAACTGCAACCCAACGGGTTGCCCCTTGCCCGACCTGTAAAAAGTCCGGTCGGGCAAGGACTATGCCGTGAAAACCAGGCTCTGGGCCCGAGTGGCACCGCTAACGACCTTTCCTTTTCTGATACCGTGCACCTTCGGGCCGTTCCATGAACCGCAAATTACGCAACCGCCTTTTCACCTTTCACACCTGGCTGGGGCTGCATCTGTCGATCTTCTTTGCCTTTCTGTTCCTCACAGGTTCCATTCTTGTCTTCGGCAATGAAATTCAGGCACTGACCCGCCCCGCAATCTGGACCACCGCCGCGGAAGAGGACCGCACGGCCAGTTTTGGAGCGATCTACAAGGGCATCAAGGACGCGCATCCTCACAGCACCGTTCAAACCATCACCAAGCGTCCCACCCCGTGGTTCGTCGACCGGGCCGAAGGCCGCACCGGCTGGGGCGAACAGGTCGTCTTCTGGACCGATCCCGCCACCGGCGCGCTTGTCGAGACCACCGGCTATCCCGGGTTTCAGAAAATCCTCCGCGAGCTCCATGTCAAACTGCTGTCGGGTCAGAGCATCGTCTACAAGGCGGTGGCGGCGACCTCGATCATACTGCTGTTCCAGATCGTCAGCGGCCTGATCACCTATCGGCGGTTCTGGAAAGGGCTTCTGCGCTGGCCCACAACGGCCAACGGCCTGCGGCCCTGGGCCGGCGGAATGCACCGGCTGACCGCTCTTTGGGCCACGCCCCTGCTGCTGATCAGCGGTGTCACCGCCTTCATCTTTCTGTTGGGTGATTTCGGCATAGACGGCCACCGCCCCAAGCCACAGCCAGCGGCCGCACGAGAAACCGTGCTGCCCGCCGGATTCACACCCGATCTATTAGATCGGGCCGAGGCCCGCGCGCGTACGGGCCTGCAGGGGTTCGAACCCACGGGCGTGACTTTGCCGGGCAAGACCACCGAAAGCTTCCGCTTCGTGGGATATCTGCCGTCGATGCCGCATATTCGAGGGCTCAGCACCGTGGCGGTGGACCCCACCACGCTCGAGATCACGGGCGCCTTCACCCCGAATGACAACACCAGCCTTGCACGCTGGCGCAACGTCGTCGACGAGCTGCACTACGGGTTCTGGGGGGGCGCCTTTTCGCGGGTGCTGTGGCTTGTCATGGGGCTGATTGCAACCGGCGTGGCCGTGACCGGCGCCGTGATTTTTGCCGCACGGCTAGCCCCCGAGGCCGCGCAATATGGTCCGCTGCGGCGGATCTGGCGTGGGCTGGGCATCTTCCGCTGGGGCTACCTTCTGCTGGTGCCGGCGGTCGTGGCCGCCGGCCTCTACAATTTCGGCCCCGGCGCCCATCGCACCAGCCGCGTCGCCCCGGCCGATGGAATGCCCCCGGTCGCCCGGCTGATCCTGCGCGACCCGCTGAGGGCCGGCAAGCCACTCGACGTCGAGCTGCGCGTGCGGGACCCCGCGCTCAGGATCGCGCGGGTCGAAGTCAACGGCCAGACCCCCGAGGTTACCGGCCCTCAAACCGCCGACGGCCCGGCCAAGGCGCGGTTCAGACTGAACCCCGCGCAACAGGCCAACGACATCATTGCGCATCTGGCAAAAGAGGACGGCAGCGAAACGGTCGTCACCTTTCACCTCGGGCCGCCGATCTGGTGAGGTGATGAGCATCGGGCGCAAAATACGAAAAAATGGCGGCCAGGCGCGGAAACGGTCCAATTTCGCCCTGTTTTGCCGATACGCTCGGTGCTCAGGTGTCGGATTGCCATAGGCGGGAAGTTTCCGGGACGGCCGCGACCATTTTCATGGACGCCCCCCGGGTGAGTATGAACAGAATTGATTTTGAGTAGGTCAGGGTTTTGGGTTTCATGAACAAAGTTGCAGAACCAATCGGCACGGATCGCGCCAACACGGATGAGCCGGGCACGCCGGATGTCACCGGCATGAGCCTGAGCGTGGTCATTCCGGCCTACAACGAGGAAAACGCCGTTCGCGCGACCGTGGAAGACGTTCGCGCGCATCTCGGGCCGCTGAACATCCCCTACGAGATCATCGTGGTGGATGATGCCAGCGAGGACGGAACCCGCGCCGAAGCCGAAGCCAGCGGGGCAACCGTCACCTTCAACGACGTCAATTCGGGCTATGGGGCCAGCCTCAAGCGCGGCGTACGCATGGCGCAGCATGAATACGTGGCTATCCTCGATGCCGACGGCACCTACCCTGCGCGCTACCTGCCTGAAATGCTGGCCCTGTGTCGCGATCAGGACATGGTGGTCGGGGATCGGGGCGCCGCGATGAAAAACGTGCCGCTGCTGCGGCGGCCGGCCAAGAAATTCCTGTTCGCCTTCGCCTCGTTTCTGGCCGAGCGCAAGATCAACGACCTGAATTCCGGGCTGCGGGTGTTCCGCAAATCCGAGCTGATCCCGTTCCTGCCGCTGCTGCCGCAGAATTTCTCGTTCACCACCACGATCACGCTATGCATGACGTCGAACGGCAAGCGGATGATCTATGTTCCGATCGAGTACGGAAAGCGGATCGGCAAATCGAAGATCCGTCCGATCGATTTTCTGAACTTCATCATCCTGATCCTGCGCATCAGCACCTTGTTCAACCCGCTGCGCGTTTTCATCCCGCTGGGTCTGGCTTTCTTCACGCTCGGGTTGGTCAAGTTCATCGTCGACATCTTCTACTGGAACCTCAGCGAGACCGCGGTGTTTTCGTTTTTGGCGGCCATCATGATCTGGTCGCTGGGGCTGATTGCCGACATGATTTCGCGCCTCCACCTGCGGCCGTGACATGGGGCGCCTGCTACCCTCCGATCCGGTCACGCGCCGCTGGTTGATCCGGCTGGTCGGGTCCGGCGTGATGCTGGCCGGTCTGTTCTGGCTTTTGCCGGCTGACGCGATCGTGGCGGCGCTCAAGGCCATTCCGCCCCCCGTGTTTCTGGCCGTACTGGTTCTGTTCCTGCTGGCCCATGTCGCCGCAGCGTTGAAATGGTGGCTGTTGCTGAATCGCCGGATTTCGCCCCTGCTGGCGATCCGCGCTCATTTTGCCGGCCTTGCCGCCAACCTGTGCCTGCCCGGCGCGATCGGCGGCGACACCGTACGCGCAGCCATGGCGCAGGCCGCAATGCGCGACGGGGCCCAAGTGGTTGCTACGGCCACGGTGGACAGGGTGATCGACATGGTGGCCCTGCTGACCCTGTCCGGGCTGGGTCTGGTTCTGGTGTGGGACGGCGCGACCGGGACGACGGCGATCGGGGCCGCGGCCATGATCGTGCTGACCGTGATGGTCGGAATGGTCGCCCTGCCGTGGTTGCTACCGCTGATCTGGCGCGCCTTCCCGGCCTTGCCAGGGCGCAGCTTTGCCCTGAGGCTGGCCGATGCCCTGGCCGGGTTTGCGGCCCGGCCCGGCCTTCTGGCCATCGCCTTTTCGACTTCGGTTCTTATTCAACTGTCGCTGGTCCTTCTGGCCTGGTGGCTGGCACGGGCTGCGGGCGTTTCGGTGGTCGCCGGCGCGTGGATCTTTGCCTGGCCCCTGGCCAAGATCATCGCGGTTCTGCCGGTGTCCCTGAACGGGCTCGGGCTACGCGAGGCGACGCTGGCCGGGTTCCTCGTGCCCTTTGGAGTCAGCGCCCCAGCGGTGGTTGCCGCAGGGCTGGTCTGGCAGGTGGTTCTGTTTTCGGCGGGCGGAATCGGCGCGCTGGTTCTGTTGGTCTCAGGGATGAGTCTTGCTGCGCCCACGCGTTCGAGAAAGGAAGAGTGCAAGTGACGGATGTTTCCCAACCCCGATCGGGCGATCAGCCCCATATCATCATTCTGGGCGCAGGTCCGGCGGGGCTGGCAGCTGCCCATTCGCTGGCGGGCAAGGCGCGCGTGACCGTCGTCGAACGGGCCTCGGTGGCGGGCGGCAACTCTGCCTCGTTCCCGGTCGAAGGCGTGGTCTGCGACTACGGCTCGCACCGGTTCCATCCCGCAGCCGAACCCGAAGTGCTGCAGGACGTGAAGACCCTGTTGGGCGATGATCTGCTGCTGCGCCCCCGACATGGACGCATCCGGCTGGGCGGCAAGTGGATCCATTTTCCGCTCAAGCTGACCGATGCGGTGTTGCGTCTGCCCAAACCCTTCGCCCTGTCGCTGATCGGCGACATGGTGCTGAAACCCTTCCGCAAGAAACATCAGGGCCAACAGACCTTCTCGACCGTTCTGTATGACGGGCTGGGTCCGACGATCTCTGACAATTTCTATTTTCCCTATGTGCGCAAGCTGTGGGGGTTGGAGCCCGAGAAGCTGGCGGTCAAGCTGGCGGAACGACGGGTGGGCAGCGGGTCGGTCGGAAAGATCCTGATGAAGATGCTGCGGCTGTTGCCCGGGCTGCGCAGCGAAACGGCGGGGCGGTTTTTTTATCCGCGCAAAGGGTTCGGGCAGATCTCGGACGCAATGCGCGAGAGCGCCCGGACAAAAGGCGCGGAATTTCTGTTCGACACCGAAATCACCGCAATCCAGCGGCAGGGAAACCACGTCTGCGGCCTGACCGTCCGCGACGCCGGCGGCGAACGACAGCTGACCGGCGACCTGATCCTGTCTACCATCCCGCTGACCGCGCTGACGCGCCTGATCCCCGACCCGCCCGCCGATGTGGTAGAAGCGGCCCGCGGCATCCGGTTTCGCGGCATGATCCTGCTGTATCTGGTGCTGGAAACCGACCAGTTCACCGAGTTCGACGCACATTATTTCCCCGAGCTGTCGATCCCGATCAGCCGCATGTCAGAACCCAAGAACTACAACGCCAGCGGCTCGCCAAAGGGCGTGACGGTCCTGTGCGCCGAACTGCCCTGCGACCCGGACGAGAAATGGTGGAGCATGTCCGACGAGGCCTTGGGGCAGGAGTTCACCAAGTGGCTGGGTCAGCTGGGCCTGCCGGTCACGGTTCCGGTCCGGCGCTGCGAAACCCGTCGGCTCAGCCATGCCTATCCGGTCTATGACATCGGCTACGAAGCGCGGTTCGACACCGTCGATCGCTGGCTGTCGGGTCTCGATGGCCTGCTGGTGTTCGGGCGGCAGGGACTGTTTGCCCATGACAACACCCACCATGCCTTTGCCATGGCCTATGGCGCCGCCGATTGCATCGACGATGCAGGCCGGGTCGATCGCGCGAAATGGAACCGGTATCGCGAGGTCTTCGCCTCGCATGTGGTGGAAGACTGAGCCATGTCCGACTGGCAGGCCGATATCCTGATGTATCACGCGATTTCGGACGCGCCCGGACCGACGTCAATCGCGCCGCGTATCTTTGCCGAACAGATGCGGGCGCTGGCCGACTCGGGCCTGCCGGTGGTGACGCCTGACGCCCTAGCCGCCCCCCCTGCCCCGCGCGTGGTCGTCATAACCTTTGACGACGGGTTCGCCGATTTCGCCGACACCGCCTGGCCGATCCTGCGCGACCATGGGTTTCAGCCCATCGTCTATCTGCCTTCGGGCCGGATCGGCGGCACCGATTCCTGGGCCGGCGGGCATGTCCCGCCCCGGCCGCTGATGCGATGGGACCAGATCGAAAGCCTGGCCGATCAGGGCGTGGAGTTCGGCGCCCACAGCATCAGTCATCCGGACCTGACGGCACTGGACGCCGGGGCAGCCCAACACGAAATAGAGGCCAGCGGGGCTGAAATCTCGGCCCGCTTGCACCGCCCGATCCGGCATTTCGCACCGCCCTACGGCGCCTCGAACCCCACCGTCCGCCAAATGATCGCCCGGCGGTATGATAGCGCGGTCGGAACCCGGCTGGGCGTGGCCCGATCGGGGGATGACATCCACAATCTGCCCCGGCTCGAGATGTATTACTTCACCGACATCGCCCGGTGGCGGGCGCATCTGGCGGGGCGCGGCGGCCCCTATCTGACCGTCCGCAAGGCCCTGCGCGGGTTACGGGCGCGGGTTCGGGGAAAGCCGTGGTAAATTTCAAAGACGGCCGGCGCCGGGTTTATCAGCGCGGGTCGGCAGAGGTTGAATTTGGTTCTTGGTAAGTGACTGGTACGAACACATGCACATTCTGATTACCGGCGGCGCCGGGTTCATAGGGTCTCATCTGACCGAACGGCTGATCGGCGAAGGACATCGGGTGACCGTTCTCGACGATCTGTCGACCGGGCTGATGTCCAATCTGGCCGGGGTGGCGGACCACGCCGATTTTTCCTTCGTCGAGGGCAGCATTCTGGATCGGCAGCTGGTTGCAGATCTGGTGCGCCCGGCCGATGTGGTGTTTCACTTGGCGGCAGCGGTCGGCGTCAAACTGATCATGGACGAACCCAGCCGGTCGATCCTGACCAATGTTGCCGGCACCGAAAACGTGCTGGATGCGGCGCTGACCGACAAGACCCATACCTTCATCGCATCCAGTTCCGAGGTCTATGGCAAAAGCACCAAGTTTCCGTTCCAGGAAGAGGACGACCTGACCATCGGCGCCACCCGCAATCTGCGCTGGTCCTATGCCTGCGCAAAGACTCTGGATGAATTCCTGGCCCTGGCGCATGCACGTGAATCCGGGCTGCCGGTCACGGTGTTGCGATTCTTCAACACGACCGGTCCGCGGCAGACCGGGCGCTATGGAATGGTTCTGCCCAATTTCGTGCGGGCCGCGCTGGACGGCGCCCCCCTGATGGTACACGGAACCGGCGACCAGTCGCGCTGTTTCGGGCATGTGGCCGACGTGGTCGAGGCGATGTGCCGCCTGATGCACCTGCCCGAGGCCCGCGGAGACGTCTTCAATGTCGGCACCGACCAGGAGGTCACGATCCGCAGGCTGGCCGAGCAGGTCATCCGAACGACCGGATCCCGATCGGAGATCCGCCATGTGCCCTATGACACGGTCTATCCCGACGGGTTCGAGGACATGCAGCGGCGGCTGCCGGACGTCACCAAACTTGAACGCGTGACCGGGTTCCGGCCGATGCGAACGCTGCAGCAGATCATCGACGACATCGTGGCCGAGATGCAGGGACAAGTGACGACATGACCGTCCCCGTCGCGATCCGGGCGGGCCGCGCGCCGTGACCGATCTGGTGATCGGATCCGGACCGGCGGGCGTGTCGGTCGCCTCGGCCCTTCTGGACCGGGGTCGCCGGGTTTTGATGCTGGATGGCGGGCGCAGACCCGACGAGCCGGCGATGGCTCTGCGCGGCCGTCTGGCCGCCACCGACCCCGAAAGCTGGTCGCCGCAGGACCGGCGGGCCTGGCAGGCCCCGCAATTCGACACCCCGGCGGGACAGGTTCGCCGGTTTGGGTCCGATTTCGCCATGGAACCCGGCGCGATGACGCTGACCGATCCCGACGCGGTCGCCTTGCGGGCGTCGCACGCGGCTGGCGGGCTGTCGAACCTGTGGGGCTCTGCCGTTCTGCCCAACCGGGCGGCCGACATGCAGGATTGGCCGATCACCGATCAGGATCTGGCACCCCATTACCGCGCCGTCGCCACCTTCATGCCCATCAGCGGGCAGACTGACGCCCTGCAAGACCTGTTTCCGGCCTTTTCGATGCACGAGAGAACCCCGCTGAGCCCCTCGGTACAGGCCCAACGCGTGCTCGACAGGCTGACACTGCGAAAAGACGATCTGGCCCAACTGGGTGTCCGGGCCGGGGCGTCGCGGCTGGCGGTCGAGACCGGGTGCCGGTATTGCGGTCAGTGTCTGCATGGTTGTCCTTGGGGGCTGATCTATTCGGCCGCGCATACGCTTGAGGGGCTGCGCCACCATTCGGCCTTTCGGTACCGGATCGGGCTGGCGAACCGGTTTCAGGAACAGGGCGATGCGGTCACGGTCACGCTCGACGGGGGCGAGACCATTCAGGCCGACCGCGTCTTCATCGCTGCCGGGGTGCTCGAGACCGCGCGTATTCTGCTGCTGTCCTCTCCGGCTCCCGACGCCAGCCTGCGCCTGCTGGACAGTCAGCATTTCTTTCTGCCCAGTCTGCACCGATGGCACCTGCCCCGCCGCCCGGATGCCGGACCCTTCCATACTTTGCCGCAGATCTTCGTCGAGCTGGACGACGCGGCCGTCTCGCCCCATATGGTCCATTCGCAACTGTACACCTGGAACGAATTCTTCGCCCATGACCTGATCCGCAACTACGGCGCCCGGCTTCCCGGCTCGGGGCCGTTGTGGCGCATGCTGGCGCGGCGGCTGATCGTGGCCCAGGTGTTTCTGCACTCGGCGCATTCGGCTCGGATCGGACTGACTCTTGCCTCGGACGGGCGGCTTGTCCCGACGGTAACGGGCAATGACGAAACCGACGCCGTGTCCGGCAAGGCCGCCGCGCGCATCGCGGAGGTTCTGAGGCTGGCCGGGTTGCTGCCGCTTGGCTTTGCCCGCCGTCAGGGGGCCGTGGGGTCCAGCTTTCACGTCGGCGGGTCGATGCCCATGGCCAAGCTGCCCGAAGCCGGGCAGGCGGATACGCTGGGACGGCCCCGCGGTCTGTCGCGTGTGCATCTCGTCGATGCCTCGGTCTTTCCCAGCATTTCAGCGACGACCATCACCTTTTCGGTCATGGCGAACGCCCACCGGATCGGGTCCTGTGCGCCCTGATCCGACGGTCAGGCCTGCGCGCCGGTCTCAAATGCTCCGGCCTCGAGCGCGGCGGCCAGCACCCGGTCGCCCTTGCCGTACGCGGCGCGGGCCAGTGCGGCACCATAGGCGGCCAGAACCTTGTCTTCGTGCCAGATTTCCAGAAACGCGGCGCGCGCGGCACGGCCCTGGCTGTCGCGCCGCCCCGGCTCGTGCTGCAGTTCACGCATGGCAGCGATCAGATCCTCTTGCGTGTCGAACAGCGCCCCACCTCCGGCCCGCTCGACGATTTCAGGAAAGGGGCCCAGACGCCGGGCAATCACCGGCGTTCCCAGTCGGAAGCTCTCGATCAGGATGATGCCGAAGGTTTCATAGCACACCGAGGGCACGATCAGACCGATCGCCCCCCGGTAATAGGCATTGAGCTCATCCAGCGTCTTGCGGCCCAGGAACCGGATCCGCGGGTTGCCCGCGGCCTGTCGTTTCAGATCGGGCGCATAGTCGCCGTCGCCCAGGATCAGCAGGTCGGCATCGGGGTATCGGTCAAAGGCAGGGAACACGTCCTGCAAGCCCTTGATCTTTTCCAGGCGACCGACGAACAGAAAATAAGGGCGGTCATGCACGGCCGGTTCGGGCAGCGCCGATGGGTGCAGGTCGGGCAGGAAATACGGCAGCACCTGCATGTCGTGGCGCAGCCCGAATTCGCGATGCTTGGCGCGGCTGAATTCGCTTTTTGCGACGATCAGGTCCATGTGGTCCAAGGCGCGGTCCAGCGCCCCGGTATACCGCCACAGCTGTGGTGGGCGCCGGTAGCTGAGGACACAGCGCAGGCACTGGCGTTTGTCGCACAGCTCACGCCCATGGCGCCACAGGACATGGGTGGGACACACCAGCCAGTGTTCATGCGCCTCATAGATCTTCAGGCCCGATCCCATCGGCAACAGGCCCGGCCCTCCGATGAGCGAGGTGTTGTTGTGCCAGATGATATCCGGCTGCTGCTGGTCCAGAAACTGACGAATGCGGCCCGCGTGCACCACCGGGCGGCCGGTCTGCTGGGTCAGAAGGTTCGACAGCATGCCATAGCGACTGCGCAGTCCGATCCGGCGCACTCCGTCCGGGTCGCCTTCGGGTTGGGGCTTGCCGCCGAGGATCAGATAGCTGTCCTCGTCATGCACCACGGTCACGTCATGCCCGCGCGCGACAAGCGCCCGTGCCATGCGCTGGATGCCCACCGCGTCGCCACCGAAGGAATAGGGCGGATAGAAGGTAGTGAACATCAGGATTTTCAACGAACGCATGTCACAATACTCAAGAACCAACACTTTCGGGGCATGGAACACGATCCCCGCCCCGATCGAAAGGCACAAGTCGCCACCGACCGGGCCTACCGCTCCTGCAGCCCAAGATACAGGCTTTCGATCTGCCGGTTGATATGGTCGGGGTCAAAGCGGGACGCTTTCGATCTCTGAAACGCGTTTGCCGCCATGGCCGCGCGTTTCGCATCATCTTCCAGCACCTCTGTCACCGCCTGTATGATCGCCGCGACATCACCGATGGGAACGCAGGCCCCGACCGTGTCGTCGACCAGTTCGTGCACCCCGGAACAATCCGTCGCGACGATCGGTGTGCCGGTCTGCAGCGACTCGGCAATCGAGATCGGAAGGGCCTCCCACCGCGAGGTCAAAAGCATCAGATCCGCCGCCCGCAGATACCGGTACGGAACATCCGTCCGCCCCACGAACTGCAGATACCCGTCCAGGCCGCGATCCGTGGCCAACGCCTGCATCTCGCGATCCAGCGGCCCATCGCCGACCACGACGAAGCGGTATTCGGGATGGCTGCCCTTCAGGCGCGCCACACACTCGATCAGAATGTCGATCCCTTTCTGATGCGCCACCCGGGCGATGGTCACGACCAGGCGCGTGCCCCCGCGCAACAGGTGGTCACGCAACGCGGCCACGTCTTCCGGCAGGTCTACGGGGGGCGGCTTGATCCCGAGGCCGATCACCCGCAGCTTGCCCTTGGAAATACCCCCGATCGCCACAAGGTCCTCGGCGGCGCGGTGGCTGGGCGTGACGATCAGGTCGGCATGGCGCGCAATGGCGCCGAACCCCCTGATCCGGTCGGGGTCCGAGCCGTGATAGGTCACGACCAGTGGAATGTTCAGACCCATCCGCGCCAGCAATGCCACCAGGGCCGGAGCGGATTCATGCGCATGGATCACGTCGACGTTCGCCTCGCGCAACCAACGACGCAGCGACTGCGCGCCCCGCCCCGCGTTTGACAGTCGCCGCAGAACCGACCCGCCATCCGCCGCAACACCGCGCGTCGGAACCGACAGAAATCGATCGCTCAGTTGTTCGTTCGCCCAGTTTCCGGGGCTGCCGGCCAGATAGATTTCATGCCCGCGACCCGTCAGCCAAGTGCTCAGGTCCAGCGCATGGCGTGCTATTCCGCCCATTCCGAAATCGGTACACATCTGCGCGATGCGCAGGGGCTGGCGGACATCCGTTCCGGGTTCTGTCTGCATGGTTCATTCCAACTGCATTCGGTAGTGAAGGTGTAACAAGAGCACTTGTGCGACGCCACGCATATCAGCGCCCTTTGTACGACTGGCCGCTGAAAACGCAGCGGCCCAGACTGGGTCAGATCAGGGCGGATGGCCAAATCCATGCCCCCGCACGGATTGGCCAAGCCGGTTTCGCCCGCGAAGCCCAAATCAGGACTGTTGCCACTGATGCCACAATCCGGTCACCTTTGAATCAATGGGCAAATTTTTTTGACAGTTGGCCAGCCGACCTTTGATCGCTGTGTTCAAGCACGTTCAAATTCAATATTTCGGATTATGGGCGCGCAGACGACCGGTTTTGCATTACGATCAGGATTGGAGATTTAGTCATGAAACCACATCAGATTTCGGTCGTCATACCCTGCGTCAATTCCTATTCCGATTTTCAAGGCTGCATGACCGCGCTGCGCAACCAGACCGGCCCCAAACCCGAGGTCCTGGCGGTCGAGCGTCTGGGCTGCGGCTTTGCCCAGAAGGTCCAGGCCGAATTTCCCGACGTTCATGTCATCTCGGTGGGCGCCGAAGCCACGATCCCGCAGATGCGGGCAGTTGGCATCCGGACGGCCTCTGCGGATGCGGTCGGCGTGATCGAGGATCACGTCATCGTCCCGCCGGATTGGACGGCCCGGATGCTGGAAGAGATCGCCGCCGGCGCGGATGCGGTTGCCGGGCCGGTCGACAACGAGGCGACCGACTCGCTGATCGATTGGGCGGCGTTCCTGTGTGAATACAGCGCGGTCCTGCCGCCGCTGGCCGACGGACCGTGTGATTGGCTGCCCGGCAACAACACCGTGTATCGACGCGACGTGCTGAGCAAATGCGACGCGGTGCTGGACGACGGCAAATGGGAAAACCATCTACATGATTACATGCGCCAAGCAGGCGCGAAACTGGTCATGCGCAACGACATCGTCGCCGGCCACAAGATGCACTACACCTTCGGGCTGTATATGGCACAGCGATATCTCTACTCCAAAAGCTTCGCCGGGGCGCGGGTCCGCGGCGAACCCGCGACGAAACGCGCTCTGATGGGTTGTTTGGCCTTTGCCCTGCCGCCGGTCGTCTTTGCGCGGGTGGTCCGCAACATCCTGTCAAAGAAGAGGCATGTGCCACAGCTGCTTCGGTCGCTGCCGCTTCTGGTGCCTTTTGCGCTGTCCTGGGGGGCGGGTGAGATTTCGGGTTACTGGTTCGGGGCCGGACAGTCCCTTTCCAAGGTCCGCTAGCGGGATAGCGGCCGATGTCCGATCCGACCCGACCCGAATTGTCCGTGATCGTCGCCATCGTCGATGGAGGCGCTGCGCTGCGCAACTGTCTGAACGCACTGCGGAACCAGTCAGGCACGCATCAGTTCGAAGTCATCATTCCCTACGACCAGCTATCGCGCGAAGCCGCCGACCTGCAGACCGATTTCCCCGAGTTCCGGTTTCTGGATCTGGGCGTGGTCGCCCGGGGCCAGGTGCCGCGCAACGCGCTCGAACTGCACCGGTTCTGGGACATTCGCCGCGCCGAGGGCGTCAAGGCCGCGCGCGGCCGGTTGATCGGCATGGTCGAAGACCGGGGCATCCCGCGGGAAGACTGGGTGGCCTCCGCCATCGACCTGCAACGGCAAACCGGCGCGGCCGCAGTGGGGGGATGCGTGGACAACGGCCATGACACGGCGTGGAATTGGGCGGTTCACATCTGTGACTTCAGCCGCTACATGCCGCCGATACCGACCTCCGAGGCCGATTTTCTGTCGGCAACAAACGTCTGCTACCGGGCCGATACCCTGCGTGAATTGCAGGCCCTCTACAAAGAGCGGTTCTACGAACCCTCGATCCACGCGGCATTACAGGCGGCTGGTCACAAGCTGGTCCTGTCAGAACACCCCCGCACAACGCAATTCCGGCCACGCATCCCGACACATCAGCTGGCGGTCGAGTGGTTTCATTGGGGGCGAAAATACGCGCGGATACATTCCGGCGAGATTTCGGCCGCCAAGCGTGTCTTTCGCGCCGCTGTGACCCCCTTGCTGCCCTTCGTTCTGTTTGCGCGGCACTATTCAACCCAGCGGAAGAAACGGATACATCTGCGCGACTTCTGGAAAGCATCCCCCCTGATCTTTCTGATCGTCACGATGTGGGCGTTGGGCGAGCTTGCAGGCTATGTGCAGGGGCCGGAACCCGCCCACGCCTGATCCCGGTCAAGGACGCTCGGGCAGCAAGCGGGGCAACTCGACCGGCGCGTTGGCGCGGCTGCTCTCGGCCACCGCCAAGGCAATCTCGATCGCGCGCAGACCGGCATTCCCGTCGGCAATCCGGACGCTCAGGTCCCCGTCGCACAGTTTCAGGAAATCCCTTAGTTCCTCGGCGAAGGATAGCTTGGCCGTCGATTTCCACGACCGCAGCTTTTCCCGGACCGCGATGTCGAAATAGTGCCGGGTGGTCGTGACCGGTTTTCCGCCCGGTTCCGGCAGGGTCACCAGCACGTTCTTCATCGGCGCATAGGCCCCGCGCACCAGCCCGTGGGTTCCATGTGCCTCGATGACAAAGTCGTATCCACGCCATTCATCCCATGTGGCCTGATAGATCGCGGCCAGCCCGTCGGGATTGCGGAAGATCGCCATGGCATTGTCCTCGGACCCCGCCAAGTTCCAAACGGACTCGCTAGCCACGCCATAGACCGACGTAACCTCGCCCAGCAGATGCCGCACCAGGTCGGTCAGGTGAATCCCGATGTCCCACATCGCGCCGCCGCCCGCCAGCGGGGTCCGGTATTCCCAATCGTGGGCGAAATGGGCTAGCCCGTCATGGCCGCCGAAGGCCCGCACATGGGTCAGCGTTCCGATCTGGCCGCTGGTTACGGCGTCCTTTACATAGGCGAAGGCCGGGTAGTACCGCATGTTGAACCCGGTCGCGACGACCCGGTTCGCGGCTGCGGCCGCCTTCAGGATTCGGCGGCAGGTCTCGACCGAGTTGGCCATCGGTTTCTCGACCAGCACATGCCGCCCCCGCGCAAGCGCGCCCAGGCAGGGGGCCTCGTGCAGGTGCGGCGGTGTCGAGACCACGACGGCATCCATATCGGTGTCCAGAAACCGGTCCAGGTCGGTGAAGACCGGCGCCCCACCGGCTACGGCCCGGGCACCCTCTTCCGACAGATCCATGACGGCCGCCAGCGTCGTGTCCGGGTACTCCTGGATGGTCTCGACCCGCAATTTCCCGATTTTCCCGGCCCCGCCGACAACCCCGATACGCATGAAACAACTCCTTCACTCAATACTTTCGCCCGACCGCACCGGTCCGGCGCACACGACAATCAACCTTGGGAACGGCCCCTTACGGTGCTCGGTCCTTCAATCGCGGATCCGGCGGTGGCCCGGCGCAAAACCCGCGCTCCAATCCAACATTCCTTTCCTGCGCAGTAGCACAGGCCAGCGCGTTGCGCTAGGCTGACCTCGGACAACATGTTGCTTTGGATCGAGTTTTGACGGATCGGACCCACACCGGGAACCAAGCCCAATGGCAGGACCTTGCAGGCCGCCCGGTCTTTGTCACCGGTGCCACGGGGTTCGTCGGTCGGCGGCTGCTGGAACAGCTGACCCAGGCCGGGGCAAACGTCACCGCTTTGCTCAGAACCCGGCACGGCACGCGCGATCTTGCCGCGCTCGGGGTCCGGGTCGAGGTGGGCGCCCTGTCTGACCGACCTCTGATGCAGGCCGCCTTGCGCGGCCATCAGGTGCTGTTTCACCTCGCGTATGACATGCGCGCACCCGCAACCCAAAACCTTGCGGATTTCGAGGTGCTCAGATCCGCCGCCGAAACTGCGGGCGTCGGCCGGATCGTCCATGTCAGCTCGATCGTCGTGCATGACGGCTGGCCACATCAGGATCTGGATGAAAACAGCCCCATGCAAAGGCCGGGCGGGTCGGCCTATCGGCAGGCCAAGCAGGCCATGGAGCAGGCCTTGATGCAAGGGAACTGCCCCGCGGCGATCCTGCAGCCGACGCTGGTCTATGGCCCGCACAGCCGGATGTGGACCGACCAGCTGGCCGACTGGCTGGCGCGTGGAACGGTGGTCCTGCCCGATCCCGAAGGTGTCTGCAACGGGGTATTCGTCGATGATCTGGTGCAGGCTCTGTTGCGCGCGGCGATCCTGCCGGATCTGGACCGCGAGCGTTTCATCATTTCCGGCGCGGCACCTTTCGCCTGGTCGGACCTGCTGCTTGGCTATGCCCGGATCATCGGGCGGGGTCAGGTGCGCCATTCCCCACTGGCCGCGCTGCAGGCCCGGCTGCCCGCGCCATCGGAGGACGCCCCGCCCGACCGGCCAGCTCTGGCCGCGCGCGTCAGCGCCGCCGCCCGCAGCCTGATCGGTCGCGAGAAGTTCGAAACCATGGTTCACGAGTTGAAGCGCCGCTTGCCCGGTCCGGCCGAGGTCTTTCCCGACCACGCCATGCTCGAACTGTTCGCGGCACATGGGGTCTGCCGGATCGACCTCGCCCGCGCGCGCCTGGGCTATCGGCCTGAATACGATTTGCCCGCCGGGCTCGACGCCACACGCACCTATCTTCAATCCCGCCACGGCGCCCCGTAATTGACGGTTTTTTCAGTGTTTCTTGTTTCGAGGTTCATGGGTTTTGACACATATCGCCGTTGACGCAACATCGTGGGAAAACGAACGCGGGTTTGGCCGCTTTACCCGCAACCTGATCCACGCGCTGGTCAGCCGGGACACGGGGTACCGGTACACGCTGCTGTTCGATCAACCCCCCACGCGCGTGGTGCCGGACGGGGTCGAGATACGGGTCGCCGGGTCCGGGGCTTCGATGTCCGAGGCCTCATCAGGCGCGCGGGCCCGCAAAGGCGCCGACCTGATGACGATGGCGCGGGCCGCTAGGCAGATTCAGTGCGACCTGTTCTTCTATCCGGCGGTTTATTCCTATTTTCCCCTGCTTGCGCGGCGACCCAGCGTGGTGTGCTTTCACGACACGATCCCCGAGCGGTTTCCCGACCTGATCTTTCCCCGAAAGCTGAACTTCCGCCTGTGGCAGGCCAAATGCTGGCTGGCCAAAAAACAGGCGACGCGGGTGATGACGATCTCCGAGGCCTCGGCAACCGATCTGGCGGCCATCCTGCGCATTCCCCGCGGCAAGATCGACACGATCACCGAAGGGGCCGAGCCGATCTTTGCCCCCGCCCGGGACCAGTTGCAGCTGGACCGTGTCCGGCAAAGCCATGGCATCCCGCCGGACGCGCCGCTTCTGGTCTATGTAGGCGGGTTCAACCGGCACAAGAACGTGCTGCGCCTGATCGAGGCAATGCCGCGCATCGTCGCCACGTTTCCCGACACGCGGTTGGCCATCGTCGGGCGCACGACCGGGGCCCGGTTCTGGGACAACATCGCAGACCTCAAGGCCAGTGCAGCCGCGAATGCCGCGTGTTCCGAAAACATCCTGTTTACCGGAGAGATCGACGACACCCAACTGGCCGCCTTGCTGAACGCCGCCGACGCGCTGGTATTTCCCTCGCTGTGGGAGGGTTTCGGCCTGCCTGCGCTCGAGGCGATGTCCTGCGGAACGCCCGTCCTGTCCTCGGATCGCGGCAGCCTGCCCGAGGTGGTCGGCGATGGCGGGCTGTATTTCGACCCGACATCCAGCCGGGCGCTGGCAGACCAGGCCATCCGCCTGCTGTCCGATCCGGGCCTGCGACACGACCTGTCGAACAAGGCGCTGGCCCGGGCGTCAGGGTTCGGGTGGGACAAGGGCGCGGCCATGGCCGAACAGTCGTTTCAGCGGGCGCTGGGTGGGAAATAGGAAAATTGCAGCATCGTCCGACTGCGCAAGCTGTCACAGTACAGTCCACGGCAATAGGTGCCATTGCGCCCTATTTGGAAACATTCAATCTGCGCCCTGCCCGGGCGAGACTATTTTATTGGATTCGGCCCCGATCCTCCGTATCGGTGGTTGAGGGCGGTTTGTTTAGGTCCAAGACGGCAATTGATTTCAGTTCCAGTTTGTATGATCAGGGTACATCATGAATCTCGAAACCTCACATCACCAGGCCCTCAGACAGCGCATCGCCGCGCGCGAGGCGCGGGTCGCCGTGGTCGGGCTGGGCTATGTCGGCCTCCCTCTGGCGCTGACCGCCCATGACAAAGGCTTTGACACCACCGGAATCGACCTGAACCCGCAGCGGGTCGCGCGGATCAATCAAGGTGCGCAGGTCATCTCGTACCTCGCACCAGACCGAATCGCCAAAGCCGTGGACAGCGGACGGTTCCGGGCAACGCAGGACGCGGCAGCCCTGACCGAGGCCGACATCATCCTGATCTGCGTCCCCACGCCGCTGACCGACAGCCAGGACCCGGACATGCGCTTTGTCGCAGCCGCCGCCGAGACCATCGCACAGCATCTGCGGCCCGGACAGCTGGTGGTATTGGAAAGCAGCGTCTGGCCGGGCGCCACCACGACGCTGGTGCAGCCGCTGCTAGAAGCGCGCGGCCTGCGCGCGGGGGTCGATTTCTTTCTGGGCTTCTCGCCCGAGCGCGAAGACCCCGGCAATGACAAGTTCGACACCCACAACATTCCCAAGGTTGTCGGCGCCGACGATCCGCTGTCGCTGCAACTGATCGAGGAGTTCTATCGCGCCATTGTGACACGCGCGGTTCCGGTCAGTTCGGCCGCCACCGCCGAGGCAGTCAAGCTGGTGGAAAACAGCTTTCGGACGGTGAACATCGCGCTCGTGAACGAACTCAAGACCGCATTGGACGCAATGGGCGTGGATGTATGGGAAGTGATCGACGCCGCCGCCACCAAGCCCTTCGGGTTCATGCCCTTCTATCCCGGTCCGGGGATCGGCGGCGCCTGCATCCCGGTCTCGCCGGCCTATCTGGCCTGGCGCGCGGCCGATGCCGGATCCGACACGCCGATCATCAACCTGGCCCGGTCCAGCAACGATGCCGTCCCAAGCGCGCTGGCCCGCCGGATGGCCGACCGGCTGGCGCCGGATGGGGCCGACACCGACCAACCTCTGGCCGGCCAACGCATCCTGCTGATGGGCATCGCCTACAAGCGCGACGTCGAGGATACCCGCCGCAGCCCCGCGCTGGTGCTGCTGCAAGAGCTGGAGAAGCTGGGCGCGCGGGTCGATTACCATGATCCGTTCTTCCCCAGCCTGCCGGAAGGGGGCGAGTTCCCGGATCTGGCCGGGCGAGAATCGATGCCTCTGACGGCGGAAAACCTGAAACGCTATGGCGCGGTGGCGGTGATTACCGACCACAGCGCGCCCGACTATGCGCTGGTGGCGCGCGAAGCCGCGATGATATTCGACACGCGCAACGTCTTTGCAAAGAAAGGAATTGAGGTGGCCGGTGGCCGCCTGGTGAAGCTTTGAGACCGCGTGTGGCGGCCCTGCCGGGCGAAGGTCCGGCAGGTCGGCAAGGTTCGCTTTCAAGGATGCCCGGACCGAAAGAAGAACCCGTTGATGAGTGAAAAGCCCGCAAGAATCTTCGTCGACCTGGATGGCACGCTGGTCAGGACCGATCTTTTTGTCGAGGCCATCGTTCAGTTTCTGACGAAGAACCCGTTGAACATATTTGTGCTGGTGCTCTGGCTGTTTCGCGGCATCGCCTATGCCAAATCCCGCATCGCGCAGCAGGTTCGGATCGACCCGGCCGGTCTGCCCTACGAAACGGCGCTGTTGGCGTATTTGAAGCAACAAAAGGCCCAGGGCCGGCAGCTGGTTCTGGCGACGGCCGCGCCGAAGGCCTTTGCCGAACCGGTGGCCGAGCATCTGGGCCTTTTCGATACTGTCCTGGCCACCGACGCAACGCACAACCTGAAAGGCGCCAGAAAACTGGCCGCGATCCGGAATATGGCCGGACAGGATCCCTTCACCTACGCAGGTGACACCGCAGCGGACCGTCCGATCTGGGCCGCAGCCAAGACCGAAATCTTGGTGAATGCACCGGCACGGGATGTGGATGCAGCACGGGCGGCGGACAAAGCCGAAATGGTCGTCAACTCGCGGCCACCCGGCTGGAGAGCATTCCTAAAATCGATGCGTCCGCATCAATATGCCAAGAACGCGTTGATCTTTGCGCCTCTGTTCACGTCACAGCAGCACCTGCCGATCGAGAGCGTGCTGGCGTCGCTGCTGGCCTTCATCTGCTTCAGCCTCTGTGCATCGGGCGTGTATTTCCTGAACGATCTTGTCGATCTGCAGGCCGACCGCCAGCATACCAGCAAGCAGTTCCGTCCCCTGCCCTCGGGCGACCTTTCGCTGCGGGCGGGCGTGGTCGGGGCCATCGCCCTGCCGATCGTCGCCTTCGGACTGTCGGTCTTTTTCCTTCCGGTCAATTTCACCCTGGTGCTGATCGCCTACCTTGCCATCACCATGGCCTATTCCTTTTGGGTCAAGCAGATCGCCACGGCGGACGTTATGGTGTTGGCTTCATTGTACACATTGCGGGTGATCGCGGGCTCGGCCGCCACCGGTATCGTCCTGTCGTCCTGGTTTCTGGCCTTCTCGATGTTCATCTTCGTCAGCCTGGGCTATCTGAAACGCTATGTCGAAGTGGCCGCGGCCCCCGCCGATGACAGCACCGTGCATGGCCGGGACTATTCGCATGCCGACAGCGAGACGATGTTCAGCCTGGGCGTCGCAAACATCACCGCGGCGGTGGTCATTCTGGCGCTGTACATCAACAGCCCCGAGGTCCAGACCATCTACCGGACCCCCGAAATCTTGTGGCTGCTGTGCCTTCTGCTGCTGTACTGGGGCAACCGGATCTGGGTCGGGGCGCGGCGCGGGCGGGTGGCCGACGACCCGGTTCTGTTCGCGCTGCGCGACCGCATCAGCCTGATGGTCGGCGCAGCCTTCGTGGTGGTCACGCTGGCTGCCAAGTACCTCAGCCTGTGACGGACCCGACAACCGAGGAGAAGGAACATGTCACTCTACTGGTCTTCTTTGCTGCTTGCGGTTTGCGCGAACATCTGCACCAACGTGTCATTCAAACTGGCCGTTCAACAGCTGTCCGGTCCGTTTGACATCCGCGCCTTGGTGGCATCTCCTTGGGCGTGGGCCGGGCTGGCCAGCGGGCTGCTTCTGCTGGGCAGTTTCATCGTCGCCATCCGCGGGATCGAGTTGAGCATCGCCTATCCGGCCGTCACGGGGCTGGCGATGGTTGGTATTCTTGTCGTCGGCTACGTCCTGTTTTCGGAAACGCTGAGCCTTCAGAAAATCGCCGGCATCGGGTTGGTCATGGCAGGGGTTCTGCTGCTGTCGCAGGTCGACCAAGCCTGACACCCGGCCCGTTGACCATCGGCAAAACCTTGCACAAATGAACCGATTTGCACCTCACGCCTTGCCCTTGCAACACTTGTTCCGGCATGCAGCGCACACCGTACCATATCGCAACAGTTCATGGATTCGCGTGATGGGATCGGTGCAGACAGGCAACCGCTAACCAAATTTTTACCCTTGGCAGTTCAAACTTTTGCCATGATTTGAAACCGTAATCGAATTGCGGCTTGAGTGGTGGGCATCTTGGTCCTCTCACAACCGGGTCGCGACTCATGACCGGAGGGACTGGGACAGTGTTGGGGATCGTCGGATTGGCAATGATATTCAGCCTTGGTCTGGCCGTGGCCGCCCTGTTGTCCGGGTATTCGGTTCTGACCGCACTGTTGGTTTATATGCTCGCCGGAACTTGCTTTGTCCTGGTTAGCATGGGCGCAATCTGCTTGACCCGCGCGCTGAAGACCACGCAATCGGATGAGCGCCGCGCCTTTTCCGGCTGATCGCCGCATTCCGAGTCATCTGGGCCGGCGATCCTACGACCAGTTTGCAGGATCAAGGCGAAAGAACTTGCGCAATTCCGAATAAAATGCAGGTTCGACCTGCTTCAAGGCCTTGGGCCGCTCAAAGAACAGCTCGACCGTGACGGCAAAGAACTCTTCGTGTCCGGTGGCACCATAGGGGTCGATCACTGTGCGCCGGCCCGTCTCGACCGCTTGCACATGCGCGTCGAAGGCCGCCAAAAAAACACGCTCCCACCCGGCATAGCTTTGCTCTTTGGCCAGTACGGGCACGCCGTTGGTGCCGCCGGACAAGTCATCCAACTGATGGGCAAATTCGTGGAACACGACGTTGTGCCCGTCATGATCGTTTGCCGCGCCCTGCCGGCTGTGCGCCCAGGACAGGATCACCGGCCCCCGATCCCAGCTTTCGCCGGTACGGATGATCTCTTGTTCGGTCACGACATAGCCGCTGTGCCGCTGTTGGCGAGACTTGAAGGCGTTGGGATAGATCAGGACCGTCGTCAGATTGTCATACCATTGGTCCGAGTTGACGACCAGAAGGCAGGCTTGTGCGGCAATCGACAGGCGCATTTCGTCCGTGACCTCAAGCCCGTCGCAGCCGATGAAATCGACCTGGTTCAGGAACAGGTTTATCTTGCCTTCCAAAGTGGCGCGCAGCTTGGCAGGCAGCCGCTCGAGGATCGGCACCGTCGCGTGGATGGTCCGCCGCTCTTCATCGCTCAGCGGTGTTTGCAGCAGCGCGGCCCTGGCCCTGGACTTCGACCAGAAATACCAGGCCACCAGACCGGCGATTGTCGCAACAAGGGTCAGAAAAAGCACCATGTGGCGACGGTATCTCTATTGCCCCACCTCAGAAAGCCGATTCATTCGGTCGAGGGCTGCGTGAAGTCCGCCAGCCAAGGCCGTTCGACATCCATGCCCTGATACAGCGCATGCAGCAGCAGATGTGCCGTCACCGGGTCGGGGGCAAGGGGGCGACGGTCCAGTCGCCCCTCTTTGACCGTTGTTTCGGCGTCGAAGATCACCGCATCCTCTTTGATGGTGGTCACCACACGAAGCTGGGCCAGCGTTTCGGGGTCGACCGCGGTCGGGTCGTCCGAAAGGATCACGAAATCAGCCAGTTTGCCCACCTCGATCGAGCCCTTCTGATCTTCCTCGAAATGCTGCCATGCCGGCCAGATCGTCATCGCCTTGAGCGCCGTCATCACATCGACCCGTTGATACGGGCCCAGGATGTCGCCCGACCGGGTGCGCCGGGTAACCGTCGCTGCCAAGACCCGCATGCTGTCTGGAAATGCCACAGGCGCGTCGTGATGCGTACCGAACATCATGCCGCGCTCGGTCACCCAGCCGGTGGGCGAGATGTTGTCGGCATTGACCGGCCCGACCGTGTGGTCGCGGTGCCAGTCGCCCCAATAGAAGGTGTGCATCGGAAACAGCGATGGGAACACGCCCAATCGTTTGAGGCTGGCCACCTGATCCTCGCGCAGGAACTGACCATGCACCAGAACAGGCCGATTGCCCGGATCCCCATAGGTCAACCGCGCCTCGTCGATGGCGGCGATCAGCATGTCCGTGGCCCCCTCGCCATTGGAGTGGGTCAGGATCTGGAGACCGTTCTCGAAACACCAGTTCACCGAATCCTGCAACTGCTCGCGCGTGATGGCGGCGTAGCCGGCATAGCCGGGCGGGTAATCCCCGACCGGATCGTAGTAGGGCCGATCCCGCAGCGCGGTAAATCCTTGCGGCGAGCCGTCGATTGTCAGCTTGCACCCGCCGACTCGCACCCGGTCGGCATAGGTGCGCGACGCGTCCGATGCGATGAAATCGCGCGATTCCAGAACGTCGGGAAAGGCCACCACGTCGATCGGAAGGTCGCCGTCCGCGGCCACCCGGCGCAGGGCCTGAACTGCTGCACCCGAGGAGCGCCCCTCTTGCGCGGTGGTGTAGCCAAAGCGCGCCCACATCCGGCTGCCGGCGCGCGCAAAAGTCTGCAGCCCGTCTTCGCCGACACTGCCAAGCAGGGGCACCAAGGCGCCGAAGAATGCGTATTCCTCCAGCACGCCATTCGGCTGGCCGGCATCGTCCTTTCGGATCACGCCTCCGGGCGGGTTCTCGGTTTCTGCGGTGATCCCGGCCAATTCGAGCGCTTTGGAATTGCCGACCCCTAGATGGCCGGATTGGTGGATGATCATGATCGGAACGTCGCGCGATACCGCGTCCAGTTCGGAACGGGTGGGGTGGCGCAGCTCGGCCAGTTGCGCGTTGTCATAGCCGAAGCCGATGATCATCCCCATCGCTTCGACCGTGTCGCTATTGGCCTCGGCCCAAGCGGACAACGCCGCCTGCAGGCTGTCAATGTCGGTGACCGTGCCATCCGGTGGTGCCAGCAGGTTCGCCGACAAGGCTTGCAAACCGCCCATGACCACGTGACCGTGGCTGTCGACAAAGCCGGGCAACATTGCGCGCCCGTCCAGATCAAAGATCGTCGTTTCTTCGCCCTGATGACTGCGCATCTCGGTCAGTTCACCTACCGCGATGATCCGCCCATCCTTGACCGCGACCGCCTGTACCGTGGGCCGGGCGTCATCGATTGTCAGAATCGGACCACCGGTATAGATCGTGTCAGCGACCTGTTGGGCCAAAGCCATGTTGCTGAGGGTAAGACCGGCAGCAACGCACACGGCAGACAGGGTTGAAAGACGCATTCCGAACCTCCAGCAGCATATGGCAGTTCGGTGGACTCTAGCACGAAGTTGGCGTCCGGCCCGTGCAATGTTCAATTTTTGAACCGGCGCCGGCGTTTACTTGAGCGCGCGCGCCAGAAATTGCCGTGTGGCGTCTTGCTGCGGGTGGTCAAAGAGCTGCTCGGGCGGGCCTTCCTCGACAATGCGGCCGTTCCGCAGGAAACACACCTTGTCGGCGGCCTGCCGGGCAAAGCCCATCTCGTGCGTGGCCATCACCATGGTCATGCCCTGCTGTTTGAGCATCAGCAGTACGTCCAGAACCTCGCCCACCAGTTGCGGGTCGAGGGCCGAGGTGATCTCGTCGAACAACATCACCTCGGGCTGCATTGCCAAAGCGCGCACGATGGCGACCCGCTGCTGCTGCCCGCCAGATAGTTGGTCGGGATAGTTGTGCATCCGGTCGGCCAGCCCGAAGCGTTCGAACATCTCTTCGATCTGGGGCAGCAGTTCGGCGCGCGTGCGGCCGCGCACGCGGCGCGGCGCCAGCATCACGTTGTCCAGCGCCGTCATGTGCGGAAACAGGTTGAAGCTCTGGAACACGATGCCGATGCGGGCGCGCACCGATTGCGGATCCAGCCCGGGCACCGAGATGTCGACCCCGTCCAGCAGGATCTCACCATCCTCGATCGGCTCGAGCAGGTTGATGCAGCGCAGAACGGTGGATTTGCCCGCCCCCGAAGCGCCGATCAGGCAGACCATCTGCCCCTCGTCCACGGTCAGGTCGATGCCGTCGCAGACGGTGCGGTCGCCAAAGCGTTTGACGACGTTGCGCAAGTTCAGTTTCGCCATCAGCGCCGCTCCCGCATCTGCCGGGCCATCAGGTGGTCGGCATAGCGCGTCGCCGGGATGGTCACGATCAGAAAAATGATCGCCGCGCCCACATAAGGCGTGAAATTGGCCAGCAGCGATTTGAACACGCCGGCCTGGCGGAAGATCTCGACCGGGCCGATGAAACTGAGAAGCGACACGTCCTTTTGCAGCGCGATCAACATGTTCATCTGCGAGGGCACGACGTTGCGGACGGCTTGTGGCAGCACCACGTCGCGCATCACCTGGCCTTCGGTCAGGCCCAGCGACAGGGCGGCGGCGCGCTGGCTGTGGTGTACGCTGTCGATGCCCGAGCGGAAAATCTCGGCCACATAAGCCGAATAGGTCAGGATCAGCGCCAGCGATCCCCAGATATAGGGCGAGTTCCACGGCCGGGCCAGACCCAGCCCGGGAATGCCGAAGCCGATCAGATAGACGGTCAGGATCACAGGCACGCCGCGGAATATGTCGGTGAAGGCCGCGCCGAAGATACGCAACGGGAACAGAGCGGGCGATTTGGTGTCGCGGGCCAGCGCGATCAGTAGCCCCAGCACCGCGATCGCGGGCGCCGACCAAGCAAAGATCATCACGTTGATCTTAAAGGCCTCGAGCAGCTTCGGGAAGGTCTTGACCAGAACCTCGCCGTTGAAAAAGCTCTGCTGGACCTTGGCCCAGCCCGGTGCCAGCGGCACCAGCACGATCAGCGCCAACACGACCAGAACGGTGCTGGTCGCGGCGATCCGGATCGACCGCCGCCGCTGCTGCGCCTCAAAAAGTTCGCGGCGGGTCGGGCCCGCCGTTCTGTTCTGTGTCATGTCACTTGATCAGCGGAACGCCCGTCGTGTCCTGCAGCCACTTGGCCTCTATCTCGGCCAGTTTGCCGCTTTCGGTCAGCGCGGCGATGGCCGAATCCACGCAGGATTTCAGCGGGTTGCCTTCCTCCATCAACATGCCGAACTGATCGGGGTTGTCGCCTTGATCGGCAGGGAACTGGCCGATTACCTTGGACCCTTCGATCATCACCGCGCTCAGGAACAGGGCAGTGGGCAGGTCGAACAGCGCGGCGTCGATCTGGTTCGCGGTCATGGCCGCGTTCACATCGGCATTGTCGCCATAGAGCAGCGGATCGGCATTTGGCTGGATTACGTTGGCCAGTTTCGGCACCGCTGTGGTCGAGCCGACCGCGCCCCATTGCAGGCCCTTCAGCGCCTCGAGCGTGGGCGGGGTGTCAACGGCGTTTGCGCTGACCAGAACCGCCATCGGCGCGGTGTAGTAAGGGGCCGAGAAATCGACGACCTGATCGCGCTCGGGCGTGATCGAGTATTGCTGGATGTTCACGTCGAAGTTCTTGGCGCCGGGTTGGATCGCCTCGTCAAAGGACGACCGGACCCAAACCACGTCATCAGCGGCAAAGCCCATCTCCTCGGCCACGGCATAGGCGACGGCGGCTTCAAAGCCTTGGCCGGACTCGGGCGCGTCATCCATCACCCAAGGGTAATAGGCCGGGTTTCCGGTGGCCACGGTGAACTTGCCCTCGGTCAGGGTCTTGCCCGCGGCGCAATGCCCATCCGCAAGGGCCGAAGTTGCGGTGAACGCAAGGGTTGCGGCCGCGATCGAAAGCATCTTGGACATGGATCTGGGTCTCCTGTTGGGAATGTCGGGCCCACGGTAGTGTTGCCCGCCGACCCTGTCCAGTTGGTCGCGGTCTATGCCAAACACCGCAAGAAGTTCAAGCCGTCACGCGGGTGGAATGTTGTGGTTCACCCGGAACAGGTTGCCGGGGTCGTACCTGCCTTTGATCCGGGACAATTGGGCCGCGTTCGCACCATAGGCCGATGACAGGGCGGCGGCCTCATCCGCGGGCATGAAATTGACATAGGCACTGCCGGTTGCATACGGCACCATGCGGTCATACAGCGCCCGCGCCCAAGCAATGCAGGCATCGTCATTGGCTGGGTCTTCCCAACGGGTGTGCACGTTCATGATGAAATGGGCCGAGCGTTGGGGATAGGCTGTCGCCGCAGCCTCGACCCGTGCCATCGCGCCGCCGACGTGGGCGATGAACACTTCACAAGCCGGGTCCGGCAAGGTCGAGATACTGTCGAGCAGCCCTGCGACCGCATCCGTGGGCAAGGCATCAAAATCGTGGCTTTTCCAATAGTTGCGCGCGCCGGGGGTCAGCAGAGGGTCGAACGCGGCCTGCCAGTCGACGAAGGCGTGCGGCGCGATCACGTCCACGATCGGGTCTCCGAGGGCGCGCAGCGGCTCCATCGCGGCTTCTCCGTCTTCGATGGGCCCGGCATAACAGGCGGCAAAGATCAGCACCTCGCGCCCGTGCCAGTCTTCGGGCAGGAAGGGCAACGGCGGGGCCTTGCGCATCACCGTCCAGACCGTCAGCTCGTCAGGGGCGGTGTCGGCGATCCGGGCGTATTCGGGCAACAGCGAGGGACCCTGTTCAAGCGGGTGGATCACAAGGCCGGACAGGACTTGCGGCCCCAGCGGATGCAGGCGGAACTCGAACGAAGTGACCACGCCGAAATTGCCACCGCCCCCACGGATGGCCCAGAACAGGTCCGGGTGGCTGCTTTCCGACGCGGTCACGATCGCGCCATCGGCCAGCACCACCTCGGCCGAGATCAGGTTGTCGATGGTCATGCCGAACTTGCGCGTGGTCCAGCCAAAGCCGCCGCCCAAGGTCAACCCGGCGATCCCCGTGGTCGAGTTGATGCCCGTCGGAACCACCAACCCGTGCGCCTGCGTCTCTCGGTCTACGTCACCCAGTACCGCGCCTGGCGCCACACGCGCGGTGCGCGCCTTCGGGTCGACATGCACCGATTTCATCTGCGACAAATCCAGCATCACCGCATCATCGGCCACCGCATGCCCGGCAATCTGATGTCCGCCCGAGCGGACGGACATGATCAGCCCCGCCTCGCGCACGAAATTGATGGCCTTTTGCACATCGCTGGCGCCGAGCGCCCGGATCACAAAGCCGGGTTTGCGGTCGACAATGCTGTTCCAAGTGGTCCGGGCGTCATCGTATTCCGGGCTACCGGGTAGGAAGACGGAGCCGCGTAGCGCCGCGTCCAAAGCGTCAAGCGCGTCTTGGTCCACGGATTTGGTGCTGCCGTTCAGCGTTATCAGGTCAAACATTATCGGTCCTCCAGATCAGGTGGACAGGATCCTTGCTTGTCTGCCTCTGCGGGTGCCCTTTCGCCTGTTGCCGGCGTCGGGCGCAACTGAGATCGGATGCTACGTCAGGCGAAAAGGCCTGGGTCGACACGGTCAACCGGCGTGATGACGTCAGCAGGAATGTTCAGGCGCTTCGCCGCCTTGCGCAGACTTTCCTCGTCCGGGGCTTCGTACAGGCAATAGGTCTTGCGCTTGTCGGCACTGAGGAACGAGAATATCCACTCGATCCCCTCTTCATCGTTGATTTCCTTGATCTTGATCTTGTCGTCGTCTCCCAGATCAAGCTGTTCGGCAAAATTTCGTTCAATGATATATCTTGGCATGGCACCCCCCCGGTACACACTTTCTGAAAACTAGGACGCTGCTCCCTCAAGTCTTGACGCCAAGGAAACCATAGCCAATTCTCGCGCGGTTGCCAACGCTGCCACCTCGAGCTCCAAGGCAATGCTAAGGTCCTGAGGGCGACCTCGGCGGCGCAATGCTCGGGCTCGGGCGGCTTGGCTATGGGCGATCCAGGGTGGAGCGGCCATCGCTGTATCGACGGCCATCGCGGTGTCGAACAGACTCTCGGCAGTGTCCCATTCGCCCAAAAGCGCCGCCAGCGCGCCCAGCCGTCGTGCAGCGGCGCCGGTGCAGACGGTAGTTGCCCCGGCGGTGATGGTCAGATCGCGAAAGGGCAACAGTTTCTGATAGATGATCTCGGCGAGGTCGCGCCGTTCGACCGCTACGCAGATATCGGCGAGATAGCCCAGAGTGGTCGAATACATCGCATCCTCCGGCAGCTCGAAGCCGGTTTCGGACAACTCATCGAGGATTCGTTCAGCTGCCTCGGAATAGCCAAGCTCGGCGGCGATCAGGCCAAAGCCGGGCTTCCAAGCGACATCTTCCGGGTTGTCGGACATCAGGCGTTTGACGACGGGCGCCACTTCGTGAAGGCGGTTCTGTTCCCGACGGATCGTGAACATCTGAACGCCATACACGCCCTCGACATGGGCACCGTGAGTCTGACGGCCGATCTTCAACGCCTCGGTCGCATAGGCTTCGGCCCGGTCGAACCGACCGTCCAAGATGTCCACCATGGCCCGGGCATGAATCTGCACCCAATAAAGTTGCAGATGCATGTCCTTGCTCGAAATCTCGGTCAACAGGTCCAGCGAGCTGTCGACCAACGCACGGTCAGCCATCTCGGCACCGACGAACAAACTGAGCGTGCGGTCGCGCCCCTGGTCGATGCTGCCCAGTTTTTCCGCCGTCGCGTGCATCGCCTCCAGATTTTCCCGCCAGTTCCAGCGGTCGTCGCCCTGCCGGGCGATGAACGGCGCACCATAGCGGGTCATCATGACGTGAAACTGCGATTTGTGGTCGCCCAGCCGCGCGGCCAAGTCCATGCATCGTTGACCATATTCCGCGCCTTCGGCAAGGCGGCCAATGAACATGCAGGCTTTGGAGATCTGTCCCATGAGGCTGCAGCGGCGCGCCTCGTCTTGCTCGGGCAGTTTTTCCAGCGCCTCGAGGCAGAGCGAGATCGCCTTTTCATGATTCCGGCCGGCCATCATGCAGGTATCCGCAAACTGGTTCGTGATATCCGCGGCCAGCGCATCCCGGCCGGTGCGCCGCGCCGCATCCATGGCTTGTTGCAGCAGCGCAATCCCCTCGGGCAATTGCCCGGCGCTGTCATGGGCACGCCCCAGCAGCGAAGTAGCAACAATCACCTCGCGGCTGTCGTCAGAGCCCAACTGGCCCGCGGCCTTCAGCGCTTCGGCCGCGTTGGCCAAGGCCTCTTGGCTGGCCGATCTGCCCAAGGCCATTTCGGTGGCCGCGCGCCACCGTTCAAAGGCAGCGGCCCAATCCTCGGCCTCGGTCAGGTGCCGGGCGACGGGTTCCGGGCGGCGCTCGATGTCAGCGGCGCGGTGCAGGGTCAGCGCTCGGGCCACCTGGGCGTGCTGGACCTTGCGTGTGGTGCTGAGCATGGATTGATAGGCCGTGTCGCGGATCAGCGCGTGGCGAAATACGAAATGCCCCTTGCGGTGGCCACTTTCAAAAATCAGACCGGCGCGACTCAACTCATCGAGATGCGTGTGCAGGTCTTCCGGGCCCAGGGACATGATTTCCAGCAGCAGGTCAGGCTCGAACTCGCGCCCGATCACCGAGGCGGCCAAGGCGACCTGTTTGGCGCCGGGCGACACCGCATCGAGCCGAGCCATCAACGTGCCCTTGAGCGACGAGGGCACATTGCGCAGATCGCCCGTCTGGGTGATCGTTCGGGTCAATTCCTCGACGAACAGCGGGATTCCGTCGGTTTTCTCGATGATGCTGGCCACCATTTCGGGGTCGGTCGGGCGGCCGGTCAACGATTCGATCAGGTCGCCGACCTGGGCAGGCCCGAAGCGACGCAACTGCAATGTCTGGACATGGGTATCGCCGGCGCCGGTCCGCATTTCCCATTCGGGGCGATGAGTGATAACCATCAGCAACGGCAGGTCGACACAGATCGATTTGAACCGCTCGAGAAGGGCCAAGGTCGAGGCATCGATCCAATGGGCGTCCTCGACGAAAATGATGACGGGACGATTTGACGCTCGCGCCCTGACCGTGGTGATCAGCGTCTGAATCGTCAGGTCACGCTGCTCTTGCGGCGAAAGGTTCAGAACCGTTTGGGCCAGCGCGCTGTGCGGCGCAACCAGGGCCGCAAATACCGGGAGCACCTGGTCGAGTTTCAGACCCTGACGCCGGGATAGCATCCCGCGCACATGCTCCTGAACCCTGTCGTCGTCGAAATCGTGCCCAACGCCCGCATCCTGCGAAATCCGTGCCGCGACCGGGTGAAACGGGCTGCTGGTCAGGTAGGGCGAGCAGTTCAGGCGGATGATGTCGGCGTGTTCCGCCACGTTGGGGTCCGCAAGAAAAGCCTCGACCAGCCGGGACTTGCCCATACCGGCCTCGCCGCCCAGCAGGATCACCTGGCCCGCGCCATCCTTCACCTGCCGCCACGACTGCAGCAGGATGTCCTTTTCCGTCTCGCGCCCGATCAACCTGTTTTGGGCCGCACAGTCATGCACGGCGCGAAAGCGGCTCTCGGCGCTGCGTTCCGCCACAACTTGCATCAAACTCCGCGGTGCATCGAACCCCTTGAGCGGAACCTGCCCCAGTTCGGCGAATTCGAATACGCCCTGCAACGCCGTCGTGGCGTCCTCCTGCGGGACGACCACGGCGTTCGGCGGCGCTCGTTCCTGGATGCGGGCGGCCAGGTTCAAGACCGGCCCGGTCATCGCCCCTTCCTCATAGGTGTTTTTGCCGATCGCGTCACCCACGACCACGTCGCCGCTGGCGATGCCGATCCGAACCGACAGCGGGGTCCCGTCCGGGGTTTGCAGCGCCTTGACCCGCGCCACCGACTCCTGGCCTGCTTTGACCGCGCGGATCGCGTGATCCTCGTAGGCGCGCGGCCAACCGAAAAAGACAAGCAACCCGTCACCCAGATATTTGGCGACATAGCCGCCATACCGGCTGACGGCCCCGGCGACGGCGTCCTGATAGCGCTGCAGCAGGGTCCGCATGTCTTCCGGGTCAATCCGGTTGGTCAGTTCGGTCGAGCCGACAAGATCGGCAAAGAACACGGTCAGGTGCCGGCGCTCGGCAGCCGCAAGGTCAGCTTGGTCGGACACGGCCCCCGCCGCCTCGGGCAAAGGGATGGCAGGGTGCGGCGACCCGTCCGGCGTGCCGCCCAAATCCCGCGCCGCCGCCAGTATGAGCTTCCGGTGCCCAAGGCTGACACCCAGTTCGCGCAGGTCAGCGTCGGACAGCAAGGGCAGCACCCGTTCATCGACGTCGTTCTGTGCAAACGCATCGGCATACTGGTCCAGGCCCAGATCGTGCAGCCATGTCTCGACCGTGCTGTCCATGCCTGATCATGCGGGGTTATGCGGTGTCAATCAAGCAATCGGTCAGTGCGGCCGAAAATGTCTCGACACGCAGGTTTGGGCGGATCAGACTGCGCTGACGTTTCAATTCCTTGATCGGGCAGAGTCCAGCCATGCAGCGCAGCGGATTTTTTCAATTCCGAATGACGGTAGCCGGCCTTGCACTGATCGTTTTGGCTGGGTTGATCATCCCAATGGGTGCCTGCGCCCAGAACGCCGTTGAAACGGGCGTGACGGGCACCGTACAGGTCAGAGACCTGCTGAACCGGCGATGCGTCGTCTGCCACAGCTGCTATGACGCGCCCTGCCAACTGAAGCTGACCGCACCCGAAGGCGTGGCGCGCGGCGGGACCAAGCAGGTGGTCTACGACACCGACCGGCTGACAGATGCGCCGCCCACGCGGCTTGGGCTCGACGCCCGAACCGTGCCGGACTGGCGCGCGCTGGGGTTCCACACGGTCGCCGGAGGTCCGGGGCAAAAGCCCGGACAACTCAGTCTGCTGGAACGCTTTCTGGATCTGGGCCACGCCGCGCCGCTGCCCGAGGGAGAGCCCGTTCCGCAAGAGCTGGGTCTTTCGATCAACCGCGAACTGGTCTGCCCGTCGCCGCAGGAATTCGATGCGTTTCGGCGCAAACACCCCTTGGCCGGAATGCCCTACGCTGCCGCGCGGTTGTCGGATGACGAGTTCACCCTGTTGCGCGAATGGGCGCGGGCCGGCGGGACACTCGATCCGGAAGCAGCGGATCTGCCAGCTTCGGTCCAGGCGAAGGTCGATAGGTGGGAGGCCTTTCTGAACGCCGACGATCTCCGTAGCCGGTTGACCAGCCGCTACTTGTTCGAACATCTGTTCCTGGCGCGCCTACATTTCCCGGATGACGACCCGCGCCGGTTCTTTCAGATGGTAAGGTCCACGACGCCGCCGGGGCAGCCGATCTCCGTCATCGCGTCCCGCCGGCCCTTCGACGACCCCGGCGCAAGGCCGTTCTACTATCGGCTGCAACTTGTGACCGAGACCATCGTGCACAAGGAACACCTCGTTTATCCGTTCGGGTCCCGGCGTATGGACCGGTATAGGGAGCTGTTTCTTGAACCCGACTGGTCGCTGGAACAACTGCCGCCCTATGGCGATGCAGAGGGCGGCAACCCGTTCAGCACTTTCGCTGCGCTCCCCGCCCGCAGCCGCTATGAGTTTTTGTTGGACGACGCGCTGTTCTTCGTGCGCAGCTTCATCCGAGGCCCGGTCTGTCATGGGCAGACGGCGGTCAACGTGATCGAAGACCGGTTCTGGGTCAGTTTCCTTGACCCCGAGGCGGATCTGTCGGTGACCGATCCCAGCTATCTTGCCCAGGGCGCGGCCTATCTCGAATTGCCGGTCGCCGGGGCCGATGAAGGGGTGCTGGGCGATCTCCAGTCGCTCTATCACCGCAATCAGGTGGAATACCTTCAGTTTCGCGACGCCCGCTATCGCAACAGCCCGGCGCATCGGACGGGGTTCGGCTATGATGCGATCTGGGACGGGGGCGGGACGAATCCACAGGCATTGATCACCGTGTTTCGGCACTTTGACAACGCCTCGGCGATGATCGGGTTTCACGGCGACATCCCGGAAACCGCCTGGGTGATCGACTATCCGGTGTTCGAGAGGATCTATTACAATCTGGTCGCAGGCTACGACGTGTTCGGCCGGGTCGCGCATCAGCTGGCCACACGGCTGTACATGAATGAGCTGCGTATGGAGAGCGAAGATAGTTTCCTGACCTTCATGCCGGCCGAAATCCGAACCCGGATGCATGATGGCTGGTATCAGGGATTTCTTGCCGAGTTGCACACCTATTGGCATCAGCGCCGTCTCGATGACGATTTCCCGACCGGGATCGCCTTCGGCACCGACAACCCCAAGGCCGAGTTTCTGCTGAACTTGCTGAACCGCGGGAACGGGCTGTGGCCGGTCACCGACCCGATCAATCGCTGCACGGGTGACGCCTGTACCAGCGACCCCAGCGCGACGCTGCTGCGGCAGTTGTCCAGCCAAACCGGCCCGTGGGTCAGATATCTGCCCGACCTGTCGGTTTTGCTGGTCGAACATGGCGAAGACCAGACCGAGGTCTTTTCCCTCGTCCATGACAAGGCCCATTCCAACGTTGCATTTCTGTTCCGCGAACACGCACGACGCCTGCCCCGGGACGACACGATCACGGTGTTGCCCGGGCTGATCGGAAGCTATCCCAATTTCTTCTTCCGCGTGTCCAGCGACGCGTTGCCCGACTTCGTGTCTGCCGTGAAGGCGATCCGCTCGCAAAGCGACTATATGAATGTCATCGCCACTTACGGCATACGCAGGACAAGCTCCGACTTCTGGAGGCTCAGCGACCGCCTGCACGAGATGTTGGCACGGCAAGCGCCGGTTCAGTCCGGCGTTCTGGACCTCAACCGCTACAAGGACCCGAAGGCGGACGATCAACCCTCATAGAGGCCCGACACCCGAAGGTCATCGACACCCGGCTTGCCCGGGGCCGAGCGCTGGCCTATCCTGGTGGGGATGAAATCCTTTGCCGAAATTCGCCCGACCTACAGCCGGTCCGAACGCGTCAGCGACGGGGTAGTACATGTACTGGGCGTTGGTGCGGCATTGGTCGCGGTACCGATCCTGGTCGGCCAGACCGTGCAGTCCGGACCCGAGCCCGCCGCGGTCTGGGGCGCGTTGATCTACGGCGTGACGCTTGTCTTAATGCTGAGTTTTTCAGCGCTCTACAACATGAGCCAGAGCCCGGAATGGACCGATGTTCTGCGGCGTCTCGACCACTCGGGGATCTACGTCAAGATCGCCGGAACCTATACGCCGTTCCTGCTGTTGTCCGGCGGGCAGGCGCCGGGCTTGCTGTTTGGTCTGTGGTCGTCGGCCACGCTGGGTTCGGCCCTGAAGATGATCGCTCCGCACAGGTTCCGGTGGTTCGGGCTGGCGCTTTACCTGATGATGGGATGGGCCATCGTTTGGGCGGGCCAGGGTGTTCTGGCCGATCTGCCCTCGGCGGTCGTGATCCTGATGATCGCGGGTGGGCTGGTCTACACGGCCGGCGTTGCGTTCTATCTGCTGGACTGGATCCCGTATCACAACACGATCTGGCATGTGTTCGTGCTGTCGGGCAGCGGTCTGTTTTTTGCCGCTGTCTGCATGCGGGTTCTGCCTGAACCGGTCTTGGGCCTGTAGACGCCGCGCGTTCCAAGTGGTGTTTTTTTTCGCCGTCGGGTGTCTCGGGTCGGAAGGCAGTCGGCTACCACTACGGCGAACGGGGCTGGCCGACCCGCCCTGCGCAATCGCCACAGGCCGCCGAAAACCTGCACCGCTGATCCGCAAGGGGCTTGAACCGGGGGGCCGTGGCAGTGTCATCTGAGACCCTGCGAAGGGAGGGTCTGCATGAAGCTGCGGCAAATCATAGCCGGTCTGGTCTGTCTGGTCGCGCTGCTTGGCTGCGCACCCAAGGAGCGCATGTACGAAAAGACGGTGTCCAACTATCAGCCCGCCCGTGAAGACAGCAAACTAGGACGCGCGGCGCGCCGGTTGGGCGACCCTGGGGACGGGCGCTCGGGCGTGCGACTTGTCAGCGATGGAGAACAGGCGCTGGTCTCTCGGCTGTTGATGGCGGCCGCCGCCGAACGCACGATCGACGCACAATATTACCTGCTGCATGACGACCCGACGGGGCATCTTTTTGCAGCCAGCCTTCTTCAGGCGGCTGATCGCGGAGTGCGCGTCCGCTTGTTGCTGGATGATATGGACACCGCAGGCTATGACGCGATGACCGCCGCACTGGACCTGCACGAAAACATCGAAATCAGGCTGTTCAACCCGTTCTGGCGCGATCAAAGCTTGGTCGTGGCCGGTTTGACCGATTTCAAGCGGATCAATCGACGGATGCACAACAAGTCCATGACGGCCGACAATCTGTTTACCATCGTGGGCGGGCGGAACATCGGGGCCGAGTATTTTCTCGCCCGCGAGGAAATGAACTATGCCGATCTCGATGTGCTGGCTGCGGGGCCGGTGGTGACCGAAGTTTCCAAAAGCTTCGATGACTACTGGAACAGTCCGTTCGCGGTGCCCGCCCGCGCGGTTGTCGGGCCGCCGGAATTCAGCCTTGCCGCCGCCCGCGACCGGTTGCGCCAATTGGTCGAAGACGCGAAGCGAACACCCTATGGCGCCGCGCTGCGCCGGTCGGCGCAGGAAAACTTTGCAGACGGGGCCCTTTCGCTGGATTGGGTGCCGGCCCGACTCTATGCGGACCCGCCTGCCAAGGCAGCCGGCGCCGACATCGCGGATCCGATCCTTGCCGCGCAACTGCTGCCATATTTCGAGACAGCAAAATCCGAGGTCACCATCGTTTCGGCCTATTTCGTGCCCCGCAACAGCGGTGTCCGGTGGCTGACCGCACTCGAGCGCCGAGGCGTCGATGTCCGGGTCGTCACCAACTCGCTGGCATCGAACGATGTGCTTCCCGTCTATGCCCATTACGCCACGAAACGCAGACCGTTGCTGCGCGGCGGCGTCGATCTGTACGAACTGCGACCCGACAACTATCAACAGCAGCGACAGGGCATCAACTGGGCGCAGTCTCGGTCGGGGCTACATTCCAAGGCTTTCGCGATTGATGATCGATACCTGTTCGTGGGGTCGTTCAACTGGGACCCCCGCTCGGTCAACATCAACACCGAGATGGGAATCCTGATCGACTCGCCCGCCCTGACCGAACAGGCCATCGGTGCGCTGGACGACGCGCTACCCGCCTATACGTACCGGGTCACGCTGGGGCCAGCCGGGCAGTTGACCTGGCGGACCCGTGCGGCCGACGGAACGGTGCTGGAATATGATACCGAGCCAACGGGCAGCGCCTGGGATCACATCGTTGCAGGGTTCCTGAGCCTGCTGCCGATCGGGTCGCAGCTGTGAGCAGGGACCACGCCCGATCGTGGCGCGATGGACAGGGGGCTTTGCGCCCCCGAGGGCGGGGCCGCGTCGTCATGCACTGACGCGCGCCAGAAACCGCTGCAAACGCAGATCTTTCGGCGCATCGAAGATCTGTGCCGGGGGGCCCTGTTCCACGATCCGACCGCCCTCCATGAAGATCACCCGGTCGGCGATTTCGCGGGCAAAACGCATCTCATGCGTGACGATCAACATGGTCTGGCGCTGCGCGGCGACCGAACGCATGAGGTCGAGCACCTCGCCGACCCATTCCGGATCCAGCGCCGAGGTCGGCTCGTCAAACAGCATCAACTGCGCCCCGATCGCCATGGCGCGGCCGATCCCCACACGTTGCTGCTGTCCGCCCGACAGGCTGGCCGGATAGCTGTCGGCCTTTTCCGCCAGACCGATTTCCTTCAGGATGCGACGGCCCTGCGCCTCGGCCTCGGCGCGGGGGCGTTTCTGCACGGTGACCAGCGCTTCCATGATGTTTTCCAGCGCGGTGCGATGTGAAAACAGGCCGTAATTCTGGAACACGAAGGCAGTCGCGCGCCGCAGGGCCAGAATATCGGCACGGCTGGCCCGTGTCGCATCGACCGAAATGCCTCCGACCGTGATGCGGCCCGCATCGGGCGTGTCTAGAAAGTTGATGCAGCGCAGCAACGTGGATTTCCCGGTGCCCGAGGGGCCGATGACGACGACGCGCTCGCCCTTTGCGATCTCGAGATCAATGGTGTTCAGGACGGCGGTGCCGCCAAACCGTTTGGTCAGTCCTTCGATACGGATCATCGTGCATATGCCCTGTTCAGTCGGATCTCGAGGACCTTCTGCGCCTGGCTCAGACCTTCGACCATGATCCAGTAGATGACGGCGACCACCAGGAATGCCTCGAAATACAGGAAGCTGCCCGCCGCCTCTTTCTGGGCAGCGCCCATCATCTCGGTCACGCCGAGGGTGAAGGCCAGCGAGGTGCCCTTGATCATGTCGATGAAGTAGTTGACCAGCGTCGGAGCCGCCACGCGGGCCGCCTGCGGCAGGACCACCCGCCGCATCAACTGGCCTTGGGTCATGCCGATGGACTGCGCTGCTTCCCACTGGCTGCGATCGACGCCGATGATCGCCGCGCGGATGGTTTCGGCCATGTAGGCGGCAAAGTGCAGCGTCAGCCCCATGATCGCGGCGGTCACCCCGTCAATCGCGGTCAGGAAAGACAGAACTTGCGGCAACCCATAGTAGAACAGGAACAGTTGCACCAGCAGCGGCGTGCCGCGGAAGAAACTGATGAACAGAAGCACCAGCTGATCCAGCACAGGCACGCGAAAGACACGTTCCACCGCCAGCGCCACCGCGAGAACCAGCGCCAGCACCATGGCGGCCGAAGCCATCGCCAGCGTCAGCGGCACATAGCCCAAGATGACGGGGACCAGCCCCAGCATATATTCAAGGTCCAATCCCCGCATGGCTTCAGTTCGCCGTGATGTCGGTTCCGAACCACTTGACCGAGATTTCCGCCAGGGTGCCGTCCTGCTTCAGCTCGGTCAGCGCCGCATCGACCCGGTCGCGCAAAGCCCGGCCTTCCGCGTCATCGCGGAACGGCAGGGCGTTGCGGATTTCCGAGAAGGGCGCGCCGGCCAGCTCCAGCGTCAGCGGGCTTTCGGCGATCAGCTGGGCCGAGGACACGCGGTCCATCACGAAGGCATCGACACGGCCCAAGGCGGTGTCCTGCGCGATGTTGGCCTCGTAGGTCTTGATCTCGATCTCGTCGGAATACGGCAGTTCTTTCAGAAGCTGCTCGAAATTCGAGCCGAGGTTGACGGCGACGGTGTGGCCTTTCAGATCTTCGACCCCCTTGATGGTGTCGTTGCCCTTGCGCACGACCACCTGCGCGCCGTCGATCACATAGGGCTGGCTGAACGCAAACCGGGCTTCGCGTTCGGGGGTGATGGTGATCTGGTTGGCGATCGTGTCGATCCGGCCCGCGTCCAGCGCGCCGATCAGGCCCGAGAACGACATGGTCTCGAACGCGATGTCCAACCCTGTCTTTTCGCCAACGGCGTTCATGACGTCGACCTCGAAGCCCTGAAGCACGTCCTGCTTAACGAAGGTAAAGGGGAAATACCCGCCCGACATGCCCACGCGCAGGGTTTCGGCGGTTGCGGCAGTGCCCAGGCCTAAGGCCAGAACGGTTGCTAGGATACGGTTCATTTCGGCAAACCTCTGTTATGCGTAGGCGGCGGAAATTGGGTATCGGCAAAGCCAAGTCAACCGGGTGGGCTAACAAAAGACGCTCTGTTCGGGACACTGGGCTGGGGCGAAACTCGGTTCGTAACTTGCGCCCCGTTTCTGAACGAGCGTTTTACAAAGCTTTATTCGCAGAGGCGGGTGTTCCTTCCCAACGCCTTGATGTCGGCGTTGGGCTTCTTCTGGAGTGATGTCGAGGACAAACGAGACCGGACGACGCGGGTTTCCGCCACCATCCTGTGGAATGTGTCGCAGACGGATGCGGTCAAATCCGCCCAAGGTCATTCAAGATCGGACAATCCGGGCGGTCATCGCCGGCACATTCCGCGACCAGGTGAGACAGCGTGGCGCGCATGGCCTTGAGATCGGCGATCTTCGCGTCGATTTCCTTCAGGTTTTGCTTGGCGATGCGCTTTACATCGGCGCTGGCGCGACGCTTGTCCTCGTACAGTGCCAAAAGCGTCCGGCAGTCTTCGATGGTAAAGCCCAGCGACCGGGCGCGGCCGATGAACGCCAGTTTGTGCAGCTCTTTTTCGTCGAAATGCCGGTATCCGTTGGCGCCGCGCCGGGGTTTGATAAAGCCGATGTCTTCGTAGTAACGAATGGTCTTGGCCGGAAGGCCCGAGCGCTCGGCGACATCTCCGATATTCATGGTTCCCTCCTTGTCTAGTCGGCATTGGCCGGGTTGAGCGTCAGGATGCGGGTTTCTTCGGGAGCGTCCTGTGGTGTTCGGGCCGGTTTCACCCAACGCAGCCGCAAGGCGTTGGACAGGACGAAAACGCTGGACAGCGCCATCGCGCCCGCGGCCAGAACCGGCGACAGAAGCGGCCCGCCGAACGGGTACAGAACCCCGGCGGCCACCGGGATCAGCAGCGTGTTGTAACCAAAGGCCCAGAACAGGTTCTGCCGGATGTTGCGCATGGTGCGTCGGCTGACGTCGAACGCGTTGACCACGCCGGTCAGGTCACCGGAGATCAGCACCACGTCGGCCGCCTCGATCGCGATGTCGGTGCCGGTGCCGATGGCAATGCCCACATCCGCCGCCGCCAGCGCGGGCGCATCGTTGATGCCGTCGCCCACGAAGGCCAGCTTGCCTCCGTCTGCGCGCAGGCTTTCGAGCGCGGCCACCTTGCCTTCGGGCAGCACCTCGGCGACCACGTGGTCGATGCCCAGTTGCGCGGCGATGGCCCGGGCCGTAGCGGCGTTGTCACCGGTGATCATCGCGACCTTTAGACCCAGGTCATGCAAGGCCTGGATGGCGGCAGGCGTACCGGGCTTGATCGGATCGGCCACGGCGATCACCGCCGCGATACGCCCGTCGATCGCGGCATAGAGCGGCGTTTTCCCCTTGGCGGCCAGGTTCGCGCCGCGCTCTGCCAGCCCGCCGATCTCGATCCCCTCGCGGGCCATCAGGCGGTCGGCGCCGATCAGAACCCGGTGGCCTTCGACCATTGCCTGCACCCCGTAGCCAGTGATCGAGTCAAACGCTTCGGGCTTGGGCAGAGACAACCGGCGGCTTTCGGCGGCCCGGGTGATCGCGGTTGCGATCGGGTGTTCCGACGTGGCCTCGACCGCGGCGACAAGGCGCAGCACCGCGTCCTCGGTCATGCCGTCGGCCACGATCAGGTCGGTCAGTTCGGGCCGGCCCTCCGTCAGCGTGCCGGTCTTGTCCAGCGCAACGACGGTGGTTTCCTGAAGCATCTGCAGCGCGTCCCCCTTGCGGAACAGCACACCCATCTCGGCCGCACGCCCGGTGCCCACCATGATCGAGGTCGGCGTGGCCAGACCCATGGCGCAGGGGCAGGCGATGATCAGAACCGAGACCCCGGCAACCAGCGCCAGGCTCAGCGCCGGGTCCGGGCCGAACAGCAGCCAGACCAGAACCGTCACCACGGCAACCGAGATCACGGCCGGAACGAACCACAGGGTGATCCGGTCGACCAGACCTTGGATGGGCAGCTTGGCCCCCTGTGCCTGTTCGACCATCTGGATGATCTGCGCCAGCATCGTGTCGGCCCCGACCTTTTCGGCCTGGAAGGTTAACGCCCCCGTTCCGTTCACGGTGCCGCCAACCACGGCGGCGCCCTCGGCCTTTTCGACCGGCACCGGTTCGCCGGTGATCATGCTTTCATCCACATAGGACCGCCCGGTCAGCACGGCGCCATCCACCGGGATCTTCTCGCCGGGGCGGACATGCACTATGTCGCCCACGACGATCTGATCGACGGGCAGTTCCACCACGCGGCCATCGCGCTCGACCCGCGCGGTCTTGACTTGCAGCCCCACCAGCTTGCGGATCGCCTCACCGGTGCGGCCCTTGGCGCGCGCCTCGAGGAAGCGGCCCAGCAGGATCAGCACCACGATGACCGCCGCCGCCTCGTAATAGACGTTTGCGGTGCCCGCCGGCAGAAGATCGGGCGCAAAGGTCGCCACCAGCGAGTACCCATAGGCCGCCGCCGTCCCCAGCGCGACCAGCGAGTTCATGTCGGGCGCGCCCCGGAACAAGGCCGGAAAGCCCTTGGTATAGAATTGCAGCCCCGGCCCGAACAGAACGATCGTGGTCAGTACGAATTGCAACAGGTGGCTGGTCTGCAGACCGATCGTCTGGGCAATCAGATGGTGCATTCCGGGAACGACATGCGCGCCCATTTCCAGAACAAAGACAGGCAGAGCCAGGATCGCGGCAAAGCTTGTGCGCCGGGCCAGGTGCTGGATTTCCTCGGTTTTGCGGTCCTCGGGCTCGGGCCGTGCCGCGTCTCGGAGGGTGGCGGCGTAGCCCGCCGCCGTGGCCAGCGCGGCTATGGCCTCGGGCGTGGTGGAGCCTGCCACATAGCGGACCGTGGCCGTTTCCGAGGCCATGTTGACCGAGGCCGCCACGACCCCCTGCCCCGCCGACAGCGCCCGTTCCACGCGGCCCACGCATGAGGCGCAGTTCATTCCCTGAATGTCCAGCGTGACCTCTTCGATCGCGGAGGGATACCCGGCCGCCTCGAGCGCGCCGAGGATGGTCGGCAGGTCAGCGGGCGCGTGGAAATCGACCTGGGCGCTTTCGCTGGCCAGGTTGACCGAGGCGTCCTCGACGCCGGGCACGGCCTTCAGGGCACGTTCGACGCGGCCGACGCACGAGGCGCAGCTCATTCCCTGAACTTGAAGGCGGGCGTGTGAAATCTGGGTCATGTCGTCACCATTGAATCGCTGCTGACCCGCTACATAAGGGTTCCAGCAGGTGGAAGGTCAAGGTGCACTCAGCGAAAGTCCTCGAAAGGTCCGCCGTCTTCGGCCTCGGTCCGCAGTTGCTGCATCTCACGCTCGCGCTCCGTCCAACTGGATTTGATGAAACCGAGGATGTCTCGGATCTCTGCATCGGTCAGGGTATCGGCGAAACCGGGCATGCCACTTTGTACCCCGGTCACGCCCATGCGTTTCAGCGTCTCGGCACCGCCCAGCTTGGTATAGGCGAACAGCATACCGTCTCCGTGATGCCAAGTATGGCCGGTGCGGTCATGCGGCGGGGCCGGCAGAACACCGTTGGCGTCGGGCGTCTGCCAGTCCGGCTGACCCTCAAGGTTGGCCCCGTGGCACGCGGCGCAGTTCTCGGCATAGAGCACCGCCCCCCGCACCGGATCGGAGGGTTCGTCACTGAGGTCAGCGCCTGAAATCCATCCGAACGCGCCAGCAGCACCCATCACGACGGCGGCCGTCAGCGCCACCCAGGGCAATGTCGTCCTGCGCGGATGGCCCCGCGGCTCCACCTTTTCACTGTCCGTCATGGTCGTCCAACAAATAGGTGGCCATGGCGCGGCGGTCTGCTTCGGTCAGGAAGCTGGTGCCGTAGGTCACGACCTCGCCCATGGCACCGCCGAATACGTCACCGTCGGGCATAATGCCGGTGCGCAGGGCATAGGCCAGGTTGTCGACCGTCCAGCCCAGCCTCTGCAGGGTTTCATAGTCGATGGCCGGCGCCTTGTCGCCGCCCGGCAGTGCATCACTGCCCTTGAAATGCTCGGTATCCGATTTGCGGGCACCAAACAGATTGCGCCCGGTGTGGCAGGCGGCACAGTGAGTGGCGCCTTCGACCAGCAGCCGGCCGCGGTTCCACACATCACCTTTGCCGGGGACCGGATCGGTGCGCGGAGGCTCGAGGAACGCCGCGCGCCACAGTTTCAGCCCCCAGCGCTGGTTGAAGGGAAAGGCCATCTGCTGCGCGCGGGACGGCGTGCCCACCGGCGGCACGGTCTGGAACGCCGCCCACAGGTCGGCAATGTCCTGATCGGTGAAATCGGCGTAGAACGGGTACGGGAAGGCTGGGTAATAGGGCTGCCCGTCCGGCGCCACGCCTTGACGCACGGCCTTGGCAAATTCCTCGATCGACCAGCCGCCAATGCCGTGGTCCGGGTCTGTGGTCAGGTTCGGGGAATACACCGTGCCAAAGGGTGTTTCGAGCTTGACGCCGCCGGCCAGGGGCGCGCCACCCTCGGCGAAATTGGTGTGGCAGGCGATGCAGCCGCCCGCCCGCGCCAGGTAGGCCCCGCGGTCAACGTCGCCCGTCAGCTCGGGCAGTTGCGGCGTCAGACCGATTGGCCACGCGACCACGGCGGCCAGCCCCGCCGCAGCCAGTACGGCAGAGGCAAGGCCCAAGCGATAGATGCGTTTCATCGTGGCACCCTATTCCGACCGGAACCGCGTGTGACAGGCCGAGCAGTTCTGGCCCAGCATCATGAACACGCCATCGGCGGGCATCTCGGACAGCTCCTCGCGCCCGGGGGTTCCGCCCATCATGGCCCCGCCCCCCATCATCGAGGCGCCACCCATCATGCCCGATCCGCCCATCATGCCGGACCCCTGACCGGCACCGGCCATCATCAGCCCGTTGTCGGCCGCAAGGACCAGCCCCTGGGCATAGGTCTGCAGCTGCTCGGCCAGTTCGGCGAAGGCTTCCCAGTCCTGCCAGATCTCGGGTTTGGCCTCGGAAGGCATGCCATCGCTACCTTCGGGGAACAGCCGTGTCATGCTGTCACCGGCATGGCGCCCGATCGTCTCGGCCGCGCGCCGGACTGTGGCCGCGTCATAAGGTGTCTTGCCCTGCATCATCGGCGTCAGGGTCTTCATCGCGTCCTTCATGGCGGACATACCGTCCATGCGTTCCTTCACGATCCCGGTGGCGCCACCATGCGCCAGGGCGGTTACGGCGATCATCGACGCCAGCACGGCTCCCGTCGTCAGTTTTGAAAGGGTCATCGTCTTGTCCTGTTTGTCTGCTTCAACTCGCCCCCGAAAGGGGCCTTTCGTGACTCAGGACACGGCGCGCGGCGGGGGCGGATCGAACAGGGCCACCGGCAACATCCGGTACCGGCCCGGCGGGATGGCACGGCGGCTGATCCTTGATACCAGAGCGGAAACGACGGGCGCGGCCACGGTCATTGCCACGCCGTTGCAGAAGGCCCCGCCGTGGCAATGACCCGGGTGGCCCTGTTCGACATGGTCGGGGTCGGATGCTTCCAGATCGACGACGGCATGTGTACCCCCATCGCCCCCATGCGCCAAGGCGGGTTCCGAGAACACCAGAACACCGGCCAAGACCAAGCCCAAGGCCAGAAGCCACCGTCCGATCATCCTGTCCGCCCAGCTGTGCAAGGTTCAGTCTATCCCGTTCTCGCGCTGCAGTTCCCTGACATAGGCAACGATGCCCTGCACGTCTGCACGGGTCAAGCCAGCGACCGGCGGCATGTCGCCAAAGCGCCAGTGATGGGCCTGAACACCATATTGAACCGCCCGCTGAAAGGCCTCGTCCCCGTGGTGGCTGGGCTCATAGATCTTGTGTACCAACGGCGGCGCCAGCCCTTCCAGCCCCGTCGCATTCATTCCATGGCAGGCTGCGCATTTAGCGTCAAAGGCAACCTTTCCCATCTGCGCCTGCGCACTGAACGTCGCCGGCACCCGGACCTGCGCGATTGGTTCCCCCTGCGACAGCGACGACGTATCGGGCACCGCCATCGAATGGCCCGTAGGCTGCTGGTTGAAGTTGTAGACAAATACGGCAGCGCCCGCGATCAGAACGCCGCCAATCAAAAGCGTCAGTTTGTTCATCGGCTCGTTTCACTTGGTTGTAGATGCATTCGCTGTTTGCGCGTCTTCTGCCGCCTTACCGCGCTGGAAGGTCAACCCAAATTTGTTCGCAACGCCCTGCGCAGAAAAGCCACGCTGTCACACCTATTGTACGCAGCGAATTGAACTGCGCGCGTCAGGATGCAACTTTGTGCGGCAAACGGACCGGGAAACAGCACGGGGAAGTACACGATGTTGGCCAAATCGGACTTGAAATATGCGGCAGTTTTGCTGGCAGTCGGCGCCTGTACGGAAACCGCGTCGATGTCCGGCGCGTCCGCGCCCGGCGACCTGGCCAAGGTGCCCGAAGGGGTGATCGCAATTGCCGCGCCCGGCCAGAACTTGAACGCGGTTCGGATCATGCCCGAGGATGGGTGTTACTGGTACCGCCATGTCGGCCCGGTCGAGACGACCTATCTGCCGCTCAGAACCGTCGAGGGGCGCCCGATCTGCGCCCGCGCCTGATCAGGCCGAGGCCGTGATCGGCTGCTCGGGCGGGTAGAGATGTGCCGTGGCGCCGGGCTGAACCCGGTCATACAGGCCGATGATATGCGCCATCACCATGCGCACGCAGCCTGAACTGGCGCGGCCACCTATCGACCGGGGATAAGGCGTGCCGTGGATGCGCAGATAGGTGTCGCGGTTGCCCTGATACAGATAGAACGCCCGCGCCCCCAGCGGGTTTTTCGGCCCGCCCGGCATGCCGTCGGCGAACTGGGCATAATCCTGCGGGTCGCGGCGGATCATGTCGGCGGTGGGCGTCCAGCGCGGCCATTTAGCCTTGCGTTTGATCGTATAGGTTCCGGGCTCGTACAGATCACCGCGCGCGATGGCCACGCCGTAGCGCATGGCGGTACCGCCATCTTCGATGAAATACAGATACCGCGCCACCGCATCCACATGGATGTCGCCGGGTTTCAGCGGTCGGTTGGTCTGAACCCGGCGGGGCAGGAACCGCGGATGCAGACCCCAGGGGTTCGACGCGGCCGGATCGTAATTGGCCGGCGTGACCTGCGCATCCCATGCTGCCCATTGAGACGCGGTCGCGGCCGAGGCCGGCAACGCACCCAGAATCGGCTGCGAGAACAAGGCAAGCGATGTCGCAACAAAGTGTCGTCTGGTCAGCATATCAACGCTCCTGTCACCCGGCCATCGGTATGATTCGAAACTGGATCACCAAGATCCTCGAATCGGGGCGCCGAGTCCATTCACTTGTGTGTATGGGGCCATTTTCCCTGCACGCCAGGTGTTATTTGGGCCGCCTCATCTCCATTTCAGCAGGATTCGGCGCAGGAGATCCCGCAAAAACCCGAACCCTGCGCGCTTTGTCATGAAACTGTTACACTGCCGTTACATAAGCGTCGCACGTCCCGCTTAGAGCAGTCGCCAAGGCCGCAGGGGGCGGCCAAAGCTGAGTTTCAGGAGTGACCATGACCACCATCAAACTGACCGCTTCGGTTCTGGCAATCACCGCCATTGCTGCGTCTGCTGCTTCGGCGCGCGACGCCATCCGCATCGTCGGATCTTCGACCGTGTTCCCGTACACCCAGGCCGTCGCCGAGCAGTTCGCCAACAACACCGGCGCAGCCTCGCCCATCGTCGAATCGACCGGTACCGGCGGCGGCATGAAAATCTTCTGCGAAGGCATCGGTGAAAACACCGCCGACATCACCGGCGCATCGCGTGCCATGAAGGCCTCGGAATACGAGCTGTGCCAAAAGAACGGCGTCACAGACATCTCGGAAGCCCTGATCGGGTTCGACGGCCTGTCGATCGCCATCTCGCGCGGCAATGATCAGGACTGGGACCTGTCGCTGGGTGACATCTACTTGGCCCTTGGCGCCCAAGTGCCGGTTGATGGCGAGTGGAAGGACAACCCGTTCAAGACCTGGAACGAAGTCAACCCCGACCTGCCAGCCGTGGAAATCCTGGCTTATGGCCCGCCGCCGACCTCGGGCACCCGCGACGCCTTCGTCGAGCTGGCGATGCATGCCGGCTGCGAAGAGCTGGATTTTGTCAAGAATGGCGGGTTTGATGGCGACTGGGTCAAGGAAAACTGCTCGCGCATGCGCACCGACGGACCCTTCGTCGAAGCAGGCGAGAACGACAACCTGATCGTTCAGCGCCTCGAGGCCGACCCGAACGCCGTTGGCATCTTCGGCTACTCGTTCCTGTACGAGAACTTGGATAAGCTGAAGCCGGTCAAGATCGAGGGCGTCGAGCCGAATGCCGACACCATCGCCGACAAGTCCTATCCGGTGTCCCGCCCGCTGTACTTCTACGTCAAGAACGCGCATCGCGGCGTGATCCCGAACCTGGACGAATTCCTGGAAGAATACATGTCGGACGACGCGCTGGCCGCTGACGGCTATTTGGCCGAGCGTGGCCTGGTGGCCCTGTCCGACGAGCGTCGTGAAGAGCTGCAGGACGCAATCCTGAACGGCCAGAACATGGAACCCAAGTCGTAAGACTTGCAATTCACGGGGCTGTCCGGCCACGAAACCGGGCAGCCTATTTTTTTGCCTGGGGGGCAGATGACGACTTTCGTGTTTGCGGCGCTGTTGGGCGTCAGTATCCTTGGATATTTGCTGAACCGGCGGGCTGCAGCCGGTCTGCGCGCAGATGGGGCGCGTCTGCACTCTCTGCCCGGCTATCACGGGCTGTTTTCTTTTCTGTCCACGCTGGTTCCGGTCTTTGTGCTGATCGTACTGTGGCTGATCCTGCAAGGCCCAGTGATCGACCATGTGGTCATGTCGGGCCTGCCTGCCGGCAGCCTTGACGGATTGGACACTGGCGGGCGCCAGTTGGTGCTGGCCGAGATTAAGTCGATCTCGCGCGGGCAGATCTTCGGCGAGCCCGAACAATGGAAGATGGCCGCGGCCCAGCGGTATCTTGAGCTGCATAAGATGTCGGGATGGGTTCTGCTGTCGATCGTCCTCGCTCTGTCGTTGGCCATCGTGGCCTTTGCCCGCTCGCGCGTGGGGGCCGCGTTCCGCGCTCGCCACGGGGTCGAGCGCATCGTGTCAAGCCTGATGATCTTCTGCTCGACCGTCGCCATTTTTACGACCGTCGGTATCATTGCCGCGCTGCTGTTCGAATCCATCCGCTTTTTCGAGATGGTGCCAATCACCGAGTTCTTCTTTGGCCTGAATTGGGAACCGCAGATCCCTCTGCGCGAAGACCAGATTGCGGCCGAAGGTGCATTCGGCTGGCTTCCGGTCATTCTCGGCACCATCGTCATTACCGTGGTCGCGCTGTTCCTGGCGGTTCCGGTCGGCCTGTTGTCGGCCATCTACCTGAACGAATTCGCACCCGACCGCTTGCGGGCGGTGGCCAAGCCTGTGCTGGAGATCCTGGCCGGCGTGCCGACTGTAGTCTATGGCTTCTTCGCGATCCTGGTGGTGGCGCCGGCGATGCGCAGTTTCGGCGCCTCGCTGGGCATTCCGGTGTCGCCCAACACGGCGCTGGCCGCAGGCAGCGTGATGGGCATCATGCTGATCCCGTTCATCTCGTCTTTCACCGATGACGCCCTGTCGGCGGTACCGCGTTCGCTGCGCGACGGGGCGCTGGCGCTGGGGGCAACCCGGGCCGAGACGGTTCTGAACGTGCTTTTCCCTGCCGCCATTCCCGGCATCGTCGGTGGCATCCTGTTGGCCGTCAGCCGCGCGATCGGGGAAACCATGATCGTGGTCATGGCCGCCGGCCTGATCGCCTCGCTGACCATCAACCCCCTGGACAGCGTAACCACGGTGACCGTGCAGATCGTCACGCTTCTGATCGGCGACACCTCGTTCGACAACCCCAAGACGCTGGCGGCCTTTGCCCTTGGCATGATGCTGTTCGTCGTCACCCTGATCATCAACGTCTTCGCGCTGCGCATCGTGCGCAAGTACCGCGAAGCCTATGACTGAGGCCAAGACCATGGCTGACCTGACCGCAGGACCCGAAAAGACGCCCCCGCAGGGCAACACCGCCGACGCCGTACGCGCCAGCCTGACCCGCCGCAACCGCAAGCAGAAGCTGCTGCAGGGCTTGGGCCTGGGCGCCATCGGCTTTGCCTTTCTGATGCTGTTCATCCTGGTGGCCTCGCTGGTATCGTCGGGATATCAGGCCTTTACCCAGACCAAGATCACGCTCGAGGTTTATGTCGACCCCGAGGAGATCAAGCCCGAAAAACTGCCGCGCGGCGGCTTCAAGGACGTACTGCAAGCCTCGCTGTCCGAGTTGCTGCCCGAGGTGGACACAAGCGACCGGGCCACCCGTAAGGCCCTGGCGGGCATCCTGTCCAACGGCGCCCAGTTTCAACTGCGCGACCGGGTGGTGGCTGACCCTTCTCTGATCGGGCAGACCATCACGCTGACGGTGCCGGTATCGGATCCGTATGACCAGCTGAACAAGGGCACCATCGACCGCGACACGCCCGAGCAGAACCGCCGTCTGAACGATGCCGAGATCGCCTGGTTCGACCAGCTGAAAGCCCAAGGTGTAATCAGCAAGCCGCTGAACACCGGCCTGGTCACCAATGCCGACAGCCGATTCCCGGAACTGGCTGGTCTGAAGGGCGCGCTGATCGGGTCGTTCTGGGCGCTGTTCGTATGTTTCGCGATTTCCTTCCCGCTGGGCATCGGCGCGGCGATCTACCTTGAAGAATTCGCGCCCAAGAACAAGATCAGCGACTTCATAGAGGTCAATATCAACAACCTGGCCGCGGTGCCGTCGGTCGTGTTCGGCCTGCTGGCGCTGGCGGTGTTTATCGGCTGGTTCGGCCTGCCGCGCTCGGCCCCGTTCGTGGGCGGCATGACGCTGGCGCTGATGACCATGCCGACGATCATCATCGCCACCCGCGCCGCGCTCAAGGCGGTGCCGCCGTCAATCCGCGAGGCGGCCCTGGGCATCGGCGCGTCCAAGCATCAGGTGGTGTTTGGCCATGTGCTGCCGCTGGCGATGCCCGGCATCCTGACCGGAACGATCATCGGGCTGGCGCAGGCGCTGGGGGAAACGGCCCCGCTGCTGCTGATCGGGATGAACGCGTTCATCACCTCGGCCCCGGCCGGCCCGTTCGACAGCGCCACCGCCCTGCCCACCCAGATCTTCATCTGGGCCGACAGCCCCGAGCGCGGCTTCGTCAGCCGGACCTCGGCGGCGATCCTGGTGCTGCTGGGTTTCCTGGTCACGATGAATGCCATCGCGATCTATCTTCGGAACAAATTCGAGCGCAGCTGGTAAGCGCAAAGGGATCATCATGATGAATGACATGAGCAAGATCGAACCGGGCGTCGCCGTCGATGCCGTCAAGATAAAGGCGCAGGACGTCCAGGTCTTCTATGGCGAAACCCAGGCGATCAAGGACGTCTCGGTGGACATTCTCGACAAGACGGTCACGGCCTTTATCGGGCCGTCGGGCTGCGGCAAGTCGACGTTCCTTCGCTGCCTCAACCGGATGAACGACACGATCGACATCTGCCGCGTCAAGGGCGACATCCGGCTGGACGGCGAGGATATCTATGACCCCAGCATCGACCCGGTGCAGTTGCGGGCGCGGGTGGGAATGGTGTTCCAGAAACCCAACCCGTTCCCCAAGTCGATCTATGACAACATCGCCTACGGCCCACGCATCCACGGGCTAGCCAAGTCCAAGGCCGAGCTGGACGAGATCGTGGAAAAATCCCTGCGCCGCGGCGCCATCTGGGACGAGGTCAAGGACCGCCTGGATGCGCCCGGCACCGGGCTGTCGGGC